>VXSV01000042.1 GCA_009837815.1 Acidimicrobiia bacterium
TTCGATCTTGATGGTCCGGCCGCTGAGGTGGGAGACCCCCTTCCCCCCATGTGGCACTGGCTCTACTTCCTCCCCGCCGCCCGCCGCTCGGAGACCGGGGAGGACGGCCATCCCCGCCGGGGAGGGTTCCTTCCCCCCGTCCCGCAGCGTAGAAGGATGTTCGCGGGCGGAACCACCGTCTTCCACCGCCCGTTGCTGGTGGGAGAGGAGGCCCGGCAGCAGGGCACCGTGAAGAGCGTGGCCCGCAAGGAAGGCCGAAGCGGCCCCCTGGTGGTGGTGACGGTGGAATACCGGATTTGGGGAGAGGAGGGACCGGCGCTCACCGAGTCCCAGAACCTGATCTACACCGACTCCCCACCCTCGATCCCCCAGGATCCCCCCTTGGACGCCGGACCGCCCCCCATGCCCTGGAGCCAGAGTGTCACCACCGATCCGGTCCTTTTATTCCGGTTCTCGGCCCTCACCAACAACTCCCACCGCATCCATTACGACCACGCTTACGCCACCGGGGTGGAGGGATACCCGGGCCTGGTGGTGCACGGCCCGCTCACCGCCATGCTGCTGGCCGACCTGGGCCGGCGCAACGGCGTGAGTGGACCGGCGCGCTTTTCCTTCCGGGCGCGCTCGCCCTTCTTCTGCGGCGACACCCTCCACCTGCGAGGCGGCCCCGACGAGGAGGCAGGGGAAGGGAGTCGATGGACCATGGGCGCATACTCGAAGGACGGCCGGCTGGGCGTGGAGGCGGAACTTTCCGCCTGACCTGACCCCGGCCACTCACCCTGCGGCGATACTCTCTACTCCCTATGAGAGACCAACCTCTCTGGGCGCCTTCGGCTTGGAGAATCGAGACCTCGGCCATGACCTCCCTGCTCCGGGAGGCCAACCGCAGATACGGACTCGACCTGCCCGATTCGGTGGCCCTGCAGCAGTGGAGCACCGAGAACATCGCCCGGTTCTGGGATGTCGCCTGGGACCATGTGGGGGTCCTTGGAGAAAAGGGAGACCGGGTCTTCGTCCCCGGGGACTCGTTGACCACCGCACGCTTCTTCCCCGACGCCTTCTTGAGCGTGGCGGCCAATCTGCTCGACGGCCGGGGGGTGGACGGGGACTCGCCCGCCATCCTGTACCGGCGGGAAGACGGATACTCCGAGGACCTGACCTGGAAACAACTGCGCTCGCAGGTGTCCGCCGCCGCCGCGGCGCTTTCGGCCCACGGGGTGGGAGCAGGCGACCGGGTGGCGGCATGGATGCCCAACCGGCCCGAGACGGTGGTGCTGATGATCGCCGCCGCCCGCCTGGGGGCCATGTTCAGCTCCACTTCGGCCGACTTCGGCGTGGCCGGGGTGGTGGACCGGTTCGGCCAGATCGAACCGGTGCTACTGCTTGCTGCCGACGGCTACCCCTACGGAGGAAAGCCCTTCGACCGTATGGAGGCCCTATCCGAGATAGTCGAGGGCCTTCCCACCCTGCGGCGGGTGGTGGTGGTCCCCAACCTGGACCCCGAGCCCGACGTGACTGCCGTCCCCGGCGCCATCTCCTGGGTTGAGTTTCTCGCCGCCGGTGAGGGCGCCGAACTCCCCTTCGAGACTTTCCCCTTCGATCATCCCCTGTTCATCCTCTTTTCCTCGGGCACCACCGGCCCGCCCAAGTGCATCGTCCACCGGGCGGCGGGGGTGATGCTGAAGAACATGGGAGAGCATCAGCATCAGGTGGATGTCCGAGCGGGCGACAGGGTGTTCTACCTCACCACCTGCGGCTGGATGATGTGGAACTGGCTGGTGAACGTCCTCTCCTCGGGGGCGAGCATCGTCCTCTACGACGGCAACCCCTTCCACCCCTCCCCCGGGAGGCTGTTCGACCTGATCGACTCCGACGGCGTCACGCTGCTGGGCGTCTCGGCCAAGTTGATCGACGCCTTCAGACAGACCGGGCTCCGACCCGGAGAGACCCATCGGCTGGATACACTCCGCACCATCTGCTCGACCGGGTCGCCCCTGTCTCCGGAGGGCTTCGATTGGATATACCGAGAGGTGACCGAAGATGTGCATCTGGCGTCGATCTCGGGCGGCACCGACCTGTGCGGGTGCTTCGTGGGAGGCGATCCCACTCAACCGGTGTGGTCGGGAGAGATCCAGGGGGCCGCCCTGGGCATGGCCGTGGAGGTGTACGACCCCGAAGGCCGACCGGTAAACGGGCCCACCGGTGAGCTGGTGTGCAGCCAACCCTTCCCCTCGATCCCTCTGCGGTTCTGGAACGATCCCGGCGGGGCGAAGTTCCGCGCCGCTTACTTCGAGCGGTACCCAGGAGTCTGGACCCACGGGGACTACGCCAACTGGACTCCCCGCCGCGGCATGGTCATCCACGGCCGCTCCGACGCCACTCTCAACGTGGCGGGCGTGCGGATCGGAACCGCCGAGATCTACCGGCAGGCCGAAGCAGCGCCGGGGGTTGTCGAGGCGATATGCGTGGCGCAGAAGTGGGAACGCGACACCCGGATGGTGCTGTTCGTGCGCCTGGAGGAGGGCCGGGAACTCACCAACGACCTGGTGGCCGACATCAAAGACCGACTCCGCCGCAACTGCTCACCCCGCCATGTACCGGAGCTGGTGCTCCAGACCCCCGACATCCCCCGCACCCGTTCGGGAAAGATCACCGAGTTGGCCGTCACCGCGGTGGTCAACGGCGAGGAGGTGACAAACACCGAAGCCCTAGCCAATCCCGAAGCACTCGCCAACTTCGCCGACCGTGCCGAACTGGCGTAGTGTCGTCTCGGTGGGATCCCGCCCGCCCCGTGCGGGTCCATGGATGAGAGTGGGAAGAAAACCGGGCCGCAGGTGTTGGCTTTTGTCCCACGGAGGGTTCATAGTGAAAAGTAGCCAAACACCGAGACGGTCCGCT
This sequence comes from Acidimicrobiia bacterium, assembly GCA_009837815.1. Classification (GTDB taxonomy): domain Bacteria; phylum Actinomycetota; class Acidimicrobiia; order Spongiisociales; family ZC4RG35; genus Bin76. Next base: position 2,899 of record VXSV01000042.1, read on the forward strand.
CCGACGTCGTTCGGACCGCATCAAGGGATCAAGAAGCGCCGGCGAAAAGCCCTGGCTAGCCCCTGGGCGGAAGCTTGCCCAACCGGCGGCGGTGGTGGCGGGGGAGGGCCCACTTTGGGGGATTTTCGCGACTTTGCTGCGGTTCGGTTCGGTTGGCCGGTTGAGAAGACCGCCGGACCCTTTGAAGTTGAAGGCGTTCCCTGGACAGTCCGCCATGGCGGGCGGCAAGGCGCATGCGCGGTTTGGCCCGGCGTCGACGGATCGCCGACCGTAAGGAGTGTGAAGTGAACCGACCAATCTCTGTGGGGGTGTTGGGGCTGGGGAGCATCGCCCAGATTCAGCACCTCCCGAACCTTGCCCGGATGGAGAGTCGGTTCCGGGTGGCGGCCGTGGCGGACATCTCGCCTCGGCTCACCCAACGGATCGCCGACCGACTGGCGGGAGAGGTGTTCGCCTCCACCGACTGGCGGGAGGTCTGCGCCCATCCCGAGGTGGAGGCGGTGCTGGTCCTCACCTCCGGGGCTCATGAGCAGATCAGCCAAGGCGCCCTCGAGGCCGGGAAACACGTCTTTGCCGAAAAGCCCCTCTGTTTGACGGTGGAAGGCGCCGAGCGACTCCATGCCCTGGCCACCGAGAAGGGTCTGGTACTCCAGGTCGGCTACATGAAGCTCCACGAAGAGCTGCTCCCCGACTTGGAGGAGGGCCTCAACACCATCGGGGATCTCCGCCTCATCCGCCACTCCGTCTACCATCCCGAACACTCGACCTGCCTGGGCCCGTCCGACACACTGCGCTTCGATGACATCGATCCCCAGGCGCCGGCCGAGGCGGCGGCCTTCGAGGAGCGCCGCACCCGCCAGGCTCTGGGAGATCTTCCCCCCCAGTGGGGTTGGCTTTACCGGGAGGTGCTGGCAGCCTCGTTCATCCACACCGTGTCATTCATCCGGGGAGTGATGGGAGGAATCCCCCGGTTGACGGGCGCCGACCTGTGGCCTCCCCTGCCGACCGGGTCTCCCACCGAGCCCCCCTCCTTCATGGCGCGGGCCGAGTTTCCCGGCCACCCCAGGGTGGAGATGAGCTGGCTCTGGCTCCCCGCAACACCCGCCTACCGGGAGGTCTTCGAGGCGCACGGGACGCGGGGATCGCTTGAGTTCCGCTTTCCCAACCCCTATTTTGGTCGGACCGCAACCTTGGTGGTCAAGAGCGCAGACGCCGCGGTCTGCCATCCCCCGGGGATAGAGTCGGCCTTCACCAGGGAACTGAAGGTATTCCACCGGGCGATCACAGCCGGCCTTTCCTCCTCCGACGCGGCCGGCGCCGCCCAGGACACCGCATTCCTCCAGGACATGGTGGCCACCCTGACCCGCAGAGAAGGGCTGGCCGTGGGTGGTGAGGCGGAGACTCGGCGATGAAGATCGGCGCCGGACCGGTGAGTTTCGGCGTGTACCAGCCCTCCGCAGGCGGGCCTGCGCCCAATCATCTGATGGACGCCATGGCCGCCGCCGGGTACCGAGGCGCAGAGTTGCCGCCAGCAGGATACGCCGGGCCACCCGGCGCGGCGGTTGAACTCTTCGCACGAAGCGGTCTGACCCCGGTGGGAATCTACATTCCCATCCACTTCTCGGACCCCACCCTTCTCACCCGAGACCAAGTCGGCATGGAAGACACCCTCTCGGAACTGGAGAAAGCCGAAGACGGACCCCGGATCGCCATCCTGGCCGATGAGGGCGGCGGAATCCTGCTCCGCAACCCCGCCCGGGGCGACGACCCCACCCACGCCCTGGACGCCGCCGGCTTCGGAGCGTTGACCGATGAGGTCAACCGGATCGCAGAGTACATACGGGGAAGAGGACTGACCCCCTCTTTCCATCCGCACATCAGCACCTACGTGGAGAGCCCGGCCGAAGTAGAGACGCTGCTTGGGGCCACCGACATCGACCTGACCTTCGACACCGGGCACATCGCCCTGGGTGGCGGGGACATAGCGGAGTGCTTCGAGTCTTGGAGAGAGCGCATCAACCACATCCATCTCAAGGACGTGCGTCACGATGTCCTGGAGGAGGCAAAACGCCGAAGACGGATTGACTTCGATGTCTGGTGGGCGGAAGTCTCGGTCCCGCTCGGGGAAGGGGATCTCCCGTTGCGGGAGTTCCTGGCGAACTTGTCAGCGATCAACTACCAGGGTTGGGCGGTCATCGAACAAGACAGGGCGCCAATTTCATCGGAGGCTGAGCTCTGCTCCGCAGCCGAAGTGCAGAGAAGGAACCTACAGTGGGTGAGCCGGGTGCTGGAGGGATTGGCAGGAGGGTCCTGATCTCACCCTTGCCTCTTTCCCCGCGAGTCTTCGAAGACGAGGCCACACTGGGTCGGGCGTTGGCTCAAGAGATCTGCAATGGCATCGACGAGGCGGCAGAGAAGGGGAGGAAATATCTCTTGGGCTGCCCGGGCGGTAGAAGCCTGCTCTCAACCTACCGCGCCCTGGCCGAAGTGGCAGCACGACACTCGGTTGACCTCTCCCCGCTGGTGGTGGTGATGATGGACGATTATGTGATCCCGAACCGCGGCGGATACGTCTACGTCCCGATCGACGCCCACTACTCCTGTCGGCGCTTCGCCAAGGACGAAATCGCCAACCCCTTGGCCCATCTGCCGGGCGCACCTGACCGAGACCGCATCTGGATGCCCGACCCGGCCGATCCACCCGCCTACGACCGACGCATCGCCGACGCCGGTGGAATAGACCTGTTCCTCCTGGCCAGCGGGGCCTCCGACGGCCACATCGGGTTCAACCCCTCCGGCAGTCCCCGGGACTCGACCACCCGGATCGTGGAACTCGCAACCCCGACCCGCACCGACAACCTGATGACATTTCCGGAATTCGACTCGGTAGATGATGTCCCGACCCACGGAGTTACGGTGGGAATAGGCACCATCGCCGAGTTGAGCAGATCGGCGGTGATGGTCTGCCTCGGTGCGGAAAAGCGTCCCGCCGCAGGAAGAATCAGCTTCGCCCGTTCCTACGACCCCTCCTGGCCGGCCACCATCGTCACAGAGGTCCCAGACGCCCAACTCTGGATCGACCGTTATGCCCATTCCGAAGAGCACACTGCCTCGCGGCGGTGAATGAGCGTCAACCAAGAGAGCAGACCAAAACCAGACGTAAGAGTCGGTACCCCTTCCCTTACCCGATCCTGGACGTTCGGGAAGCCGCCTTCAGAAGCCTCAAGGCAGATCCCCTTGCGTCGCCGTCGAAACCCCGGCGATCAGATTCCCAGTATTCGCTTGGCTATCACCTTGGCCTCGTCCATGTCCTGGACATAGCGATCCTTGGGGACGCTACTTAGGATGTTGAGCTTCTGGAGGCCGGCGCCGACCGCGCCTCCCAGGCCCATGACTATGCACTCGGTGTCCTCCTCGATGGCGACGTCCACCAACCTCTCCACCACGAAGGCGGCGCTGTCGTCCATGTAGTCGGTCTGAGAGAAGTCGAGGATCACCACCTCGTGGTCCCGGATGTCCACGCTGATGGTGCTGAACATCCGGTTGGAAGACGCCACTGTGAAACTTCCTCGGAAAGAAACCAGGCCGCATCGGGCAGAGAAGGGATCGAATGCATCCTCATCCTCCTCGTCGTCGCCCAGCAGCGCCAGCATGCTGTCCAAGGGGTCACTTCCGCCGTCGTCATCTTCGTCGTCATCGCCCAGCAGGGCGAGCATGCCGTCGAGGTCCGGCTCATCGGCATCCTCTTCCCCCTCCTCGTCGGCCAGGAAGCTGATGTCGAGGAGGGGAGCGGAGATCACGCTGTCCAACTCCAGGTATTCGAACTGGCGGGCGCTGACCAACGCCGCCACGATCAAACCCAGCATGATGGCGCTCAACAGGTCGGCGAACACGGTGAGTCCCAAGGTGATGACCATCACCACCAGGTGTTCGCGCTGCACCCGGTGGATCCGGGTGATGAATCTCCAGTCGATGATGTCCCAGCCAACCTTCATCAGGATGCCGGCCAGGACCGCATGGGGGATCTCGCCCACGTACTCCCCCAGTCCCAGGACCAGGGACATGAGGACCAGAGCGCAGAGCACGCCGGACACCGGCGTCCTCCCGCCGATCCGGGCGTTCACCACGGTGGCGGGGATGTTCCCCGCACCCGGCATGCCGCCGAAGAGCCCCGAGACGATGTTCCCCACCCCCTGGCCCATCAGCTCCCGGTTCGGGTTGTGAGTGCCCCGTGTCAACGAGTCGGCGATGAGGGACATCAAGAGGGTGTTGATCGAGGCCAGCAGGGCAAGCACCAGGGCAGGCTGGAAGGAACCTATCGCATGCTGGAGGACGGTGTGAGTGTCGATGATGTCCGGAAAGCCCGTGGGAACCGTCCCGATGAGCGGCGCATCCTTCAACCACAGCACTCCCATGAGGGTGCCGACGATCAGAGCGGCCAGGGTGGGTGGCAAAGCCCTGGCCAGTTTCGTCGGCCACGCCACCGTCACCACCAGGGTCACCAGGGCAATGGCCAGTGCGTGGAAGTTGACCGACCCCACGGCCTCGGGCATGGCGCGGATCGCTCCCACGGTCCCCCCGCCCGGGGAGGGGGCGCCCAGGAAAGGAAGCACCTGGAGCAGCACGATGATCACGCCCACCCCGGATGTGAACCCCGAGATCACCGAGTAAGGCGTGTAGGCGACGTAGCGACCCATTTTGATCAGGCCCAGGAGGATTTGTATGACCCCGGCCACGATCACGATCGTGAATGCCTCGATGATGTTCTCCGCATAGGTGCCCACCACCACCGCCATGGCCACCGCCATCGGACCGGTTGGACCCGAAATCAGCGCCTTGGTACCCCAGAAGAGGGACGCGAACAGCCCCACCGCCACCGCGCCGTAGAGGCCGGCGATCACACCCAAGCCCGACACCACCCCGTAGGCGAGGGCCATCGGCAACAGGACAACTGCCGAGGTGATCCCACCGAGAACATCTCCGCGGAGGGTTTGAAGATCGTAATTCATCGCAATCCCCACGACCCGTTTAGCACCGGAAGAGTACCACTGTGTGGGACTCCCCTCCGGGATCCCACACCCTTTTCAACCGATCGCATCCACCTTTTCCACGAAACGGCGGTCCCGGGAGGTTAGTCCGCCCACGTCGTGGCTGGTGATCGCCAACTCCACCCGGTTGTAGACGTTCGACCACTCCGGGTGATGAAACAGCCGCTCTGCGATCAGCGCCACATGCGTCATGAAGGAAAAGGCCGCCCGGAAGTCGGAGAACTCATAGGAACGCCGCAACACCTGCCCATCCCGCCGCCAGCCGGGATGGGCATCCAGCAGGCGGGTGATCTCCCTCTCGGTCAGGAGGATCTTGGAACCCGTCATTGCGGCGGTTGGAGAAGTTCGATCCGAAAGCCGTCGGGGTCGAGCATCAGCACGGTCCTGCCGCCCTTGTTGGGACCGATGGTGGGCGTGACCGGCGCCGAGACCGACTTGACCCCCTTTCGGGTCAGCTCCTCGTACAGCGCGTCGCAGTCGTCCACCCGAAAGGCGACATGGGCCGTGCCGGGATTGGCGGTGCCGGGATCGATGGCTTTCCGTTCCACGTTGCGATACTCCAGGATCTCGAGGACACTGTCGGAGTCGGGCATCCGCATCACCACCCCGTGCATGTCCACGCCGGGATATCCCAACAACTCCTCTATATAGGGCGCACGGCGGTTCCACACATGGACCACTTCCAGCCCCAAGAGGTCCCGGTAGAAGCCCAGAGACCTCTCCAGATCGGTGACCTGTATCCCCGTGTGATGGTGGCCGGTTATCGCTCCCACTCGCAACCTCCTTGGCGTTTCAGGGGAATGTCACTCCCAAAACATACAGGGGAAGTCTCTCCTGCACCTGGAAGCCAAGGACTCATACCGCCGGGGGCGCCAGGTCGATCCGCAGTCCCGAGAGCCGACCACGCAGGTCGTCGGGGCTGATGCGGTCGCTCAACAGTTCGACCAGTTCCTCCTGGCGGGGCTGGCCGAAGGCGAGGCGGTAGATGGCGAGGGACTTCCGCAGTCGTGGAAGTCTCGCCGACTCGCGGCTGAAGGGCAGGATGGGCACCAGCCGGTCGATCTTTGCCCGGCCCTGGTGAAACACCCAATAGGGCGCCATTTCGCCGATGTCGGACCCTCCCTCGGATGCCGCCCGGTCGAAGAGGGCCTGCCATAGATCACCTTCGGGGCCTCCCGCCCTCAGGACTTGTCGGCCGCGCGGAGACCGCGATCTCATAGAAGGCCGGATGTCCAAGGCTGTCTATGAGGCTTTGGAATGTGTCCCTGCCGAAGTATTGGACGATCCGGGATTTTGGAGATACCTGAGCCTCCGATATTTCTGGGACTTCATTGCCTGGCGGGAGGAGAAGGCGTTCGCTAACGGAAACCACATGAAGTACGTGGACGGAGAGAAGTCCGCCGAATGCGTGCTGACCCGGATGTACCTACGAATGGCAGCCGTTGGCGGACCTGAGCACGCTGGGATCGCCGGCGGCATTCCCAAATCCACCGACTTCTGGCGTAGCCACGTGCTACGAGTCCGGACCGGAACTGCTCCCCCGTTGGCCCGGGCGCTTGCAGTGATGCAAAGAGACAACCGCCTCGCGACTCAAGACATTCGCGAGTTGGCCAAGGCCCTCAGTCGCACCTGGACCAACGTCCTGCTGAACATCTACACCGACGAGGAGGCGCGTTCCCTGATAAAGGAACTGCGGGACGAAACGGTCGGGCGCACTACACCGGCCAGATGACGATATACCAGCCGGATCTCTACTGCGCCACCGAGGAATTCTCGCTGGTTGGCAGTCAGCTGAACCACACCCTGCAATGCGGCGGCGTCACCATCGACTCTTGGATCGCAGCGGACCCCTCACTCCTCTCTACCCCTGATCCGAAAGGCGAGTGGTGGAAGGCCTATCTGAGGGGCGCGGTCCCGAACTCCTCCAGCCCCAACGGAGTAATTCGAACCGTCGACCTGTTCTGCGGCCCCGGCGGACTGGCCTTGGGTGTCGGCCAACTGGCCGCCGAACTGGGAGTTGACATGGTCTCCGAACTCATCTGCGACCAGGACGAAGGAGCGGTGGCTGTCTACTCGGCCAATCACAGCACCCGGCTGCGTTCCACCAACTCGGTCACCTCCTGGGTGGACTTCCGGTGGAAAGGCCGGTCTGACCAGGCCTCGTTCACCTATGAACCAGAGATCATCGATCCACTCCTCGCCGACGCCTTGCCCAACATAGATCTGGTAATGGCCGGGCCACCCTGCCAAGGCCATTCCAACCTCAACAACCACACTCGCCGCACAGACAAGAGAAACGAGCTCTACATGACGGTTCCCGCCTTTACGTTTGCGGTCGGAGCCCGCATGGCAATCATCGAAAACGTGCCCACAGTCGTGCGGGATAGAATGCAGGTTGTAGAGACCGCCCGAGCTCTATTCGAATCTGCTGGCTACCGGGTTGCCACGGGTGTATTTGGCGCTCATGACATGGGATGGCCGCAGACACGCAAACGTTTCTTCATGGTCGCCCACCGAGAAGCCGATCCGATACCTTTCGCCGACATCTCCCGGGTCTTGTCAGAAGCGAGGCCGCGTTCTCTGCTGTGGGCTATCGGGGATCTGGCAGATCGGACAGAAGGCAGCATTATGTATCAGCCTGCCGACCTCAGTTCCGAAAACCGGGCAAGGATCGACTGGCTGTTCGACAACAACCGTCACGAACTGCCTCCGCCCAAGCGTCCTCCTAGCCATCAGAACGGAACAAGCTACGGATCGGTGTACGGGAGAATGCTGGAGGACCGACCTGCCCCCACTCTCACTACAGGGTTCATGTCACCTGGGCGAGGACGATACGTGCACCCCACCAGACGTCGCACTCTAACCCTACGGGAGGCGGCCCGAATCCAAGGATTCCCCGACAACTATCGGTTCGTGGTAACACCGAAAGACCCCCCTCCACGTACCAGAATCGCCCAATGGATAGGCAACGCTGTCCCTATGTCGCTCGGCTATGCAGCCGCCTTGTCTGTGTTGGCGGTGGACCAACGGGAGCGTTGGCGAACCTGAAGACGCCGCCAGCTAGTTCAACTGCGGTGCACCGCAGGATGCGGAACACCCCCAGGGGCAATACCCCCGTCGAGGTGGAAGTGCGCCGGTTCCTCCACGCCATGGGACTTCGATACCGGGTGGATCATCCCATCCCTCATCTCACTCGCTCCCGACCGGACATCGTCTTCACCCGCCGCCGAGTGGCTGTCTATATAGACGGCTGCTATTGGCATTTCTGCCCTCTCCACCGCTCGATTCCCACCACGAATCGGGACTGGTGGATTGCCAAACTCCAAGCCAACGCAGACCGCGACGTCACTCATACCAAAGAGTTGTCAGATGGTGGCTGGACAGTTTTGCGGTTCTGGGAGCATGAAGAGCCGAAGTTAATCGCCGCCCGTGTCCAGTCGGTAGTACTCCAACTTTGATATCCGCAGTCAACCCGCACGGTCCTCTTCCATCGCGTTCGGTGCCGACGGCTCCTCCATCCGCCAGCTTCCACCTGCGCGATCATCTGCCGCAAAGGACTTCAGAGTTCAGCCGAGCGGAATGCCTCTCTGATCCCTACCCTGCTTCCGAAGCGCAGCAGACCGCCCAGGTACACCCGGCCGGCCAGGCGGGTCATCACCACCACCGTCAGGACCATCAGCGCCACTGACACCGCCATCTGCCAGAGCGGGATGGCCTGGAAGGCGAAACGCACCGGCGCCACAAAGGGCGCGGTGGGCGGGATAAAGGTGGTCACCACCGACAAAGTGCTGGTGGGATTGCTCACCGCCTGGATGGCGATGAAGAACCCTGCGACCGCCACCAGGGAGATCGGCGCCACCACGGTCTGTGCGTCCTCTGCCCGGGAGACCAGAGCCCCCGCTGCGCCGAACATCACCGCAAACAGGGAGTATCCCAGGATGAACCAGAGCACCAGCATCAACATGCTTTCGATCGGGAACTCCGGCAGGTCGACGACGCCGGTCAGGTTGATTCCCACCAGAGCTATCACCACCGTTCCCACGAACTGGCACAGTCCCAGGAGTCCGATTCCCAGAATCTTTCCCGCCAGCAGTTGCCAAGGTTCAAAAGCGGCTAGCAGCACCTCCACCACCCGGTTGGTCTTCTCCTCGGTTACGCCGCTCAGGATCAACGACCCGTACAAGAGCACCGCCATGTAGAGGAGCATCAACCCCCCGAAGGCGATCACCGAGCGCTCGTTGTTCTCCTCTGCGTCAGCCCCCGACAGGGACCTCACCTCGAGTGGCTGGGAGGTGAGAATGTCCACCACTTCCCCTGCTCCCGAGGCGACCAGGCTCTCGATCTGGACCGAGCGGGCGCCGCGCTGGAGGAGGGATACCAGAGCGCCGCCGGCTTCGCCTCCCGCCCCCCGCACCACTATCTCCCTGCCGTCCATCAGCACCCCGTCCACTTCCTCGGCGTCGGCTGCTCGCTCGGCCGCTTCCCGGGAGGCGAACGAGACCGCCTCGATGGTGGTCCTCAACTCCCTTCCCGGGGGATTGGCCAACGCTACTGCGGCGTCGATCACCGCTTGATTGCCGTCGCCGACCACCCCCACGCCGTAATACACATCGTCATCGGCGAAGATCAGAGGCAGGAAGAGGACAGCCGCCACCAAAAGCAGGGTGATGGCCACCGAGACGATGAAGGCTCCCGACCGGGACCGTTCCCTGACCTCGCGTCCCATGACCAGCCGGATCGCCCGCCAGGACGTCATCCCATCACCGCCTCGCGGAAGAGTTCCGACAGAGAGGGCGCGGAGAAGGTGAAGTGGCGGACGTCGCCGCCCAAGTCGAGTAAGGAGACGAGATCGCTCAAATCGCCACCTTTTCGGACGACGATCCGATGCCGGTAGCCGTCGAAGTCCACCGAGACGACCGAATCGAGGCGGCTCAGACGCTCGGTGTCCCCGGTCCTCATCTCCACCTCGATCACCCAGTAGGGAGAATCCATCTTGAGTCTGCGGACCTCTCCCCCCATCACCACCCTGCCCTGGTGGATTATCGCCACGTCCTGGCACAGGTCCTCCACCATATCCAACTGGTGGCTGGAGAACACCACCGCCGCTCCGGAAGCGGCCCGGGCACGGAGGATTTCCGACATGGTCTCCACCCCGAAGGGGTCCAGTCCGCTGAACGGCTCGTCCAGCACCATAAGCTCCGGATCGTGAATCAGCGCGGCGGCCAACTGGACCCGCTGCTGGTTCCCGTGAGACAGCTTCTCCAGGGGATCGGCGATCCGGTCGGAGAGCCCCAACTCCTCCAGCCACCGCTCGGCCGCCGCGCCCGCCTCGGTGTTGGTCATGCCGTGGATACGTCCCAGATAGGTGAGTTGTCTGCCGATCTTCATCTTCGGATACAGGCCCCGCTGCTCGGGCATGTAGCCGAAATGCAGGCGCTCGGACTGCCCCACCGGCCTGCCCCTCCAGGTGACCGACCCGTCATCGAGGCTGACCAGGTTGAAAACCGAGCGCATGGCGGTGGTCTTCCCGGCCCCGTTGGGTCCGAGAAAGCCGAGCATTCTTCCCCGCTCCACCCGGAAGCTGCACTCGTCCAGAGCCAGGACCTCCCCATAGCGCTTGGAGAGGCGGTTCAGTTCAAGCATCCGATCCTTTTCATTCCTCTTTTTTCGAATCATATTGGAGCGCTGCCTGGCGCCAAATTGATATCATGTAGCAGCCATTCCTTCCCACACTCCCACTCCGGACCACCCCCGCGTCCTGTTTCTCTGTCTGCATAATGCCGGACGGTCACAGATGGCGGCCGGGTTCATGCGGTTGCTGGCGGGAGGAAGGGTCGAGGTGTTCAGCGGCGGATCGGAGCCTGCCCACAAAATCAACCCCGGCGTCGCCCAAGCCATGCTGGAGAAGGGCATCGACATCAGGGGAGAACATCCCAGGCATTGGTCGGACGAGATGGTCCGGGCCGCCGACGTGGTGGTGACCATGGGATGCGGCGACGCCTGCCCCGTCTATCCCGCCAAGCGCTATCTCGACTGGGAGGTTGACGACCCCGCCGGCCGCACCATCGAGGAGATCCGTCCCATCCGCGACGACCTCGAACATCGGGTCCGGGCCCTCCTGGCCGACCTGGACATCGAACCTGTCTGGTAATCCGACCGGCGGGCCGGGTTACGGACCCAGCACTCCCAGGGGAACCACCGCCACCCCGTCAGGACGGACGTAGCTGTACCGACCTCCGGGCATCAACCGGGATCTGGGACGAAGCCGTGTGAGATGTAAATGTCCAGGACTGCCTTATGACTCTTGGAGTTCCGGCGCCGTCTTCTCAAGTCGGTCTCGGCTTTCAAAAGCACGCTGTCGATCTCTAGGCGATGCGTGTCAGTTATGGAAGATCCCCCGGGGTATTCCAAACCTCCACTAGCCGGACTCGAAGTACCGATCCTCCAAGGTTCTCCGGGAAAACTGCAACCACGCTGTCAACACCTGTCGCCGATGGTGTGAGAACGGCCTGAAGTCGTTGTTGGTGAGCAGCTTCTCCGATTTCTCGGGTCAGCCGGTATCCTTCGCGGATTAGATCCCCCCGTTCGATCCCAAGCTGGTCGAGAGTGAAGGGGTTGGTAAGGTCCAGCACCCGGCCAACCTGGACGTTGATGCGCCACACCTCCCGGGGAAGGATTTGTTCGAGAGGAATCCCCTGTCGGTAGGCCTTCCGTTTCAGTTCAGCAGAGGCGCACTTTCGAGTGGTGCAGAGATAAAGGACGGGGAAACTGTCCGGCTGATTGAATCGTCCGCCGAAGCGCCGGGCACCCTCCCCGCTCCGGACCTCATAGCCGGGGGTCTGATTGCGATATCCGATGGCTGCCAGGGAGCGGGTCGGCGCCTGGGCCACCGACTTTGGATCAAAACCCCTCACCTCAAGTTGTAACACCCTCAGATAGCGCCAGCAACAGGTCGATCACGCGCTTGTATTGCCCAGTGGCTACAAGATCGAGTGGCTTCTCATAGCCTAGATCGGGGTTGGGTGCACGCATCCAGGAACGGGCAGCGTCATCCCGCATGACATCCCTGGTAAGGTCTACCACAGCCCGCAGTTCCAGCAGGCGCTCTTCGGTTTGCCGTCGCGGGGTGGCGTTGTTAACCCGCCAGCGGAGAACACTACGGGGATGGGCAGCGCTGACCCTCGCCAAATCTGCAGTGTCAACAACCTCGCCCTCATATAGACGGTTCAAGAGTTGTGGAAAGCTAGTCATTCCTTATGTCGCTCTTCTTATGTGTACTATTTCGTCTGATAAATGTTATACCGTATGGCTAGGAAATGATAGAGGAATCCTAGTGGCGCCACCAGGGCGCGGAAGACCACCCCCAGCAGCATGGCGAAACCCCTCAGTGCGTCGAGGTCGTGTCGCCGCTTCCTCCCAGGCTCCTTCATTACCGGCGGAACCCGGCCGGTTCGGTCCAGTTGCGGACGTAGGCGCATTGCTCGCGGGTCTGTGGCGAGTTGGGAAGGCGGCAGGCATTCTCCACCCCCCGCCACCATTCCGCCACCTGCGCCAGGGCCTCGTCTCCGGTCCCGCCGTGTCGAACCAGCCAGCAGCCCACCATCGTTCCTGTGCGGCCGACGCCGCCCCAGCAGTGCAGGTAGACATTCCTGCCGTCGTCCAACGCCGCGTCGATGGCGTCCAGCACGCCTACGGTCTCCAGTGGACTGCGGGGCACCCTCATATCGACGATGGGATGTCGCTCATAGGCCACCCCCCTGCCGAGTGTCCGGCCTTCCCGCGCCGCGATCTCCGCGTAGGGCTCCAGCCAGTCCCGCTCCGTGGTCAGATCGATGAAATGATCTATGCCCGCTCGGAGCAGAGTGCGCAACCTGGCGGCAGTATCCCGAGGGTTGGCGTGGCTCGGATACTCCCCCGCCGCGAAACGGCCCGGGATGACCCAGTAGCTGTTCGTAATCGGCCCATCGTTCATGGCCGCAAGCGTACCCGAATGCCAAGGCTCGGTTCCGGGTCCCATGCTGCCTCTGGGTTTGGTAGCGGGGGTGGGATTTGAACCCACGACCTTCGGGTTATGAGCCCGACGAGCTACCTGACTGCTCCACCCCGCGGTGTGTGGGCTGATAATAGAGGCCGGCGCGGAGGTTCGCAACCCCGAATCGGCGCTCAGCCGCTGGTGCTCAGCGCCCTCTCCACCAGTCGGGCGGCCTCTTCGATGAGCCTCTGGTATTCGGCGAGGTCCCCGGACCGGAGAGCGTCGTTCGCCCGGTCGAAGGCGCCGGATGCATCCGACAGCAGGTCCCTCACCGTCCGCGGCAGGGGAACGGTCTCCTCGGAGTCCGCAACCGCCCCGGCGTCATCCGGCTCGTCCTCGGCGACCGGCGCCGACAGGTCGGCAGATCCGAATATCTTGGCCAGCGCTCCATCGAGGGTGTCGTCCCATTCGATGTCGTCACCGTGCACGACCACCACCCGGCGGAACTCGGGGAGTCCTCCCTGCTCGGCCTCCAGGTACACGGGCTGCACGTACAGGACCGACTCGCCGATGGGCACCACCAGCATGTCGCCCAGAACCACCGAAGAACCCTGGCCCCGCCAGAGAGTGAATTGCTGGGAGATTTCATCGTCCTGGTCGATCCGGTTGCCCACCTGTCCGGTGCCCTCCACCAGCGAACCCGGGGGCATCCGGTAGTCGATCAGCCGTCCGTAGCGGTCGGGCGTCGAGTCGGCTATCAGGAACGCCGACATATTGGGCTTTTCCAGGGGGTTGTAGGGCTGGAGCAGCACATAGGAGGTGTCTTCCTCGCCGGGAAGGGTCATCAACAGGTAATAGGGAAGCATTTCCCGCAGGTACTGGACGATGGTTCCGTCCGCCCCTCCGATCAAATCGCCCCGCAGCAGTTCCAGGCGCCGGATGGTGGAGGGATCGGAGGGAATCGACCAGGCGTCGTTGCGCTGGAAGAACTGGGTCACATCCACCATGTGGTAGTCGAGGTACAACTCGCTCTGGATCTTGAACAGGTCCTGGGGATAACGGAAGTGCTCCCGGAGTCCCTGGGGTATCTCACTTGCATCCCTGAACAGCTCCGGGTAGACCCTCTGCCAGGCGGCCACCAGCGGGTCGGTTTCGTCCACCACGTACAGGCTGATGGTCCCATCGAAGGCGTCGACCGTGGCTTTCACCGAGTTCCTTATATAGTTGAAACCCGAGAGAGGGAGTTTGGACACGCTGGAGAGACGGGCGGTGTCGAAGCCTCGCAGCCCCACGCCGATCGGCTGGGAGTAGGGATAGTTCTCGCTTATGGCGTACATGTCGACCACCCATATGATCCCTCCGTCCAGCACAACCGGGTAGGGATCGGCGTCGGCCACCAGGAAAGGCGCGACCGTCTCCACCCGACTCAGGATGTTGCGCTGCATCAGCACCCGGCTGTCGGGGTTGATCTGGCTGGAGATCAGGATGTTCAGGTCCCCGTAGCGGAGGGCGAATGCCAATCGGTGGAGTATTCCCGAGATCTCCACCCCCGCCTCTCCATCGTAGTCGTTGTAGCGGTTGTCCGCCGCTCCCACTCCCTCCTCGGAGGCGGGAAAGTCGATCTCCTGGGGCTGGGCACCCGACCGGACGATCACCGGGCGATCCCGCTCGTAGGTCTCCCCGAAGTAGATGCGGGGCTGGGTCAACTCCAGGATGGGCTCGGTGGTCTCGGGGGGTATGTCCCGCAGCAGGAAGTCGGGCTGGCCGTCAACCGCCACCACGTTGGCGGGGCTGAGCACCGACCCGAACCCGTGGGTGTAGACCAGCCTCTGGTTCTGCCAGTCCTGGGCCGGGATGTTGGGCTCGTCCAACTCGCGAAGCGCCAGCATCACCTGGGTGTCGGTTCCGCCGATCGGGTAACGGTCGGTGTCGACATGATCCACCCGGTAGTAGGTGCGGATCTCCTGAAGCTGCTGGTAGGTGCGGTTGAGGACATCCGGGTCCCAGAGCCGGATGTTGTCGACGGTGGGAGCGTTGCGCGCAATGGCGGAGGCGTCAAGGTCGAAGGAGGCGCCGAAGGGCCTCACGTCCACCGCGTCCAGGCCATAGGCGGCCCGGGTGGCTGCGATGTTGCGCTCGATGTAGGGCCCCTCCCTCACCAATTCGTTGGGCTGGACCTGGAAACGCTGAACGATGGCCGGATAGGCCACCCCGGCCGCCAGGGAGACGAAGACCCAGGCAGCCACCGACACCGCCACCAGCACCCAGCCGCGCCGCCAGATGTTGATGACGAACAGGATGGCGGAGAAGACCGAGACCGCGATCAGCAGGTTTAGGGCGGGCAACCGGGCGTTGATGTCGGCGTATCCGGCGCCGAACACGCTGTTGTCCGAATACAGCAACTGATAGGTGTCGATCCGATAGGAGAAGGCCCGAAGGATGGCGATCACGGCCGCCAGCGCCGAGAGGTGCGCTTTGGCCTGGGTGTCGAATCTCGGTAGACGGCGGGCCGGGAATTTGACCGCCCCCAGCGCGAAGTAGCTCAAGGCCACGGTGATCAAGGAAGCGATCGCCACCCCGGTTAGCCAACTCACCACCGTCGACCAGAGGGGAAGCCGGAACATGTAGAAAGCCAGGTCCAAACCGAACTGCGGATCGGCGACGCCGAACGGCTCGGAATTCAAAAAGAGCAGCGCCTGGTCTCTCCAGGAGGAGACCCCCAGTCCCAGCACCACCGCCGACCCGATAGCGGCCGCCCACTCCAAAAGCCCCACCCTGGCCCCCACGGCCTGCCGTATCTGGTCCACGGCCGGGTCCTCGGGGACGGTGCTG
This sequence comes from Acidimicrobiia bacterium, assembly GCA_009837815.1. Taxonomy (GTDB): domain Bacteria; phylum Actinomycetota; class Acidimicrobiia; order Spongiisociales; family ZC4RG35; genus Bin76. The sequence continues at coordinate 18,751 of VXSV01000042.1, forward strand.
AACGATGCGTAGCGCACCGACAGGTACCGGGCGAGCCTCATGTTCCCCCAGATCACCCCGAAGACGACGATCGCGCCTAAGAGACCCAATGCGGCCAGCCACACCCACCGGACCCACCAGACCCCTGTCTGGTCCACCGAGGAGAACCACAGGTAGTCGGTCCACACCCGCGACAGGGCGGTGAACAGTCCGTACAGAAGGGCGATCCCCGTGAACACCCAGATAAAGCGGCGGCGGCGGGGCGGTTGTTGTTGGCGGTTGGCGCCTACCGGAAAGAACATCGGCTTCCTAGTTTACCTCCCCGCCCGGACCCGAATCTCCGGCATCCGGGCGGCACCGGTCGGCTGCTTGCGATCGGAGCGGTGGCGCTGCGAAACGACATGGGCGGTCTCGGCTCCGAAACCCGGCGAAATGCCGCTAGCGCGGAGCTCGCGAAAAAAACCGGCTACCTGTGAAAAATGCCCCGGGGGGCCCAGCCTGGGGAGGGTAGTGAACCCGGTTCCTCGGAAACACCAGCTAGAACGGCGGACAGCCCGTGGACGCGGCTGTCGGAACGGACCGTCCACGGAACAGTCGACACACGCCACAATTCATGCCGACCTGGGGCGTTGCGGGCTATCAGGCTCCCATCCGAAAGGCTTGGCCGGCGCCAGAAGGAGTGTTACATTATTGTGATTCCCTGATGGAGGGCGAACCGGACATCCCCCGGCGGGCTAGGCAAAAGTGATCCAAAGGCCGAGAGGAGGCAGAAAAGTGACCAAGGGACTCAAGGTAGACAGACGATTCACCCGTCTGGGGGAGGACCCCTATGAGACCCTGACCTGGGAGAAGAGGGATTCGCGGATAACCAACCCCGACGGGTCGGTGGTGTTCGAGATGAGGGACGCCGAGGTGCCGGCCAACTGGTCGCAGGTGGCCGCCGACATCTTGGTCTCCAAGTACTTCCGCAAAGCGGGGGTACCGCTCTCCGACGAGAACGGGCCTCTCCTGGACGAGGATCGCCGGCCCCGGCTGGGTACGGAACGCTCCGGCCGCCAAGTCTTCGACCGACTGGCGGGCACCTGGCGGTGGTGGGGCGAGACGCATGGCTACTTCGACTCCCCCGAGGACGCCCAGGCCTTCGAGGACGAGATGAAGCACATGCTCTGTCACCAGATGGGCGCCCCCAACTCTCCGCAGTGGTTCAACACCGGCCTCAATTGGGCCTACGGGCTGACCGGACCCGCACAGGGCTTCTGGTACGTCGACCCCGACACCGGGGA
>VXSV01000132.1:0-17105 GCA_009837815.1 Acidimicrobiia bacterium
CCTGAGGCCCTCCCGGTGGTGGAGATACCCCGCCTCCCGGAGTTAGCCGCCCAAAAACCAACCACCCCTCGGCGCTTTCCTTGGTTTTTCACACTCTCTACGGGGGAGCCCCTCCTGCGCCGACCCCGAAGCTCGGAAGCGCCGCGCTGAGGTCGGCCAGCAGGACCGCCAGTTTGTCACTGGGCGGTGGTGGAGCAGTCCGCCTCGCAACTACAGAGTGCTCCGTGAGATGCCCTCGTAGTGGAACGGGAGTGCCCTGATTGAGCAGGATGTTCACAGGCGGGCAGATGCCGCAAGTTCAGCCATTCCGTGGCTTAGGACAGCTTCCACCTTCCAACGACTGACTCCCGGGAACCACTCCAAGAACTGGTCGATTGACGCGCCGTCTCCCAGGTTGTCGAACAGGGCGCTGATGGGCAGACGGGTCTCGGTGAAGACCCAGGCGCCGCTGACCATATCCGGGTGGCGCTCAACGGCGTCGCAGGTGTCCCATTTGGTCACTTTCACGTACCTCTTCCCGTTGCCCGACAGCCTGGGTTTCAAGTCCGGGGGTCCCGCGGAACTTCCATGCCTGACCAATAGCGGCGAACCGAATTCTACTACGTTTGGGCGTTGAAAACCCTTGGAAACATCCGCCATCTAGGTGACCTTCAGCGGCGGGCTCTGATCTTCCACTCCTCGATGTCGCCTTGTTGTCCGATCACCAGCGCCCGGCTCCACATGTTCACGGTGGTGCAGGCGTGATTGGGGACGATGCGGACCATGTCACCCACCCGGAGTGTCATCACTCCCGGTCCTTTAAGGAAGCCGTGCTCCTCGTTGGCCTTGAAGAAGTGGAGGTCGGCGTAGCCGCCGGCCCCGGCGAGGACTCTGCCGAATCCGACTCCCGATGTGGGACCATCCGAGCTCATCGACTTGCTCCCGGCGTCGATGATCGCCTCTCCTGGCCGGGGAGTGCTCACCACCCTGGCGGCCACGGTGAGCGCGCAGCCCGTCAGGTCGGTGCTTCCCAGGGTTACCTGGTTGGCGTCGTTGAAGACATAGGTTCCAGGTCGGGCTTCGGTTATGCCCGCCACCGCGGGTGTGGAGGTGGAACCGGGCGTGGACCCGACCGACACCACCCTCACCTGATGACCGGCCTCGCGGAGCGCTCGAGCCACCCCGACCATGGTCGTTCCCACGGCTCGTCCCTCAGCCTCGAGGCCTGACCGGTCGTCGCCGAACCCGCCCAGGTGTCCCGCGTGGGTGATTATCCCTTCGAACTCCAGGCCGGCCAGGCTCGCTATCCGCCCCGCCAACTCCAATGCCTGAGCGGGCGTCACTCCCGCCCGTCCCAGTCCGGTGTCCACTTCGATCAGGTAGGGAACCGCCACCTGCGCATCAACCGCGGCCCCGGACAGGGGCGAGGCGGCCTGCAACGAGTCGAGCGCCACCCGCACTGTGCCCCTCCGGTTGGCCTCAACCGCGAAGGCTACCTTGGAGGGACCCACCGGCTGATGGGCCCAGGTGAGGTCGGTGTAGCCGTGGTCGAGGAGGCACTCCACCTCGGCGGGAGTGGCGCAGGTGAACCCCACACAGCCCGCCTGGTCCTGGAGGCGGGCGACCTCCACCATCTTGGAGGTCTTCCAATGGGGACGCAGGGCCACTCCCAGGTCGCGCATCCGCCGCGCCATGTCCGCGATGTTGTGCTCCAGCACCGCACGGTCCACCACCAGGGCGGGGGTGGGTATGGAGGAAAGAACCTTGTCGATCATGATTCGGCCCAGTCCTCTGCGTGTCTTTTGACCAGTAGATGTTTCTGGACCTTGCCGGTGTCCCCCCGCGGCAGGCGGTCGGTCAGCACCAGGCGCTTGGGCTTCATGTGGGAAGCGAGGCGGCTTCCCACCCATCGGGCCAACTCATCCAGTGTGGGGGAGGCGCCCCTGCGGGGAACCACCACCGCGGTCACCGCCTCTCCCCACAGGCGGTCGGGGACGCCGATCACGGCCGCCTCCGCCACCTCGGGATGACGGGACAGGGTGTCTTCGATCTGCGAGGGGGAGATGTTGACGCCCCCGCTTATGATCAGCTCCTTTATCCTGCCTTCCAGGTAGAGGTAACCCTGGCGGTCCCGATGCGCCAGGTCCCCGGTGTGAAGCCAGCCTTCCCGGATCGCCCGGCCGGTGGCTTCTCGCTGTCGCCAGTAGCCGGACATCAGCTTCGGGGTGCGGATCAGGATTTCTCCCACCTCGCCCGGCGGGGCCTCCCGGCCGTCGGGTCCCCGGATCTTCATATCCACTCCCACGATGGGACGGCCGCAGGAGAGCCCGGATGGGTCCGTGCCTTTCCCCTGGCGATGGTCCTCCGCGCCGAGGCCGGCGCACGCCGCCGCAGCTTCGGTTAGTCCGTAACCGTGGTAAAGGCTGCACGGGAGGGACTCCATCATCCTCTCCACCAGGTCGGAGCCGGTGGGGGAGGCGCCGTAGAGAAGGAGCCGCATCGAAGCGAAGCGCTCGGGATCGAAGCCCGGCGAATCCATAATCCTGTGCAGCTGGGTGGCCACCATGATTGTTGTCGTCACCCCCTCGTCGACTATGGCCGACATGGCCGCTTCGGCGTCGAAGGAGGGGAGCACCACATGGGTCTGTCCGTCCACCAGCATGGTGATCACCCGCAACCCGGCGGAGGCGTGATAGAGGGGCGTGGCGGAGAGGTACACATCCGAAGGCCTGAAATCCTGGGCGACGGCGGTGACGAAGGCGTTGAACGTCAGGGCGGCATGGGAGAGGCACACGCCTTTGGGGTCGCCGGTTGTTCCGCTGGTGTAGATGATCAGGGCGGTGTCCTCCGGCAGAGCCGCGGCAGGGGCCGGATCGACGGAGGAGAGGAGTCGGCGGAACTCCGGGCTATCGTGTTCGATCAACGTCGCCGCGTCGGCATGGGCCCGCGAAACGATCTCCCCGTGGTGGGCGTCAACGATTACCGCCCGGGGCTCGGCGTCGGCCAGTTGCCGGGCCACTTCGGCCGGGGCCAGCCGCGTGGCGACGGGGACCGCGGCGGCGCCCAACCAGGCGGCGCCCAGATAGGCGTCGAAGAACGCCAGGCCCGCGGCGGCCATCACCCCCACTCGGTCTCCTCGGCCCACCCCGGCGCGAGCCAGGACGGCCGCTACCCTCCCCACCCGCCGGTGAAGCTCGGAGTAGTTGAGAGTCGGACCGCCCACGATCGCCACCGCCCGCCGCTCGGGATAGAGCCGGGCGGAGCGTTCCAGAAGGTCGCTGATCAGGGCAGGCATCGTCTCAGAACGATACAACCGGGGCCGGCCACGGCGCCATGCCCCATCGATTCGCCGGTGACGGCAATGAGCCGCCGGGATCTCTGGGATGTGTCAAGCAGATTCGGTCTGGGATCCCAGGTTGGAGAGGAGCACTACCCCGGTGCCGATCAGCAGCGCTGCGGGGTTGGCGATGGAGACTTCTGCGAACAGCCATATCCAGAGCATCTGGAACACCGGGGTGAAGAAGATGATCCGCTGGACGCTCAAGCTGGTGGTCACATACATCGAATATCGGTAGCTGAGAGCGCCGCCCGCGTTGAAAATCCCGATGAGGGTCAGGAGGGCCACGGTGGTCCATGACAGCTCGAAGGTCTTTTCGGTGGGCGGGAAGAACAGGGCGCTTCCCAGGAGGGTGAGGGGGAGGCCGATGACCCGGGCCGCCACCGCCGAATAGGTGGAGTTCCAGGCCAGGTCGTTGGGGTCGTCCCCCGGCCAGGTCATCAGGCGACCGACCGAGATGGTTCCCCACAGACTCCAGACCCCGGTGGCGGTTCCGACCGCCGCCACGACTATGCCCTGCCAGTTGAGGGCGCCGACCTTCCCGGTCTCCGACCAGATGACCAGCGCGGCGCCTGCGAAGGAGAAGCCCATTAGGGCCCAGTGCTTCCCGCTGATGACATGGGGGGCCTCCCGGTCGCCGGAGGAGATCCTCCTGCCCAGTCTGGCCGCCGCCCAGACCATGCCGATGAAGGCCAACTGGAAGATGATGGTCACCACCAGAGGGTCGATCAAAGTGGCGGCCCATACCCAGAATGCCAGGTCGAGCGCGAAGCCGATGGTCATCCAGAAGGCCGGGGTCCGCACCACCTCCAAGGGATTGGCGGCGCGAACCGGCTCTCCGTTCTGGCCCCAATACAGCAGCAGACCGGCGGCCTTCCCCTTCCAGTTCCTGTTCTCTGTGGGGAGCACGAAGAGCAGGACGGCCAAACCCGCCCCTTGGAAGACGAACGACCAGGAACGCCACACGAATGGGTCGTCGCTGGTGTGGGTGAAGAGGTAGAGCACCGGTCCCACGGAGAGGCCGAAAGCCGCACTCCCGGCCCAGAGGGTCCCCTTGGTGGTTGGGTTCACGGGTTCGAGCGGTCCTGTTCTCTGATCTGGCGGGGGCGGGCGACGTAGTCCGGTTTGGGCAACCGCCGACGGGCCTTTTGGTGCTTTACGAGGTTAGCTCTCCGATCCCCTACGCGGCGGGTGGGTGGGGGTCGAAGCAGGCATTGAACTCATTGGGGATCGGTGGTCTGGGTCTGGGTCTGGGATCCCAGGTTGGAGAGGAGCACGATCCCGGTGCCGAGCAGCAGGGCTTGAGGGTTGGCGATCGAGACTTCGGCGAAAGCCCAGATCCAGAGCATCTGGAAGGCGGGGTTGAAGAACATGATCCGCTGGACGCTCAGGCTGGAAGTCACATATAGGGAGTACCGGTAGCCGAGTCCGCCGGCGGCATTGGAGACTCCCAGAAGGCTGAGGAGTCCCAACATCGCCCAGTTGATCTCGAAGCTGTTCTCGGTCGGTGGGAAGAACAGGACGCTTCCCAGGAGCGCCAGGGGGAGGGCGAGTATCCGACCGGCCACCGCCGCGAAGGTGGCGTTCCACACCAGGTCGTGGGAGTTGCCGCCCGGCCATCCCATCAGGTGTCCGGTTGAGATGGATCCCCAAAAGGTCCCGACCGCGGTGGCGGCGCCGATCAGGGACAGGACGATCCCCAGCCAGTTGAGGGCGCCGACCTCGCCGGTCTCCGACCAGATGACCAGTGCGGCCCCGAAGAACGAGAGGACCATCAGAGCCCAGTACTTCCCGCTGATGACATGTGGCGAGCTGCGCCGTCCTGCGGACATTTTCTTCCCCAGCCTGGCTGCCATCCACACCATCCCGATCACGAACAACTGAAAGATGGTGTTCACCACCAGGGGGTCGATCAGGGTCGCCGCCCAAACCCAGACGGCCAGGTCGAGGGGGAAGCAGATCACCATCCAGAACGCCGGGGTTCGCAGCACTTCCAGGGGGTTTCGGACCCGGACCGGTTCCCCGGCGTCGCCCCAGTAGTACAGCAGCCTTTTGGCTTTCTGCCTCCAGTCCTTGTCGGAGGCGGGTACCAGGAGGATCACCGGGGCCAGCAGGAGGGTTTGGAAGACGAACGACCAGGACCGCCATACGAAGGGATCGTCGCTCACATGTGTGTAGAGGTACAGAAGAGGCAACCAGGAGCCGAACACCACCGAACTTACGGCCCACAGCGTCCCCTGAGTGGTTGGCTTCACCGGTCGAACGGTCCTCTTCTCTGCTGTGGCCTGCTTGGGGGTTGGTGACAGATGACCCCGGTGGGCGGCCGCCGACGAGGCTTCGTCCTATGAATTTGGAGGTTAGCCCTCCGGTACCGCCCGGTGGAGGAACGGGAGCCGGGGTTCACGGACCATTCCGCCGTCAGATTCGGAAGGGATGTGGACGCAGAGGAGGTCAGGCCGACTCGGCGTGGTAGGCCAGGTTGGAGAGCAGGACGATGGCGGTGCCGATGAGGAGGACCTGGGGCTTGGCGATGGAGACATCGGCGAACATCCAGAGCCACAGCATTTGAAGGGCGGGAGAGAAGAACATGATCCGCTGGACGCTCAGACTGGAGGTCACGTACAGCGAGTACCGGTGGCTGACCGCCCCGGCCATGTTGAACACTCCGATCAGGCTCAGAAATCCGAGGATGGGCCAGGTGAGTTCGAAGCGGTCATCGGTGGGGGGGAAGAAGAATACGCTTCCCAGAAGCGTCAGGGGGAGGGCGAAGAACCGTCCCACCACAGCCGAGAGAGTAGCGGCCCATGCCAGGTCATTGGGGTCGTCGTCGGGCCATGTCATGAGACGCCCGGTGGAGACGGTTCCCCAGAAACTACCGATCCCGAAGGCGGTGGCGGCCAAAGCCAGGGCTATTCCCAGCCAGTTCAGAGTACTCACCGCTCCTGTCTCTGACCAGATGACCAGGGCAGCGCCGAGGAACGACGACGCCATGAGCATCCAGTGCTTACCGCCTATGGCGTGCGGCGCCGTTCGCTGTCCGGCGGCGATCCTGCGGCCCAGCCTGGCGGCCAGCCACACCATTCCTATGGGGAACAGCTGAAACACGAGAGTCGCCACCAGCGGATCGATCAGCGTAGCCGCCCAAACCCAGAAGGTCAGATCCACCGCGTATCCGATGACCATCCAGAATGCAGGGGTCTTCAGCGCTTCCAACGGATTCCGGACCCGTACCGGTTCACCGTCGGATCCCCAGTAGTAGAGGCACCTGCGGGTCTTCTCTCTCCAGTTCTTGTCCTTGGCCGGTATCAGGACCAGCGCCAGGGCCAACACCGCCGACTGGAAGAGGATGAGCCATGATCGCCACAGAAACGGATCGTCGCCGGTGTGGGTGTACAGGAAGAACAGGGGCAGCCAGGAGAGGGAGACAGCCGCTCCGACGGCCCAAAGGGCGCCCCTGGCGGTCGGGTTCACCGGTGGAACGATCCTGTTCGATTCGGCCGGGTGGGATCGAGGGCACATGACCGGGGTGGGAAACCGCCGCCGGGGGCGCTTTCGAGATCGTCTCCGCCACCGGGACGAACGGTCACTTCAAGGCCTCCAACAGGGTTGCGGTTCCGGCGTCCTTACCACAAGACGACGGCCGGAAACTGTGTGAAGGCTGTGTCCCTGGTTATCAGGGTCAGCCCTTCCAACTCGCTTTGAGCGGCCAGCAGGCGATCGAACGGATCCCGGTGTTCTGCCGGATAGCCGCCCGCCCGGAGACAATGGAAATGGGTGATGGCGAGGTGGCGAAAGCCATCGGCCTCCACCAGTTCGTGAAAGCGGCTGACGGCGCCGGGGGCGTGATCTATGCGTCCGAGTCTCCACAGAGTGGAGATCTCCCAGGCGCTGGCCGCACTGACGTGCACGTCGGCGTCGGGGTCGCCTACCGCCAGCCGGGCCCGGTTGGAAAGGTTGTGGTCGTCGGTCCACCACCACAGTAGAACGTGGGTGTCCAAGAGCAGACGCGTCAACTACCCTCCCAGGCGTCCAACAGTTCCTCCGGCAGCGGCAGAAGAATCTCGGGGCCGACATACTCCCCGGCCAGTCGTCCGGGCCGGCGGGTGGTCGCAGACGGCGGTATCGGCCCCAACAGGGCATAGGGTTTGCCGGCCTTTGCCAGGATGATCTGCTCCCCGGCATGGGCGCGTTCCATCAACCTGGACAGATGGGTCTTGGCTTGGTGAACGTTCACAGTCACAGTCACGTCGGGCTTCCCTATTCCGATCGACCCCTCGGAGTATAGACTAAGTCCGGTGACTAAGTCCGGGGGTTTACCGGCCCCGCAGCCTTCCCTTCAGGCGGGGATCAGGTTGACCGCCACTTCGGCGGGGGAGCGGAGGGAGTAGCCGGTCAGGGGGGGAGGCCCGTTTACCCACTCGGCCCAGCGGACCCGGTCCATGAAGCGGTTGATCACCACTTCCATCTCCATCAAGGCGAGGAGCGACCCCGTGCAGTGGTGCTTTCCCGCCCCGAATGGCAGTATGTCGGCGCGCGGCGTGAACTGGCGGAAGGCGCTTTCGGCGAATCTGTGCAGCTGGAACTCATCTGGAGACTCGAACCAGGTCTCGTCCCGGTTGGCCGACGCAAGGAGCACCATGATTTTGTCGCCTGCGCCGATCCCCACCCCGGCCAACTCCGTGTCGATCTTGGCCTTTCTCACCAGGGCGTGGGCGGGAGCGAGGTAGCGGAGGATCTCGGCGCAGGCCAGGGTCACCAGATCCCGGTCTTGCCTGATCTCCTCCCAGAGGTCCCGGTCCGAGAACAACACCCACATCAGATTGGACAGGCCCCGCGAGGTGGTTTCCACTCCGGCCGCCAGCAACAGCGAGCAGGTGGAGGCGATCAGCTCCGTGGAGAGGGGTTCTCCGTCGATCTCTGCCTGGCAGAGTTCGGATAAGAGGTCATGGGTGGGTCGGCGGCGTTTCCCGGCGATGATCGGCGCCAGGTACTCACCCAGCGCCTCCCGGGCTTCGACCCCCTGGCGGGTGATCTCCGGATCGTTTCGGATGTTGGTGACGCTGGCTTTCCCGATCGCGTCGTACCACCCCCGGAACCGCGCCACGTCGGGAATCCCCATCATCGTGGCGGTCACATCCATGGGAAGCGAGGTGTTGAGGCCCTGATGAAGTTCCGCCGGGCGGTCCCATGGCAATTGGTCGAGCAGTCGAGCGGTGATCTGTTCGGTCATCTCCCGCAACTCCCCGGCCAGTTTGCCTCGGTGGCGGATCCACCGACTCAACAGACCGGAGTGGCGCCGGTGTTCACGTCCTTCCATGTGCAGGATCACCCGGCCGTGGATGGCGGAAGACCCCGGTCCCCCCATCAGGGGAGCGAACCGGCTCTCGTCCTCCAAGACCTCTGCCACCTCGGAGCGGCGGGAAGCCACCCAGCCCTCTATCCGGGGGCTCCAGAACACCGGGGCAAGACGTCGGGCCCGGGTGTAGAAGGGAAAAGGGTCGGCCTCGTCCACGACAACCTTTGCGAACTCGGATAAAAGGTCTGGTGAGGTGGTACTTTTCATTGATGCAAATGCGGAACGTCCGGGTGTCTGCCGACAGGGGGCCTGGTGGCTCTGTATTATGGTATACAAAACATCCCCGCCGAACAGAGCGGGGGAAGCGATGTCCCAAGATGAATCTATTCGCCGACGGAGGTAACCAGTGAGGAAATTCTTATCAGTATTAGCAGTTCTGGCTCTTTTGGCCGCAGCTTGCGGAGACGGAGACGAAGAACCTGCCGCCACCACTGAAGCAGCGGCGGTAACCACCACTGCCGCGCCGGCCGAGACTCCCGAGGAACCCGCCGAGGAACCAGAGGAACCGGCGGAAGAACCTGAAGAGCCGGCGCCGGCTGAACCCGACTATCCCGAGGTCACCATCAACATCGGGCATTCGGGCGCTCCCGACGGTTACGCCGATGTGGCGGCCGTGAAGTTCAAGGAGTTGGTCGAGGAAGGCTCGGGCGGCCAGATCACGGTGGAGGTGTTCCCGTCCTCGCAGATCGGTTCCGAGCGCGAGTTGGTCGAAGGCGCCCAGCTGGGCTCCATCGACGCCGGTGTGGTGTTCGCCGGAATTCTCGAGAGCTTCGTTCCCGAGATGGGAGTGGTGAACCTGCCCTTCCTGTTCGACGGACAAGACCATGTGAACGCGGTGTTCGACGGTCCGGTGGGACGCGAACTTCTCGGCTTGGCCGAGGGGGTGGGCATCAAGGCCCTGGCCATCGGTCAGTTCGGCCTGCGTTCGATGATGAACAGCCAGCGGCCGATCGTCACGCCCGACGATGCAGCCGGGTTGAAGTTCCGGGTTCCCGAGTCCGACATCTACATCCGTACCTATGAGTTGGTGGGCGCCAATCCGGTGCCGCTGCCCGGTCCGGAGATCTTCACTTCGTTGCAGAACGGGGTTGTTGACGGGACCGGCGCGCCGATCTTCGCGGCGGTCACCCAGAAGTACTACGAGACGCCGGTCCAGTATCTGTCGCTCACCGAGCACATCTACGCGGCGCTTCTCATGTTCATGTCGGGGGAACTGTGGGACAGCCTGCCCCCCAAGGCCCAGGACCTGATCGAGCAGTCGGCTTCCGCCGCTGCCGCACATCAGCGGGCCGAGGCGGCCAAGCTGGACGCCGGCTACCTTGCCGAATTGGAGAACCAGGGCTGGCAGGTCAACGACGTCGACAAGGGCCTGTTCCGCACCGCGGTGGCGGGCGTCTATGACGAGCGTCCCGAGTTGGCCGAGTGGGCCGACCGCATCCGGGCGGTGAGCCCGACCGGCGCGGTGGACGTCTCCCTCCTGCCCGAGATCACCATCAACATCGGGCATTCGGGCGCTCCCGACGGTTACGCCGACGTGGCGGCCGTCAAGTTCAAGGAGTTGGTCGAGGAGCGTTCCGGTGGTCGCATGACCGTGGAGGTCTTCCCGTCCTCGCAGATCGGTTCCGAGCGCGAGCTGGTCGAAGGCGCCCAGCTGGGCTCCATCGACGCCGGTGTGGTGTTCGCAGGACTCCTGGAGAGCTTCGTTCCCGAGATGGGAGTGGTGAACCTGCCCTTCCTGTTCGACGGACAAGACCATGTGAACGCGGTGTTCGACGGTCCGGTGGGACGCGAACTTCTCGGCTTGGCCGAGGGGGTGGGCATCAAGGCCCTGGCCATCGGTCAGTTCGGCCTGCGTTCGATGATGAACAGCCAGCGGCCGATCGTCACGCCCGACGATGCAGCCGGGTTGAAGTTCCGGGTTCCCGAGTCCGACATCTACATCCGTACCTATGAGTTGGTGGGCGCCAATCCGGTGCCGCTGCCCGGTCCGGAGATCTTCACTTCGTTGCAGAACGGGGTTGTTGACGGGACCGGCGCGCCGATCTTCGCGGCGGTCACCCAGAAGTACTACGAGACGCCGGTCAAGTACCTGTCGCTCACCGAGCACATCTACGCGGCGCTTCTCATGTTCATGGGTGGTGAGTTGTGGGACGGCCTTGGTCCGGCCGCACAGCAGTTGGTGCAACAGGCCGCTATCGAAGCCGCCGCGCATCAGCGGGCCGAGGCGGCCAAGCTGGACGCCGGCTACCTTGCCGAGTTGCAGAACCAGGGCTGGGAAGTCAACGACGTTGACAAGGACGCCTTCCGCACCGCGGTGGCGGGCGTCTATGACGAGCGGCCTGAGCTGGCCGAGTGGGCGGACCGCATTCGTGCGGCTGCTCCGTGAGCTCAGCAGCCGGATTAATTAGCAAAGGCAGTCGGAGCACCATCTCGGTGCTCCGACTGCTCCTAGCCGTACTGCTGGGTGGCCTGTCGCTCTTGATGTTCGTCCAGGTCGTGATGCGGTACGTGTTCAACTCTTCGATCGTGTGGTCCGAGGAGGTGCCCAGAATCATGCTCATCTGGCTGGTGTTCGTGGGACTGGCCACCACCATGAAGGGAAAGCACCTGATCATCGACGTGGTGCGGGAACGTCGCTGGATAGCGGTGGTCTCCATCGTCTTCAAATGGGCGATGCTGATCTTCTTCGTCTACTACGGCACGGTCCTGGCCACCAAGGTGTCGGGCCAGACCATGCCGATCACCAAGATCTCCCGCTCCTGGCAGTACGCGGCGGCCCCGGTGGGCGCCGCCCTGGCGCTGATCCTGGGGGTGGACGAGATCGTCGACCTGTTCCGGTCCCCCGATTCCGAACAGCCGTCCTCCCCGGCGCCGGCCGAGGCCTGAGCCATGCTGCTGGTAGCGGTATTCGGGACGCTGTTCTTGTTGCTGCTTTTGCGGGTGCCGATCTTCGCGGCGCTGGGCGGCGCCACCATCGTGGGCGTGCTGCTGCACCCTTCGGCCTCCCTCATCGACGTGGTGCGCAACTCCATCAACGGGATCGACTCGCTGGTGCTGTTCGCGGCGCCTCTGTTCGTCCTGGCCGGCAACCTCATCCTGGCGGGAGGCGTTTCACGGCGTCTGATCGGCTGGGTGGATCTTCTCTTCGGCTTCAGCCGTCTCCGTCTGGCATATGTGAACGTGTTCGGGTCCATGTTCTTCGGAGGGATCTCCGGTTCGGCCACCGCCGACTCCGCCGCCATCGGCTCGGTGCTGGTGCCGGAGATGAAAAAGGGCGGCTACCCCACTCCCTACGCGGCGGGGGTAACCGCCGCCTCTAGTTCTATAGGGATCATCGTCCCTCCCAGCGTGCCGATGATCCTGGCCGGCGCCGCCACCAGTGTCTCGATCACCAAGCTGTTCGTGGGAGGGTACGGCCCCGGAATACTGATCGCCGTCTCCCTGGCCACGGTGGCCTGGATAAGGCGCCCCCGTTCGGGCGTCAAGGCCGATCCCGAGAAGTTCAGCATCAAGCGCATGGGCACGACCACCTACAAGGCGTTGCCCGCCCTGGTCTTCCCTGTGGTGATCATGGGAGGGATACTGGCCGGGGTTTTCACGGCCACCGAAGCGGCGGCGGTGGCGGTGGTCTATTCGCTTCTGGTAGCCATCTTCATATACCGGGAGATGGGATGGAAGACCTTCTTCAACATTCTCAAGGAGTCGGCCGAGTTCGCCGCGGTGTTGTTCATCATCGTCGCCACGGCCCAGGCTTTCGGGCGGTTCCTGACCCTGGCCAAGGTGCCCCAGCAGCTCACCGAATTCATGCTGGGATTCTCGAGCACCCCGGCCGTGGTGATCCTGATGATGATCCTTCTTCTCCTGATCATCGGCACCTTCATGGAGACGGTCCCCATCGTGCTGGTGCTCTATCCCATCCTCGAGCCGATCGCCACCTCACCCGAGGTGGGGATGGACCCAATCCACTACGGGGTCACCTTCATGGGCGCCATCGCGGTCGGCCTCCTCACTCCTCCCTATGGGGTGCTCCTGTTCGTCAACTCCAAGATCGCCGGGATCCCCTCTGCCGACCTGATCAGGGCCGTGCTGCCCTTCATCACGGTGCTCATCATCGACGTGCTGATCATCGCCTTCTTCCCACCCCTCACTCTGGGGCCGGTGAATTTCTTCTTCGGCTAGCTGTTTCCTGAAAGGTCCTTCCATGCCCAGAGACGAGTTCCGCATCCTTTCGTTTGTGAACCACATTCCCGTCCATCCACGGGTGGATGAGTTCCTGGCCGAGACGGCCCGGAGGGGAGTGGATGCGGTGTGCTCGCAGGGCACCGGGATGGACTTCGGCCCCTACATGCTGGGGAGCGGCACCCAGTTCACCACCGAGAACTTCCGGGAGAACGTCCGGCCCTACATGCGCTTCGCCAAGGAGCAGGGCGTCCCATTCGTGTTTTCGGTGGGGATCGCCGGTGGGAGCACCCAGTTGGAGGAGTGCCTCGACCGGGTGGATGAGATCACCTCGGAAGAGGACCTTCCGTTGCGCATCGCGGTGATCGACGGAGAACTCGACCGTGAGATGCTGGCCGAGAGGATCAGAGGCGGGGCGAAGGCCCCCCGGGCCGTGGAGTCACCCCATCTCTCGGAGATGCTGACCCCCGAGGACGTCGAGGCGTCCGAACACATAGTGGCGCAGATGGGACCCGAGCCGATCATGGCGGCGCTGGAGGCCGGGGTGGACGGAGTGATCACCGGGCGGGCCCTCGATGTGGGGATATACATGGCTCCTCCGCTGGCGGCCGGATTCCCCCGCGGGCCCACCACCCACATGGCCAAGGTGTTGGAGTGCGCCGGCCTGGCGCTTCATCCCGGTGACCCCTCCGAGCCGATCTACGGGGTGCTGGAGCCCGACGCCATCTCTGTCTACCCGGTGTCGGACACCCAGGCCGCCACGGCCCGGTCCATCGCCAGCCACTCCATGTACGAGCGGGACAATCCGTTCATGGAGAAAAACCCGGGAGGATATCTCGACCTGACCGACGCCACCTACACCGAGGTCCCCGGCTCGGGGGTGCGCTCGGAGGGAGCCATCTGGGTGGACACGCCCTACACGATCAAACTGGAAGGCGCCCGCCGGGAGGGGTACCGCACCATCGCCGTGTTCGGCGTGAGGGAACCGGCTTTCATCGACTGCCTGGACTGGTTCCTGGACAACATCCGCTCCACCATCTCCGCATCGCCGCGCTTCGGGCACCTGGACGAGGGAAAGCATTACAAGATCATTTTCGACCAATACGGGCGAAACGGCGTGCTGGGGCCCAACGAGCCCCTCCGGGGACGGACCCCTCACGAGATCGGTCTGCTGGTGGACGTCATCGCCGAAACCCAGGAACTGGCCGAGAACCTGGCCTACTTCATCTGTATGGAACTGTGGATCAAGCCCTACCCGAACCGCCAGACCTCGGCAGGAAACCTGGCCACCCGGTTCGCTCCCCCCACCATCAATGTCGGCCCGGCGTTCTCGTTCAACGTATGGCACCTCCTGGAGGTGGAAGACCCGCTGGAACTCTTCCCCTACCAGGTGGTCGACTTCCCGAGGGGGCGCTGATGGCCCGGCTCCGCGACTTCGCCAAGACCCTCCGGTCCAAGAACTGCGATCCCTTCAACACCACCTTCGATGTCTTCTTCGACTCCGAAGAGGCTTACCGGCAGGTCAAGGACTCAGGCAGGATCACCGCGGAGGTGCTGGCGCCGCTGTACGGGCTCACCAACGACCAGGTGCTGGGCATTTACTTTTTGGACAATGCCCTGGCGTTCAAGGTCACCATGGTGAAGGACATCGCCTCCTCCGATCCGGCCTGCAAGGACGTGTTCGGCGCCCACCAGCATCTGATGCTTGCCGATCTCGATATACCGGAGGATAAGAGATGAGACTTTTGGACCCCCGAGCCGAGGAATACCGTCGACTGGACGGCGCCGATCCCCTCAAGCCCGTGGAGGCGGTGGAGCTGAATGTGGGCATCCTCAACTCCCGCTGGGAGTCGATGACCCGCATCGCCGCACTGGTGGATGAACGTCTGCGGCGTCTGTCGTTCATCAGGGACGTTCGGCACTGGAAGATCAAACACTCCGAGCCCACGCCCCAAGAGGTGATCGATCAGGTGGTGGGGTACAGCCACTTCGCGGTGTTGGGTCTCGGCAACTGAGGGGCTTGCACAGCGTGGAGTTGCCACGACGGGACCGAGTTGAGAAAGCGGGGACTGGGAACGGTGGTGCTGATCACCGAGGCCTTCGAGGAGTTGGCCAAGGCCACCCTGGCCAGCAGGGGAGTGCCCGATCTGCCCATGGTGATCTTCCCCCACCAGACCGAGGTGATGACCACCGAAGAGTTGCGGCCGTATGTGGAGTTGGCCGTTGACCACGAGATCGTCCCTCTCATCGAAGCGGTCCGGGAACCGTTGGCCTGAGCGGCCGGAGGTTGGCGACCGAATGGAGCTATTGTCACGGGAGCTTGACTGTCCGACCGATCTGGGTCTGGACGCGATCCAGGACTGGTTCCACCAAGAGGACCTCTCCGACGGACTGCCGGTGATACCTCCCACGCCCGGGCGGGTGGCCGCCATGGTGGCCGGGAGTGGACGCCACCCGGCCGAAGAGATCGGGATCATCGACCCCAGGCGGGGCGTGGCGACCGTGGAAAAGCTGGCGGTCAACGCGGTGATGGCCGGATGCCTTCCCTCCTACATGCCGGTGATCGTGGCCGCCGTATCGGCCATGTGCGAACCGATCTTCAACCTGCACGCCATCCAATCCACCACCAACCCGGCCACGCCCCTGGTGGTGGTGAACGGGCCGATCCGCCGGGAACTCTCCATGAACACCGACCGGAACCTGCTCGGTCCCGGCAACCGGGCCAACGCCACCATCGGCCGCGCCCTGCGGCTGGCGATGCGCAACCTGGGGGGCGCCTACATCGGCGTGGACCAGGCCACCCATGGAAGCCCGGCCAAGTACACCCTGGTGGTCCCCGAGGACGAGGAGTCGAGTCCCTGGGAGCCGTTGCACGTCCAACTGGGATACCGGCCGGATGACTCGGTCGTCTCGGTGGCGGGCATCGAGTCGGTGATCAACTCCACCGCGGTGTGGTGGACGCCCGACTCTCTGGCCAAGATGCTGGCCAAGACCCTCCGTTCCACGGCCACCAGCCAGTTCTTTTCCCGGGGGACGCTCACCCTGTTGATGAGCCCCGCCCACGCCGGGGTGTTCGCCCGGGACGGATGGAGCAAGAAACGCCTGGCAGAGCACCTGTGGGAGGCGGGGAAGGTTCCGCTGTCCGACTACCCGCCCGAAGGCAACATCCCCCAGGGAGACTGGACGGTCGACGGAGACCGCGTGTTGATTTGCGAGACGCCCGACGATCTCCGGATCGTGGTCGGGGGCGGCACCGAGGGAAACGCCTCCCACTCGGTGTTCTTCTCCGGATTCTGCCTTTCTAAGGGCGTGACCAGGAGGATCGAATGACCCGGGACCTGCTGGGCCATCTTCGTTCCGAGGTGGAGCCCCGGGTGGACGCCTGGGAGGAGGAAGGCCATGTCCCACCCGAGGCGCTCTGGGAGGTGGGGCGGCGTTTCGGGCTGCTGGGAATGATGACTCCCGCCGATAGGGGGGGCCACCCCCGGCCGTGGACGGAGATCGTGGCGGTGGCCGCCGCCCTGGGCCGGGTGTATCGACCTTTCGGGTTCCTGCTCACCAACGCACTGATCGCCGGGTACCTGGCGGAAGTCGCCAACGAACTGCAGTGGAACAGGCGTGGGCTTCCCCTCGTGGAGGGTCGGGCGGCCTCGGTGTTGGCCCTGAACGAACCGGACGCCGGCAACGACCTGGCGGCCCTGGCGACCATCGCCGAGGAGCGTGACGGCGGTTACCGGCTGACCGGGACCAAGACCTACATTCCCAACGCCGACCAGGTGGACTTTCTGCTGGTGGCCGCCCGGGAAGCCCCCGACGCCGACCCGTCAATCTACGCGGTCGATCCCGGCGTGCGGGGATGCGACGTGCGTCGACTGGGCCCCACCATGGCGCTGCGAGGAGTGCACCTGTGCGAGATCGAACTCGACGGGTGCCTGGTGGCCCCGGAGGACCGGATAGGGGATATGAGAGACCTGTGGCCCCATCTGGGGAGGAGCCGACTGCTCACCGCCGGGCTGGCGTTGGGATGCGCCACCGAGGCTCTGGAGTTGGCTCTCGAGTACACCGCCCGGACCCGCCGGTTCGGAAAGCCTCTCAACCGCCAGGGCGCGGTGCAGCAGAACCTGGCCGAGATGGGAATAGCTGTGGAGACCGGCCGGATCTATCTGGATCACGCCGCGGCGCTGGTCGACGCGGGCGAACGGGCGTCGCTTCAGATCTCGGCGGCCAAGGTTTATGTGACGGATCTGGCTATGA
>VXSV01000132.1:17205-19856 GCA_009837815.1 Acidimicrobiia bacterium
CGGGCGTCGCTTCAGATCTCGGCGGCCAAGGTTTATGTGACGGATCTGGCTATGAATGTGACCACCTCGGCCACCCAACTAATGGGAGGGTGGGGATATCTTTCCTCCGGCAAGGTGGAGAGGCTGATGAGAGAGGCGAAACTCAACCAGATCGTGGACGGTGCAAACGAGATCCACCGGACCCTGATCGCCAGGGAGTTGTCCGATCGACACTCAGAGAAGGGACAGAAATGAGCGACCAAGTGTCTTCTGTGGCCGTGATAACCGGCGGGGCCAGCGGCATCGGCTGGAAGACCGCCGAGATGCTGCTGGAACGCCGCCCGGACGTGGCATGCGCGCTGGTCGACCTGAACGAAGCCCAGTCCGCCGAGTTGATCGAACGCTTCGGGGAGGGCCGGGTCCGCTTCGTGCAATGCGACGTGACCGATCCCGAGGCGGTGAACGCCGCCGCGGCGGAGATCGAGATGTGGAGAAGCCCGATCAGCATGCTGGTCACCTGCGCGGGGATCCAGATCGTGGGGGACAGCTTCGAGTTGGCGGTCGAGCATTGGCGGAAGGTAACCGGGGTGCACCTGAACGGCACCTTCTACTGGTGCCAGGCGGCGGGGAGGGCCATGAGGGATGGGGGAGGGGGATCGATCGTCACCGTGGGTTCGATAGCACAGGACTTCGGGTTTCCCGGCCGGGCAGCCTACACCACGTCGAAGGCGGGGATCGGGGGCCTCACCAGGGTGCTGGCGGTGGAATGGGCCCCGGCGGGGATAAGGGTCAACCAGGTGATCCCCGGGATGGTGGAGACCCCGCTCTTCCAGCGGGCTGCCGCCCAGGGAATCGTGGACGCCCAGGCGGCGGCTTCGGAGCATGCCCTGGGACGGCTGGGGGCCACCGGGGAGTTGGCCGAGGCAATCGTGTTTTTGCTGTCGGATCAGGCAAGTTTCATCACCGGGGAACTGGTGCATGTGGACGGGGGCTTCAGGGCCCGGCGTCTCGACTAGAAGGAGCGCATTCAAACATGGCAAAAGACAAGATCAACTGGGCCAGAGTCAACGCGTACATGGAGCGGAGCAAGACCCGCGCCGTGTTGAAGCCCTACGGGTTGCCCGACATCACCAACCCCTTCACCTCCGCATACGCCGATGTGGACGTGTCGCCGCGCTGGCCCATCTCAGAGGAGGTGGCCATCTCGGTTGCTCTCACCGGCGGGTTCTTCATGACCCGCCACAACCCCGCCCAGCCCATCTCGGAGCAGGAGATCACAGAAGCGGGGAGAGCGTGCATGCGAGCCGGAGCGTCAGCGTTGCACATCCATGTGCGCAACGAGATGGAGCTGTCCATCCTGGACCTGGCCCGGTTCGTCACCATTATCGAACCGCTCCGCGACGAGTTCGAGGACCTGTACGTTTCGGCGGGCGAGGTGGCGATCGGTCCCGACGACTGGAACGAGATGATCAAGATCTCCAACTCGGGTCTGATCACCGGGTCGCCGGTCAACACCACCGCCACCTTCTGCGGCGACACCCTGTTCGCCAAGCCCCCGGCGGTGGTGATCGAAAAGACCCGCATCCTGATGGAAGCGGGGGTGAAGCCCGAGATCGCGGTCTACACCGACGCCGACGTGGACAACGCCCGCCGCTACCTGATCGAATCGGGCCTGCTGGAAGAGCCCCTCTACTGGGTGGTGCTGCCCGCCCTTCCCGGCGGTAGCCCCATGCACAACCCCCGCCAGATGATCCAGGGCCTCACCCGCATTGTCGACTCGATCTTCGACATCAATCCCGACTCGATCGTCTCGGTGTGCGCGGCAGGCCGTCCCTCCGTCTACCTGGTCACCCTGGCCATGCTGATGGGCCTCCACGTCCGCCTGGGAATGGAGGACACCGTCTGGCGCTACCCCCACCGCGACGAACTGATAGCCTCCAACCTCCAACAACTGGAGGCCGTCACAGCCATAGCCGAAAACCTAGGCCGCACCCCCATGTCCGGCGCCCGCTATCGGGAGTTGTTGGGTGTGACGTAAAGGCGTACGTTCGGCACTCCCTTGCTGTCTCTCCACACCGGTCCACCAAACTTGAAGGGGGGGGGTAGTAGGTCCCGGTTACCTGGTTCGACGATAGGAAAGAACGAGCCCGCCTGTAAGCCGGATTCTGTGGGGACCGTCTCCGGCCCCCGGTGACCATCCATCTGGGATCACCGTCGCCGGTGACCTCCTGCGGCTCACCCGGGACTATTCAACGGGCCATTGCGTCCCTGCTTAGCCTTGCTCCAGGTGGGGTTTGCCAGCCGCCCCGGTCACCCGGGGCGCTGGTGGTCTCTTACACCACCGTTTCACCCTTGCCTGTGCCTCCGGTGAGGCCATCGGCGGTCTGTTCTCTGTGGCACTTTCCGTCGGGTCGCCCCGCCTGGGCGTTACCCAGCACCCTGCCCTGTGGAGTCCGGACTTTCCTCAGGCGTCGGGAATTCCCTCCGCCCGCGGCCACCCGGCGAACTCGTTCTTGCAGGCTATGTTATGTCCTACTTGCTGCGTAATAATCGAGTTTTGGGGAGTATTCAAGTCGCCCATGGCAAGCTTGACGTTGTCTGGGAATAGCGGTGTCGGCGGATCAGGCAATGGCTGCTCGATAGGAGGCAAACATTTCGCCTGGCAGGGGACG
>VXSV01000053.1 GCA_009837815.1 Acidimicrobiia bacterium
CGACATCTCGGCGATGCTCGAGAGGGTGGGCGTCGAATCGGTCGACCAGTTGATGGCCGAGACAGTTCCCTCCTCGATCCGGATGCGCGACTCTCTGGAACTGCCGGACGCCCTCACCGAACCCGGCGCCCTGGCGAGCCTTGGCGAGATCGCCTCCCGCAACCGGACGGTGACCTCCATGATCGGCATGGGCTATTACAACGTCCACGTCCCCTCGGTGATCCTCCGGACGGTGCTGGAGAACCCGGCCTGGTACACCGCCTACACGCCCTACCAGCCGGAGATCTCCCAGGGGCGGCTGGAGGCGCTCCTCAACTTCCAGACCATGGTCTCCGACCTGACCGGCATGGAGATCTCCAACTGTTCCCTGCTCGACGAGGGCACCGCCGCAGCCGAGGCGATGACAATGTCCCGCCGAATCTCCCGCCGCCGCCGCGCCCTGCGCTTCTGGGTGGACGCCGACGCCTTCCCCCAGACCATCGAGGTGATCCGCGCCCGGGCCCGCTGGATGGACATCGACGTGGCGGTGGCCCGCCCCGACGACATGGACTTTCTCGACGGGGAGTCCTTCGGAGTGATGCTCCAGTATCCGGCCGCCGGCGGGGAGGTCCGGGATCTGATCCCCACGGTGGAAGAAGCCCGGTCCGCCGGGATGGTGGTGGTGGTCGCCACCGACCTTCTGGCGCTTGCGCTGCTGTCCCCGCCGGGGGAGTGGGGAGCGGACATCGCGGTGGGTTCCTCACAGCGGTTCGGGGTGCCCATGATGTTCGGCGGTCCCCACGCCGGTTTCATCGCCACCCTCGAACGGCACGTCCGATCCCTTCCCGGGCGGTTGGCGGGAATGTCGAAGGACTCGAACGGGGACCCCGCTCTCCGGCTGGCCCTCCAGACCCGCGAACAGCACATCCGGCGCCAGCGGGCCACTTCCAACATCTGCACTGCGCAGGTGCTCCTGGCGGTAATGGCCTCTTTCTACGGCTGCTGGCACGGGCCGGAGGGACTGAAGGGGATCGCCCGGCGGGTCAACGCTCTCACGTCCCGGGTGGCGGCCGGGCTCCGCTCGGCGGGATGGGGAGTGGAGAACGCCGGGTGGTTCGACACCCTGTCGGTCAGGGCAGGGAGAGCAGCCGACCTGGTAATGGACAGAGCCCTGTCTGCCGGGATAAATCTGCGACGCATCGACTCCGAGAGGGTGGGTATCTCCCTGGACGAGACCACCGACGAGGAGATAGCGTCCCGGGCGCTCTCGGCTTTCTCTGCGGCCCTTCCCGCCGAAGGCATCGAACCGGCCTTCCCGCACCGACTTTCCCGGCGGAGCGAGTTCATGACCCATCCGGTCTTCAACACCTACCACTCCGAGCACGAGATGCTCCGCTACATCCGGCGTCTCTCCGACCGGGATCTGGCTCTGGACCGCACCATGATCCCCCTGGGGTCATGCACGATGAAGCTCAACCCCGCCTCGTCGATGATCCCGGTCACCTGGCCGGAGTTCTCCGACATCCATCCCTTCGCCCCGATCGACCAGGCCGAGGGCTATCTCCAACTCTTCTCCGACTTAGAGGACTGGCTGACCGAGATAACCGGCTACGCGGCGGTGTCGCTGCAGCCCAACGCCGGTTCCCAGGGGGAATTGGCCGGGCTGGCGGCGATCCGCGCCTATCACCAGGACCGGGGGGAGGACCACCGCCGCGTGTGTCTCATTCCATCCTCCGCACACGGGACCAACGCGGCATCGGCGGTGATGGCGGGAATGCGGATCGTGGTGGTGGCCTGCGACGACCAGGGGAACATCGACCTGGTGGACCTGAAGGAGAAGTTGGTTCGCCACGGTGATCAGTTGGCGGCGATAATGATCACCTATCCCTCCACCCACGGGGTCTTCGAAGAGAGCGTGGGACAGGTTTGCGAGATGATCCACGCCTCCGGAGGTCAGGTTTACGTGGACGGGGCCAATCTCAACGCCCTGGTGGGACTGGCGCAGCCGGGCAGGTTCGGCGCCGATGTCTCCCACCTCAACCTCCACAAGACCTTTACCATCCCGCATGGGGGAGGGGGCCCGGGAGTGGGCCCGGTGGCGGTGGGCGCCCACCTGGCGCCATACCTTCCCAACCACCCCCTGCAGAGCCAGGCCGGTCCCCCCACCGGGATCGGCCCGATATCGGCCGCGCCATGGGGATCGGCCGGGATCCTGGCTATCCCGTGGATGTACATGAGAATGATGGGCCCGGACGGGCTGAAGCGGGCAACCGAAATCGCCATCCTGGCCGCAAACTACGTGACCACCCGGTTGTCCGGCGACTACCGCATCCTCTATGTGGGAGACCAGGGCAGGGTGGCGCACGAGGTGATCGTTGACCTGAGAGAGTTTGAGGACTCGGCCGGGGTGAGCGCCGAGGACGTGGCCAAGCGCCTGACCGACTACGGTTTCCATGCCCCCACCCTCAGCTTCCCGGTGCCCGGCACGCTCATGATCGAGCCCACCGAGTCGGAGCCGTTGACGGAACTCGACCGGTTCTGCGACGCAATGCTCTCCATCCGCGAGGAGATCAGGCGGATAGAGACCGGGGAGTGGCCCCGCGACGACAACCCACTCCGCCACGCCCCACACACCTCCCGGGTGGTGACAGCCGACGCCTGGGACCACGCCTACCCCCGCTCGGTGGCCGCATATCCGGGGGCGGGCCAGGCCCAGGACAAGTACTGGTCGCCGGTGGGTCGGGTGGACAACGTGGAGGGCGATCGCAATCTCCAGTGCTCCTGTCCGCCCATCGAGTCCTACATGGAGGACTGAGCGGCAGATGCAATTGGGCGCTTGAGCGGGAATGGGGATGGGGATCGGTGACAGAAGGCGCATCGTCTCGGGCCGTAGAGGCCGATGATCATAAGCGCCATGCGTCGGCGCCCTGACGAATCCCACAGCAGCCGTCAGAGGTTTCCGCCCAATTTCGGGTAGGCTTTGATTGGACATTGCGACAAAAGAGAACCCGCATGGATCGTGTTCCACGCCGACTGGCCGCTCCGGTTATACATCCCAGCGCTTTCATAGCCTCCAACGCTCGAGTCTTCGGCGACGTGGTGATCGAAGCCGAGGCGGTGGTGATGTTCGGCGTGGTCATCCGGGCGGAGACCGACCGGGTGGTGGTGGGGGAGGAGACCAACATCCAGGACAACTCCGTTCTCCACGCCGATCGCGGGTATCCGACCATTCTGGGGCGACGGATCAGCATCGGACACTCGGCGGTGATCCACGGCGCGGTGATCGGCGACCGGTGCCTGGTGGGGATGGGCGCCATCGCCCTCAATGGCGCGGTGATGGGAGAAGGCTCGTGGCTGGCGGCCGGATCCCTGCTTCCCGAGGGGAAGGAGATACCCCCCTGGACGATCGCGGTGGGTACTCCTGCCCGCCCACTCCGGGAACTCCGGCCCCACGAAATCGAGCGGGCCGAGATGGGAGTGGAGGAGTACCTGTCCCTGGGCATCACCTACCGGCGCCTGGAGGGATAAGGCCCGCACCACCCGGTCAAATTCAAGCTGCCCGGAGGCGACAGCGCCTTGGGACGCAGGACCCGCGCCCCCACAACCGGCTAGCCGACGGTCAGTTCCCGCACCTCGAAGTCGCCGCCGTGCTGGTCGGGCCGTCGGTCCTCAGCGGTAGGACATCTCCCGCCGGAACTTCTTCCAGTCAGACATCCTCACCGACCACAGCGCGGCTGTAATGATCTGCAGCACCCCCTGGGCCGCGAGAAGCCAGGCGGCCCAGGGGGGAAAGTCGCCGGCCAGGACCAGTGCCAGCAGCACAAACGGGACGATTTTGGTGACCAGCGCCCCGGAGGCGTGCATCCATGCCCGAGAACGGGGACCGGCCCGCAGGTAGGTGGCGTAGTCCACCTTCACCCCCGGCTGGGGCCTGCTCAAAGACCCGACGAACCAGTGGGTGAACCGCATGCCCGCCAAACGCCCCACCGCCAGATGGCCCAGGCCGTGGGTGGTGGTCACCAGCACCCCGCCCCCGCCTCCCAGCATCACCAGTCCGTTCCAGGGGTCGGGAAGCCCATAAGACCAGAAAATCAGGGCCACGCCCGCCAGGGTGGCCAACGCCATGAGTGCGGTGCCGACCCCGGCGCCCACCGAGAAGACAGCCCACCCCAGGAAAGCCCGCCGATCGACTTCGGCGATCCGGTCGGAGTATCGGTCGACCAGGCCCGGGTCGCGCTTGGTCGCCCCAACAGCCCTCCAGAATCCGGTTCCGGCCAACCCCCCACCTTCCGCCACGGCACTCTCGGCGGTCGATAGGGCCTCTTCCACCTGGTCGATGTTCACGTCGTTTCTCCTGTGGCCGTCATGGGCCGGCGTCTTGTCAACCCGGACCCGGGCGGGCAGCCGGGTTGTTACCGTCTCCACCTGGTTCGAGATGGTACCCACCGCACCTAACATTCCCCTTTGTGTGTGCTGGCAGGTCCGCGTAGATGACCGCTGAGGTGGACCTTCTCACAGGGGCGCTGCTGGTGCTGGCCGGCTTCGCCACCGCCTTCATAAACGTCATGGCGGGCGGAGGGTCGGCGGTGAGCCTGATGATCCTAGAGCCCATGCTGGGCGCCAACGTCGCCAACGCCACCAACCGGGTGGCTATCGCCTGCGCCAACATCCTGGGCACGGCCAACTTCGCACGCGAGCGGCTGGTTCCGTGGAAGCTGTCCTACAGCCTGGTCATCCCCGCCATGATCGGCACCGGAGCGGGGGCCTGGGTCGCCACACGGGTCTCCAACGAGCAAATGCGCACCGCTTTCGCGGTGGTGCTGATAGGAGTGGCGCTTTCGGTGTTGTTCAAGCCGTCGGCATGGCTGGCTGAAAGGGTGGAGCCGCGGCTGGGTTGGTGGGGCCGGGCGGCGGCCTTCCTGGCCATAGGCTTCTACGGAGGTTTCATCCAGGTGGGCGTGGGGTTCCTGCTCATCACCGGGCTGGTGCTGGGCTGCGGACTGGACCTGGTCAGAGGCAGCGCCGCCAAGATGTTCATGATCGCCTGCTACACCGTCCTGGCGGTCGGGATCTTCGCGCTGGCCGACCAGATCAACTGGGTGGTGGGCCTGGTGATGGCGATCGGCAACTCCACGGGGGCCTATTTCGGCAGCCGTCTCGCCATACAGAAGGGCGCCGGGATGATCCGGTGGCTCCTGGCCATCGCCTCGATCGGGGTGGCGATACGCATGCTGTTGTTCTAGGGGGCGGTCGGCCGGTGCGCAGGTAATCTCTCTTGCAATGATCACCCCCGTGCTCCTCTCCGGAGGGGTCGGCTCCCGTCTGTGGCCGCTCTCCACCCCGGAGTCCCCCAAACAACTCCTGCGGATCGCCGGCGACGAGTCCCTTCTCCAAGCAGCCGCCCGCCGGGTGATGGGCATGCAGGAAGCCTCCGCTCCGGTGATGGTCACCAGCCGCTCCCTGGGACGCCGGCTGATAGAGCATCTCGAGGAGATCGGCTGTGCTCCCGCCGCGGTGCTGACCGAGCCGGTGGGCCGCAACACCGCCCCGGCCGCCATGGCGGCCGCCCTCTGGGCCGGCCCCGACGATCTTCTCCTGGGACTTCCCACCGATCACCTGGTCGCCGATGTCGAGGCTTTCCGAGCCGCCATTCGGGAGGGAGTCTCCCCCGCTGAGCAGGGAGAGTTGGTCATCTTCGGCATCCCGCCCACGCACCCCCATCCCGGGCTCGGGTACATGGAGGTGGGCTCCGGCCCGGGGGTGAAGCGGGTCCGCCGGTTCGTGGAGAAGCCCGGCGTCGAGACCGCCGGCCGAATGGTGGAGTCCGGTGATTACCTATGGAACGGCGGGATGTTCCTCGCCCGGGCGGCAGTGCTGCGAGAAGCTATCGCCCGCCTGCTCCCAGTGGTGGCAGAGACGGTGGCCGAGGCTTTCTCCACCGCCGCGCGCGGGGAGGACAGAACCATCGAGCTGGGGGACTGTTTCGAAGTGGCGCCGTCGGTGTCGGTGGCCAAGGGGGTGTGGGAGCGGGCCGAACGGATCCTGGCGGTGCGGATGGACGCCGGCTGGTCGGACATCGGGTCGTGGGAGGCATTGGGAGAGGCCCTGGGGCGAGACGAACTTGGGAATGTGGTGAGCGGATCGGCGGTGGCGGAGGCCGGCCGATGCGTCCAGGTGCACTCGGATGGGGCCAAAACCGCGGTGGTGGGGGTCTCGGATGTTGTAGTGGCGGTCGCCAACGGAAGGGTGCTGGTCGCAAGCCGGAAGATGTGGGAGAAAGCCGGTGAGACGATTGATCGGCTCGAGAGCCTCTTCTGACCAGGCGGCGGCCACGGGGAGACGCCGGGTCGCCGTCCTGGCGCTCTTCGTCGGGTTTGTGACGGCCTGTTCCTCCCCACCTTCCGAGACCGCCACCGGCCCGGAGTTGTACAGCCAGTTGTGCTCTTCGTGCCATGGGGTTGGTCTGGAAGGAGAGGTAGGACCTCCCCTGGGCGAAGGCTCTCCGAGCGCCACCCTGCCCGATTCGTATCTGGTCACCTCCATCCGCCGCGGGATCGGAACCATGCCTTCTTTCGATCACCTGAGCGAAGGTCAGGTAAACCGGCTGATCGCCTTCCTCCGAGACGTCCAGGCCGGAACATGACTCCTCCACCGGATCGAGTGTTCAAAGACGGCCCCCTGGCCGGTCTGGCCGCCTGGGCGGTGGCTATACCCATGGCGCTTCGCTACCGGCGACTCGCCGAGCGTCGAGCGGTACTCATCCGGGGTCCGGCGGGATGGGGAGAGTTCTCGCCCTTCGATGAGTACGGCGATCCGGTGGCGGCCCGCTGGCTGGCCTCGGCCCTCGAGTCGGCCATCAATCCGTTTCCCGCACCGGTGAGGGACCGGATACCCGTGAACGTCACGGTCCCTCCCGTCTCCGCCCCCCAGGCCGCGGCGCTGGTGCGGAACTCGGGATGCCGGACCGCCAAGGTGAAAGTGGCCGAACCCGGCCAGGACTTCTCTCATGACCTGTCCAGGGTGGCAGCGGTGAGAGAGGCGCTGGGGGAGGGCGGGTTTCTGCGGGTCGACGTCAACGGCGCCTGGGGGGTGGACGAGGCCGAGGCGCGCCTCGGTCGCCTGGACGAATTCGGTCTCCAGTACGCCGAGCAGCCCTGCGCCACCCTCCCCGAACTCGCCGAATTGCGCCGGAGGACCGGTGTGCCGATCGCAGCGGATGAGTCCATACGCTCCGGCGCTTCCCCGGAACAGATCGCATCCTCGGGGTCCGCCGACATCCTGGTGATGAAGGTCCAACCCATGGGAGGGGTCCGCCGAATGCTGGATTGGGCTTCCCGGACGGGGCTGGCGGTAGTTCCATCCTCGGCCCTCGAGACTTCGGTGGGACTCGCCGCCGGGCTGGCCGCCGCCTCCTCCCTGCCGGACCTCCCCTATGCCTGCGGGCTGGCCACCTCCTCGCTCCTGGCCGGAGACGTAGTCCGCGACCCGCTGACGCCTGATAGAGGGGAGATCCGTCTTCGCCGCCCGGAGCCCGCACCCGAGTTGTTGGAGAGGTGGCGGCCGCCCGAAGATGTAGCCTCTCAGATGATCGCCAGATTGGAGAGCGTCGCCAATCATCTACTCATGGCGAGTCCTTGCAGTGATTGGAACCAGGCCGCAATACGGGGAGTGCGACTTCCATGACCCATCCGAACCCTTCCGTGGCTCTGGCCGAGGTGGTTGTGGATGAACTCATCAGGGGAGGGGTAACCCGGTTCACGGTTTCCCCGGGGTCCCGGTCGGCTGCTCTGGCCAGGGCTGCGCAGGAGCATCCCGGGGCTGAGATGACGGTCCTCTTCGACGAGCGGTCGGCGGCCTATTTCGCGATGGGCGCCGCCCGGGCGGGCGGGGTCCCGGCCGCGGTGATCACCACCTCGGGCACCGCGGTGGCCAACCTCTATCCCGGGGTGGTGGAAGCCGCCGCCGCCGGCGTTCCTCTCATCCTTGTGACCGCCGACCGGCCTCCCGAGCTCCGGGAGACGGGCGCCAACCAGACTGTCGACCAGTTGAAGCTGTTCGGAGAGACTGTCAGGTGGTTCTGGGAGGCGGGGCCGGCCGAGGACCGTCCGGAGTCGAACGCCTACTGGAGGGCGTCAACAGCCCGGGCGGTGGCAGAGGCGCGGGGGTGGGAAGGGCGACCCGGGCCGGTGCACCTCAACCTGAACTTTAGGGAGCCCACCGCTCCAGTGTCCGATGACGGGCGCTCGGCAGCAGAGTCCTTCAGTTCGGCGACCGAGGGGCGACCGGGCGGGCGACCATGGATCACCGCTCTCCGGGCTCCGGAGCCAGACCTCTCCTTTCTGGAGGAGGTGCAGCAGGCGCAGCGAGGAGTGGTCGTGGTTGGGGAAGGAGCGGAGGGGTCGGCGGTCTTCGCCCACCTGGCGGAGCAACTTGGATGGCCGCTGGTGGCGGAGGCGCTGTCCGGCGCCCGCCGCCCGCCGGGGATCTCTTCCTATCACCATCTCCTTGCGGC
Source organism: Acidimicrobiia bacterium (assembly GCA_009837815.1). Lineage (GTDB taxonomy): Bacteria > Actinomycetota > Acidimicrobiia > Spongiisociales > ZC4RG35 > Bin76. Next base: position 8,492 of record VXSV01000053.1, read on the forward strand.
CTTCCCGGAGGCCCTGAAGCCCGACCTGGCGCTGTGTTTCGGAAAGACCGGGCTCAGCACAAGCCTGGCGGCTGTCCTCTCCGACCCGTCTGTCACCCAGGTGGTGGCAGGCGCCCCCGGGCGGTGGGCCGATCCGGACCGGGCGGTCACACACATGACGACGGGCCCGGCCCCTGCTGTCGCCCGAGCGCTCCTGGACCGGGTGAGGGAGGGAAAAAGAGCCCCCGAGTGGCTGGGAATGTGGCAGGAAGCCGAATCCGCATGCCGGGCGGTCGTCGACGACATCCTGGACTATGACGATCTTCCCTCCGAGCCCCGGACGGCGCGCGACCTGGCCGCATTGCCTCTCGACACCCTGGTGGTGGGATCCTCCCTGCCCATCAGGGAAGTGGAGATGTTCGCCCACACCACACCCGCCAGGGTGCTCGGCAATCGTGGAGCATCGGGAATCGATGGGCTGGTGTCCACCGCTCTGGGAGCGGCCTGGGCCCGCCCGGGCCGGGTGGCCTGCCTCAGCGGCGATCTGGCGCTTCTTCACGACTCCAACGGTTTCCTGGTGGACGAACGCCCGTCATGTGTGCTGGTAGTTGTCAACAACGACGGGGGCGGGATCTTCAACTTCCTGCCCCATGCGAGGCATCCCCACTTCGAGAAGCTGTTCGGAACTCCCCACGGGCGTGACTTCGAAGCACTGGCCGCCTTCCATGGACTCGGGTACAGGCGGCTCGTCCGAGCCTCGGAACTCGCCCCGGCGGTCGAGACCGGATTGGATGAAGGAGGCGTCTGGCTAGTGGAGGTGCGCACCTACAGAGAGGAGACCGAACGACTCCACCGCCGCATCGCAGAGGAGACCGCCCGCAGCCTCAAGCCAATTCTCGGCCGGTAAGCCTCAACCCTGTCCCGAGACGGGACACGTCGCGACCCCCCGGACCAGGAATATGGCCATGTAAACCCCATCCGTTCGTCTATGTCGCGGTGCACTTTGAGGGGTCGAGGTCACAGACCAGGGAACCAACCTGATCCGCCACCCTCCGGCGCTAATTACGGGCCCACAAATCCACTCGTCGGGTGTCTCAGGGCATGGGCAAAATGCGGAGCGACCCGTGGGTTACTGATCGAGCGACAAACCGGGCCCTTCCCGCTTGGTGCGGTCATGGCCGGTGTACAGGTCGCGGCGGGCGAATCTCCTGTCTTATGAACGACACCAAGCGCCGGACACGGGTTGCCATATCCGGGTCCGATGGGAACTGGTCAGCAGCGTAAAGAACCACACAACCGGCCGCTTCTGCGATCGCCGCAAACCCCTCAGGGGTGGGAGTGACAAACCGTTGGTAACGGGCCTGTTCTTGCCACTTCTGAAGATTGTTGACTCCCACCCGAGCCAGTCGAGATTCGATCTTCCTCCTATGCGGCTCGGGAAGCTGAGACAGAAGCCTTTCTATGCCATGTCCCCACGCTTGAGCCTGCGGAGACGACAACAGATGGATGAGAGCCTTCAACCCGGTTTCCACAGCAAGATGCCCGGCAGCGCAGCCTTGCGCCAGTCTTTGTTCGTACACTGCGAACGACTCTGCCTCTTGGCCAGACTCCTCCAGGAGCCGTTGGTAAGAGGTGGGTTCCAGACTTGCTGAGACGCTTACGAGAGCGTTCGCAGCTTGGCGCAACCGCTCCACTGCTTCTTGATAGTCGCTATCGGGCATGACCATCTCCTTGTCCCAATCGACCTCTCCCGGTTCCTTGTCCACCACCACCACCGCTTGCCTTTTGATCCTGCTCTCGAAAGACGTGACCACCTGCTCGGTGCGCATCTTCCACTCCGGACGGTCCGTGAGATGAACATCCACCCGACATCCCACCTCCGCAGCCGCCAACCGCTCCAATTCCATAGCCAAGTCCTGACGGACGGCGTAATCGAGATCGTCATAGATCACCATCAGGTCAATGTCACTGTGACGGTGAGCGTCACCCCGCACAACCGACCCGAATACCAACACACTCCCAGCTCCCGCACCGGCCATCACCTTGGCAGCCCGCTCCACCTCCGCCAAGGTAGGAACAAAAGACGAATCAACCATTCTCATCCCATCCGCTCCGTAATGTGCACCGACACATAAAGAAGAGTTCTGAACCCGACCAACCCTTCCCTCCATTCCATTGTACCGAGACAACCCCTCAAAGGTGAACCGCTGACTCTAATGTGGGTGGGATGTCCCCGATGGGTTCGAGCAGCCGGTGGTGGTTGAACCAGTCCACGTGCACTGTAACGGGGCCTCGGGCAACGCCTAACTGGCCTAACCAACGAGAGGCGAATGTTTCACAACCTGCCTCGAAACTGCCACCCGTCCCAGCCTCACGTCCGGAAAGGCGGGTCAGGCGCGGAGGTCGAGGGCGTTGGTCATCGCCCTGAGTTTGAGCCGCGTCTCGGCCAACTCATCCTCCGGCAGTGACCCGGCTACTATTCCGGCGCCCGCGTAGAGACGGGCGCCTGTTTGGTTTAGTTGAGCGCAGCGGAGGGCGATAGCCCACTCCCCGTCTCCGTCGGCGTCGAACCACCCCACCGGGCCGGCATATCGGCCCCGGTCGATCTTCTCCAGCACGGCGATGACCTCCATGGCGGCCTGACGCGGGACTCCGCCCACCGCGGCAGTGGGGTGGAGGCGGTCCAGCACGTCAAAGCTCGACAGCCCTTCGGCCGAAAGGCCCGTGAATCGAGTGGAGAGATGACGCAGATTGACCAGTTCCCGGAGGGTCGGCTCGGGATTCCGATCCAATCGGGAACACACCTCTCGGAGAGACCCCTCGACCGAACGGACAGTCAACTCATGCTCGCGGAGGTCCTTCTCCGAACCCAGGAGACGGCGAGCCAGTTGTTCGTCGAGGCCGGGGTCGGGGTGGCGGGGCGCCGTGCCGGCCAGGGCTACCGACTCGACCTCTCTGCCCGACTGTCTCAGCAGAAGTTCGGGACTGGCCCCCACCAGGCCGTCCACCAGGAAGGTAAAGCACTCCGGGAAGGAAAGGTGCAGCCTCCGGAGAAGCCCCCCCACGCCGAAGGGGGACTTGCTCCACACCTCGACGTCCCGGGCCAGCACCACCTTCTCCAGTCGACCCGAGTCGATCAGCCGCAACGCCCTGGCCACTGAGTCCATCCACTCCCAGTCCGGGTGGGAGGGACCCACGTAACGGGGCCGATCTGGCGGATCGGCGCCGGTTGCAGAAGGCGGGGTCGAGATCGACAGCCCGACATCTCCGATGGTTGTAACCCAGGATCGGCCCTCCCTCCGACCCACCACCACCGCCGGAACCGCCATCACCGAACCGGGCGCCTCCGGGTCGAAAGTGAAGGATGCGAAACCAACCGGCCCGGTCCCCACCTCGGACACCCGGTCGTCGACGTCCGCCCCGGCCAGCCAGTCGCGCCACGCGTCCCGGGCCCTACGGAACCGTCCTTGTCCCACGCCCGGATCGAAGCGCCACGCCTCGCCGTACCCCTCCAGGGAGAAGTCCCCGACCATCCACGCGAAAGACGGAGGCGGGAGCCGCTCAGAGGGGAGTTCGCCGGCTTCGAGCAGAACAGAGCGAACCAGGGGACTCACAGGGCGATGGGCTTCTCCAGCGCGGCTCTGGCTGTCTGCAGGAGCATCCTCCGAAAGTGCCCCGCTACCAGGTCGCCGGCGGCGTTCATCATGGTCTGGTAGGCCTCCACCAGCCTTTCGGAGGCTTCGTGGCCGGAGCCGGCGGTGAACTCCACCGAATCCCGCACGAACCGTGCGAAGACCTCAACTGTCCGCTCCGCCACCGGGCGCATGGCCTCGTCCATCTGGGTGGCCAACGCCATCAACTCGTCGAGAGGCACGCCGCCTTCCAGGAGCGACTTGCCAGCCCGCAGAGCAGCGGCGTCCCCGCTGCTGTAGAGCCTGGTGGGCGAAACGCTCTCGGGGATAAGAATCCCCAGCCTCTCCAGGGCCTCCAGGACCGTGACGGGGACTCCCGACGCCGCCGACAGCTCCTCCAAATCCAGCGCCCCCGACCCGCTCCCGCCTTCCTGCAGAGCCTGATAGATTGCGCGGTCCCAGGGGTCTAGTCGGCCGGACACGATCTCAACACTGATCGAGCTTCAGGCAGCCTGCTCCAGATGTCTTCTGACCTGGTTCTTCAGCGTGGCCACGATCGCCCCCATTCCCCGCAGACGGAGCGGCGAGACCACCTCCTCCAGACCAACGCCGTAATAGAAGTCCTCGGGCAGATCCAGCACCGTCTGGGCGGATTCGCCGTCCAGGCCCACCGCCAGCAGCCCGGCGTACCCGCGGATGGTGGGAGACTGCGCAGGCGCGTCGAAAAAGATCCTCACCGTCTGGTCGTCCTCCAGGCGAGTGGCCAGGAAAAAGGGCGTTTGACACTCGACCACTCGCTCCAACTGGTCCTTCATCTCACCGTGGTACTCCGGCGGGAGAGGCGGAAGCGTGCGGGAGAAATCCAGCAGCGCATGCCCGCGTATCGACCGGGGAGTGTCCTTGAGCAGGGTGAGTGTGCGCTCCAATCGGGCGGGAAGGGCCATGATCGTAGAATCATACACCGCCCGGGACGGGAATACTCACACTGCCCGTAGGGTTAAAGCCTACGTAGCGAACACCGACCCGACCCTTCCCCGCAACCTCAACCCGGAGAAAAGAGAATGTCTGACACCGCACCCAATCCCAAGTTTTCCGCTTACGCCCATCCCGGCATGCTGGTCACCACCGAGTGGCTGGCCGAGCATCTGGACGACTCGAGCGTCATACCGGTGGAGTCGAACGAGGACCCCCTCCTCTACGACACCGGACACATCCCCGGAGCGGTGAACCTCGACTGGCACCTCGACCTCAACCACCCGTTGATCAGGGACTACCTGGGGAGCGACGGCTTTTCGTCGGTGATGGGAAGCAAGGGGATCAGCCCCGACTCCACCCTGGTCTTCTACGGGGACAATTTCAACTGGTGGGCGACTTACGCCCTTTGGGTGGTCTCGCTGTTCGGCCACCGCGACGTGCGAATCCTCGATGGCGGACGCATGAAGTGGGAGGAAGAGGGCCGTCCCCTCACCACCACCCCCACCCAGCGCGCCGCTGTCGACTACCCGGCGGCCGACCGGGACGACTCCCGGATCCGCGCTTTCCTTCCCACGGTCCTCGATCACTCCAAGGCCGGCAACCCGTTGGTCGACGTTCGCTCTCCCGAGGAGTTCCGCGGCGAACGCCTCCACATGCCCGGGTACCCGAACGAAGGAGCCACCAGGGGCGGGCACATCCCGGCGGCCAACAACGTGCCCTGGAAACGGGCCGCCAACGACGACGGCACCTTCAAAGACGCCGACGAACTGAGGGCCATCTACCAAAGCGAGATCGGCCTGTCGGCGGGCGACGAAGTGATCACCTACTGCCGGATCGGGGAGAGGTCCAGCCACACCTGGTTCGTCCTCACCCATCTCCTCGGCTTCGAGAACGTCCGCAACTACGACGGGTCCTGGACCGAATACGGCAACACGGTCGGCGTACCCATCGAAAAGCCCTGAAAGGTCCCCACACCTCTTGACGGCCGACCGGGAGGATAACCTCACGGTCGGCCCCTACCTCTAGACTGGGAGTCCGTGCCGCTGGAAGGTCGGTCCCCGCACCCTGACAAACCTCCTCCCTGGCTCAATCGGTGGCTGATCACCGCCTGCGCCATCCTGCTGGGAGTGGCGGCAGTGGTCTGGGTGATCGTGCAGCTGGCCACCCTGCTGCTGATGATTTTCATCGCGCTCTTCCTGGCTGTGGCGCTCGGCCCCGCGGTGGACTGGCTGGAGAAAAGAAGGTGGAACCGCCGCTGGGCCACCGCGGTGGTCTTCCTGGCCGCATTCTTCCTCGGTGTCCTGTTCCTGGCCACCCTGCTGCCGCTGTTCATCAACCAGACCGCCGCCATCGCAGTCAACCTGCCCGAATACCTCTCCACCATAGAGAATTGGCTGGGAAGATTCATGGACGTCGACCTCCTGGACGTCCAAATCCGAGACCAACTCGAGGATCTGGGATCGCTCCTCCAACAGTACGGGGGCCAGGTCGCCGGGGGAGTGCTGGCAGTGGGAAGCACCCTGGCCGGCGTCGTCTTCCAGGGGGTGACCATCCTGCTCTTCGCCTTCTACATGGTGGCCGAGGCCCCCAAGATGCTCCGCCTGGTACTGTCGCTATTCCCCGCCCGGCGCCAACGCCTGCTGCTGAGGATCTGGGAGGTGTCCATTGAGAAGACCGGAGGATATGTCTACTCCCGGCTGATCCTGTCGGTGGTGTCGGCGGTGATCACGGCCACGGTGCTGGCCTTCCTCTCGGTACCCTACCCGGTGGCCCTGGGAATCTGGGTGGGGGTGCTGTCCCAGTTCATACCGGTGATCGGAACCTACATCGGGGGAGCGCTCCCGGTGCTGATCGCCCTCTTGGAAGACCCGATCACCGCGCTGTGGGTGCTGCTGTTCATCGTCGCCTATCAGCAGGTCGAGAACCTGGTGATCTCCCCCCGGGTCACCTCCCGCACCATGGCCATCCATCCGGCCGTCTCGGTGGGAGCGGTGATCGCCGGCGGATCGATCCTGGGGGCCCTGGGTGCGGTGTTGGCCCTGCCGGTGGCCGCCATCGTACAGTCCCTGATCTCCACTTCCCGCAAACGGCACGAATTGGTGGTGGAGTTGGAGGGCGACGACCGCCCCGACCACTAGGCGCCGCATCGAACAGCCGGATCCGCATCCCCCATCCCGAGGCTTCCGGCGGCGTGTCGGGTGATGGAGTTGACCGGACCGGGAACGCGCCCCCGCCCCTCGCCCCGACCCGCGCGGGGAACACGCCACCGAGATTCTGGCTGACCCCGGGCTTTCAGCCGCGCAGATAGATAAACTTCGGGAGGCGTTGTTGTCTGACTGATAAAGGACGGCCGAGAAATGAATGACCGAAATCTGCAATCCGAGCGCCGCCGGATCGACCAGGCTGTGGAAGGTCTTACCCTGGTGGACCTTCTCGACCGCGCGGCGGACAACCACCCCGAACGCCCCGCGGCCAGGTGGCAGGACGGGGACGGGGAGTGGGCAAGCCTGACCTGGGAGGAAATGCGGGCAGTTTCGCATCAAGCCGCTGCGGGCCTGCAGACCATGGGCACAGGAAAGGGAGACTTTGTGGGGATCATGGCCGGCGTACGGCCCGAACATGCCATTGCCGATTTGGCGATCGTCCACACCGGGGCGGTTCCCATCACTTTCTATGACACCCTCGCCTCCCCCCAGATCGCCTACATCGGCCGCCAAGCCGGCGTCAAGGTGGCCATCCTGGAGAACAAGAAGGTGATGGAGCGCTGGGAGACGGTCCGCTCACAGCTTCCCGCGCTGGAGCATGTCGTACTCCTGGATGCATCCCAGGACGATCTCACCGACGGCGTCACCTCGTGGGAGGCGCTCTTGGCGCGGGGCGCCGAACTGCTGGCCTCCGACCCCGACACGGTGACCCGTTCCGCCTCGGAGGTGACAACCTCGGACCTGGCCACCCTGATCTACACATCCGGCACCACCGGCCACCCCAAGGGAGTGATGATCACCCACCGCAACGTGGCCTGGACCGCCGAGTGCATCTTTCGCACGTTGAACATGCCCGACCATGTCAGGACCCTTGCCTACCTTCCCTTCGCTCACATCGCCACGCGGGCCGGCACCCACTACATACCCATTCACGCGGCCGGGGAGACCTACTACTGCCCCGACATCACTGCGGTGGCCGACTATGCGCGGGCCTGCCGTCCCCAGGCCTTCCTGGGCGTGCCGCGGGTCTGGGAAAAGTTCCAGGCTCGGCTGCTCGATGCGCTGGAGGCCGATCCGAAACGCCGCGACCTGGTGATGAAGGCCATCGCAAACGGGAAAGCAGTGGTAGAAGGCCGGGTGTCCGGGAAGAAAGCGTCCCTCGGCAGTCGGATCAAGCACGCCCTGTTCGACCGGATCATCTTCTCAAAGATCAGGGCGCGTCTGGGGATGGACGAACTGCAGCTGGCGGTCACCGCCGCCGCGCCGATCAGCCGGGACCTCCTGGTCTTCTTCCACGCCCTGGGGGTTCCCCTCTACGAGGTGTACGGGATGAGCGAGAACACCGGCCCGTCCACCTGCACCACCCCGGACAACCCCGCCCTGGGCACGGTGGGCAGGCCCTTTTTGGGAGTGGAGGTGGAAACCGTGGACGACGGCGAGATCCGGGTGCGGGGAGGAGTAGTGACCGCCGGCTACTACCGCATGCCCCAGGAAACCTCCAGCACCTTCTCCGAGGATGGATGGCTCTACTCGGGTGACCTGGGGGAGTGGGACGATGCCGGGAACCTGAAGGTGGTGGGGAGAAAGAAGGAGATCATCATCACCTCGTCGGGGAAGAACGTGGCGCCGGCCACCCTGGAAACCGCCCTCTCCAGCCACCCCCTGGTTGCGGGGGTGTGCATGGTGGGGGACAACCGGCCCTACCTGACCATGCTGGTCTCCCTGGACCCCCAGGAAACGCCCCCATGGGCCGAACAGAGAGGGATAGCCACCGACGACTGGGCTTCTCTCACCTCCCATCCCGAGGTGGTGGAGGAGATTACCTCCACCGTGGAGGAGGCCAACCGGATGGTGGCCCGGGCCGAGCAGGTCAAGAAGACCGCCATCGTCCCGGACGTCTGGGCCCCCGATTCCGGCGAGATCACCCCCACCATGAAAGTCAGGCGGCACGCGGTCCTCGACCGGTACTCAGATCTGATCGACGGCCTCTATGAGGACGAGACCGCCTAAACCCGCAACCGAGACTGGAGGCCCGGCTTTGTCTGACATCACATTCGACCAAAAGGTGGCCATCGTCACGGGGGCGGGAGGCGGCCTGGGCCGCAGCTACGCCCTGGAGCTTGCCCGCCGCGGCGCCCGGGTGGTGGTCAACGACCTGGGAGGCGACATCGACGGCACCGGAGGCTCCACCCGCCCGGCCGACCTGGTGGTCGGAGAGATCACCGACCGCGGCGGGGATGCGGTGGCCAACTACGATTCGGTGGCCACCCCCGAGAGCGGGGCGGCGATAGTCCAAACCGCCCTCGACGCCTACGGAACGGTGGACGTGGTGATCAACAACGCCGGGATCCTCCGCGACCGCAGCTTTGGCAACCTCACCATCGGCGAGTTGCAAGCCGTCGTGGATGTGCACCTCCTGGGCGCCTTCTACGTGTCGCTTCCTGCCTTTCCGATCATGAAAGAGGCCGGATACGGGCGTTTCGTTTTCACCTCCTCCAACGCCGGGATCTTCGGCAACTTCGGACAGACCAACTACGGCGCGGCCAAGGCCGGGCTGGTGGGGTTCTCCAACGTGCTGGCCATCGAAGGCGCCAAGTACAACATCAAGTCCAATGTGATCGCCCCGGTGGCCCGGACCCGCCTCACCGAGGAACTCCTGGGGCCCCTCACCGAGTTGGTCGACCCCGACCAGGTCACTCCTATGGTGGTGTATCTGTGCTCGGAAGCCAACCAGTTCACCCATGAGATCTTCACCGCGGGCGGCGGCCGCTACGGACGCATTTTCGTGGGCACCAACCAAGGGTGGTTCTCGGGGATGAAGGTGGCGCCCTCGGTGGAGGAGGTTCGGGACCATCTCGATGAGATCCGGGACATCACCGACTACGAGATTCCGATGAGCTCCACCGAGGAGATCATGCTAATCGCCAAGGCGATGGGAGGCTGACAGTGCCCATCGACGTCGAGGCGGCGCTGGCGTCCGAGCTTCCGACCCACAATTTCGCATGGGACGAGGACCGGGTGATCCTCTATCAACTCGGACTGGGAGCGGGATCGCCTCCCACCGATCCCCGGGAGCTGGCCTACGCCTACGAAGGCAACCTGGCGGTGCTGCCCTCCTTCGGGACGATCGCGGCTCACACCTCCATGGTGGAGGTAACCTCCGCCCGCGGCGTGGACATCAACTGGGCCCTGCTGCTCCACGGGGAGCAGGACCTGGACCTAAAAAGGCCGATACCGCCATCCGGAGAAGTCGTCAGCCGGCCCCGCATCGCCCACATATACGACAAGGGCCGGGCGGCCCTCATGGTGGTGGAGGTGACCTCCACCGACCGCCGGACCGGAGAGTTGTTGTTCACCAACCGCTCTTCGCTGTTCATCCGCGGCGAAGGGGGATGGGGAGGAGACCCCGGACCCAAGGCATCCAACCAGGCGCCTGCCCGGGAACCGGACCACGTCGCCCGGTCATCCACCCTTCCCCAGCAGGCTTTGCTGTACCGCCTGTCGGGAGACAAGAACCCCCTGCACGCCGATCCGGCCTTCGCCGCCCTGGGAGGATTCGACCGCCCCATCCTTCACGGTCTGTGCACCTACGGGATAGTCTGCAAGGCGGCGGTGGACGCGGTGCTCGGAGGAGACCCGAGACGAGTCCGCCGCTACCAGGCCAGGTTCGCGGGAGTTGTGTTCCCCGGGGAGACAGTGATCACCCGCATGTGGGTCACCGACGACAAGGTGCTACTCGAAGCGTCGGTGGAGGAACGAGACGCAACAGTCCTGTCCAACGCCGCCTTGTGGATGTCCTGAACAAAGAGGCTTCGAGTTGACAGAGGCTGCACGCGCCCCGGTAGAAGACAGGGTCGACCGGCTGCTGTCGAGCCATCCCCCCACCGTGACCGGTCCGGAGGAATTTTGGGGAGCGCAGTTCGACCTGGGACTGGCCTGGCCGGCCTTTCCGGAGGGCATGGGAGGGATGGGCGCTTCCCCGGCCCAAGCCGCCCTGGCCACCAGGGCGCTGGCGGAGGCGGGCGCCCCCACCGACAACATCCACCGCAATCTGATCGGGTACGGTATGGGCGCTCCCACGGTCGCGGTCCACGGGACCCCCGAACAACGGGACCGCTGGCTGCGCAAGCTGTTCACCGCCGAGGAGATCTGGTGCCAGCTCTTCAGTGAACCGGGGGCGGGATCGGACGCAGCCGGCATAGGGACCCGCGCCATCCGCGACGGCGACGAGTGGGTCGTGAACGGCCAGAAGGTGTGGACCACCTTCGGGCACACCGCCAAGTGGGGGATGCTCACCGCCCGCACCAACCCGGAAGTCCCCAAGCACCGGGGCATCACCTACTTCATCATCGACATGGACCAGCCCGGGGTGGAGGTGCGGCCCCTGCGCCAGATAACCGGCGAGGCCGAGTTCAACGAGGTGTATCTCAGCGATGCTCGGGTTCCCGAGGCCAACCGGTTGGGAGGAGTGGGGGAG
>VXSV01000109.1:0-1260 GCA_009837815.1 Acidimicrobiia bacterium
GGGGAGGAACTGGTTGACAGTGGCGCAGCCTGACGCCGCAGGTGCGGCGGTGGGCAGGAGCGCCGCCCACCGCGTGGTCCGCCGCGCGCCCGCCGCGGCGCTGGCTGCCGCTTCGGCACTGTTGCTCGTGTTGGTCATCGGCACGTTCGGCGCACGGGCACAGACCGACGGCGTCACGGTCAGCGCAACGTCCCTCACGCTGACCGAACTGGGCGGCGCCGCGGCCGAGGCCACCTACACGGTGGCGCTGGCAACCGACCCGACGGCGGACGTGACGATCACTGTGGCCTCCGACGATCAGGCGGTGATCGTCGACACCGACTCCAACACAACCGGGGACCAGGACACCATCACGTTCACCCACGGCGTCGGAGGCGACTGGGCGACCCCGCAGACGGTGACCGTGCGCGCCGCCAACGACGGCGACACCGACAACGAGACCGCGACCATATCGCACACCGCCGCCGCAGCCAGCGGCCCCTACGACGGGATCACGGTCGCGTCGGTGTCGGTGGCCGTGACCGACGCCGGCGCCGGTTTCGTCCTCTCCGAGACGATGGCGACCGTGGCCGAGGCCGGCGGCGCCGCCAGCTACACGGTAGCGCTCAAATCCCAGCCGACCCGCCAGGTGATTCTGGACGTGTGGACGGTGGGGGCCGGCGTGTCGACCGACGTCGAGGAGGAAGTGTTGACGTTCAGCGTGTCGAACTGGAACACCGCACAGACCGTGACCTTGACCGGCGTGAACGACGACATCGACAACCCCAACGACCGGCGCACGGTGGAGGTCCGCCACGAAGCCTCCTCGACCGACACGGACTACGGATCTCTGCCCCGACAGACGGTCGCCGTCACCGTCACCGACGACGACACAGCAGGCATCACCATCTCGGAGACGACAGTGAGCGTCGCCGAGAGCGGCGGCGACGACAGCTACACGGTGGTGCTCGACTCTGAGCCGACCCACAGCGTGATGGTGGCAGTGTCGACGTCGGGGTCCGGGGCGCTGATTGACGGCCCGGATTCGTCCATGGCGTTCACGGCGTCGGAGACGCTGATGTTCACCACGTCGAACTGGAACACCGCACAAACCGTCCGGGTGCGGGGCGCCAACGACGATATCGACAACCCCAACAACCGCCGCACCGTGTCCATCACCAACAACCCGTCATCGAGCGACACAAAGTACAACGCCCTCGCAACCAAAACGGTCACCGCCACAGTCACCGACGACGACACCGCAGGCATCACCATCTCCAA
>VXSV01000109.1:1270-5009 GCA_009837815.1 Acidimicrobiia bacterium
AAACGGTCACCGCCACAGTCACCGACGACGACACCGCAGGCATCACCATCTCCAAAAACACAGTGACCGTGTCAGAGGACGGCGCCACCACCACGGACAGTTACACGGTGAAGCTCGGCTCTCAGCCGACCCAGAGCGTGTCGGTGGCGGTAACAGCCGGTTCCGGCGCCGAGATCGACGGACCCGACACCTCTATGGCGTTCACGGCGTCGGAGACGCTGATGTTCACCACGTCGAACTGGAACACCGCACAAACCGTCCGGGTGCGGGGCGCCAACGACGATATCGACAACCCCAACAACCGCCGCACCGTGTCCATCACCAACAACCCGTCATCGAGCGACACAAAGTACAACGCCCTCGCAACCAAAACGGTCACCGCCACAGTCACCGACGACGACACCGCAGGCATCACCATCTCCAAGACGATGGTGACCGTCGAAGAGGACGGCGGCACCGCCACCTACACGGTGGTGCTCGACTCCAAGCCCAGCTCTCAGGTGACCATCCGGTTGCAATCGAACACCGAATCCGCCGCCAAATTAACGGTGCCCTCCGATTCCACGGAGCGCGGCAGCCAAAGCCTGGAGTTCAGCCCGTCGAACTGGGACTCGGCACAGACGGTGACCGTCCACGGCCAGGACGACGACGTCGACAACTCCGGCGACGAACGCACGGCGACGATCGCCCATACCACCTCCGGTTCGACCGACGCCCAATACAGAGCCCTGACCCTCTCGGACACGGTGGCCGTGACCGTCACCGACGACGACACCGCCGGCGTCACCATCTCGAGAACAGCGGTGACGACGGCTGAGGGGTTCGCGAGCGGCGTTTACACGGTCAAGCTCAACAGCCGGCCGACCCTTCCGGTGAGGGTCACCGTCACCTCCAGCGACAACACCGTAGCGGGGGTCGACGGCCCCGACGTGAGCGGCAACTACACAGCCTCCGAAACGCTCACGTTCACCACCAGCAACTGGAATTCGGCACAGACGGTGCGCGTCTACGGCCAGCCCGACAGGATTGACAACCCGAACGACAAGCGCACCGCCACGGTCACCCACACATCGTCATCGACTGATCCCAAATATCACGAACTGACTATAGGCAGCGTCGACGTCACCGTCACCGACGACGACGACCCCCCGACTTCGGTGACGTTGACGGTTGCCCCGGGCACCATCGCCGAGGACGCTTCGGGCACGGCGCGCAACGTGGTGGTGAAAGCGACCGTGGACGGTTCCACCCGGTTCGGCGCGTCCAAGACCGTGAACGTGACCGGCGCACGCACCGCGGGCACAGTCGACATCGGCGCCATCACAGCCTTCACCATCACCATCCCGGCCGCCGGAGACTCGGGCACCCACACCGTGACCCTGATGCCCGTCGACGACACCGTCGACGAGACCGACGCCACGGTCACCTTCACCGGGACGCTGACCGGCTTGACCGTCAACTCCGGCACGGTCACGGTCACCGACGACGACGACACGCCCACCACCATCGCGCTCTCCCTCAGCCACACATCGTTGCGCGAGAACGCCGCCACCCAGGAGATAACGGTGACCGCCAGGGTGCAGGGGACCACCACCTTCGGAGTGGAGAAGACCGTGACTGTCAGCGTAGCCGGGTCAGGCCAGGCGGGCCGAGTGCCGTTCGCCTCCGTCGACGACTTCGACATCACCATCCCGGTCGGCGCGAGGACAGCGACAGGCACCTTCAACCTCGATCCGACCGACAACAACCGCGACGAGACGAACGAGACGGTCACCGTCTCGGGCTCGTCGGGCTCGCTCACCGTTACCAGCGCCACTGCCACCCTCATCGACGACGACGCCGCGCCGACCGGAATCGCCCTGAGCGTCGACGACGACGCGGTAAGCGAGGGCGACGCCGCCCAGACCATCACCGTCACCGCCACGGTTCAGGGGACCACCCGGTACGCCCTCGCCAAGACGGTGACAGTCAGCGTCGCGGGCTCCGGCGACCCCGAGGTGGTCGGCTTCACCCCGGTCACCAATTTCGACATCACCATCGGAGCCGGTGCGGACTCGGGCACCGGCGATTTCACGCTCACCCCCACCACCGACAGCGTCGACGGCTACAACGAGACGATCACCGTCTCGGGCGCCGCGTCGGATGTGGCGAGCATCACATCGGACCAGATCGAACTGTCCGACGACGACGACACCACCGTCACCCTGAGCGCGCCTGCGGGCGACGTGGGCGAGGCCTCCGGCACCAAGGACGTGACCCTCACCCTCAGCCGCGCGCTGGTCGGCGCCGAGGCCATCACCGTCAGCCTCAACGTGGTGGGCGCCACGGCCGGCGCCGACTACACCTTCCAGCTGCACCCGTCCTCCCAGACCGGCGTGCAGCAGCTCGTGTCGACCCCCCACAGCGAGCAGAACCCGGCAGTGGTGTTCTCCGCCGGCGCCGGCTCCGCGGTGCTGCGGTTCGACCCGACCAACAACGCGGTGCGCACCCAGCCCTGGATCGTCATCAGCCACACCGTCAGCTCCGACAACGTGTCGGTGGCCGAGCCGGTGGGCGGCCCGGTCGATTTCGCCATCACCGACGACGAAACGGGCGACATCATCGTGGCCGGCGACTGGGGCCTGAAGCCCACCGCGGTTTCGCCCAACTCGCAGTTCCGACTGGTGTTCACCACCAGCGGGACCCGCGACGCCGCCTCGGGGAACATCGCCGACTACGACGCTTTCGTCCGCGGACTGCTGGCGGAGGGCAACGCCGACATCGTCCCCTATGCGGGCTTCTTCAAGGCGTTAGGCAGCACCGCATCCACCGACGCGGTCTCCCACAACGGTGTCGGCGGCAGCACCCCCATCGGCGTCTACTGGCTCGGCGGCGGGGCCTCCAACGACGCGGTTGCCGCCAACTACACCGTGTTCCGGGGGGAGTGGAGCAACCAGAACCGGCCTCGGGACGAGAACGGCACTCTCATCAGCCCGGAGTCGAGCGGCTACTTCACCGGAAGCCTCCCCGACGGTTCGCGGTCCGCCCAACCTCTGGGGTCGGCGAACGTCAGGCTGGGATTCCTCAACGACGCCGGCAGCGGTAGGGCGCCGCTGGGCAGCGGCGCCACAAGGAGCCAGAGCCAGCAGGGCCGCTTCTACGGGCTATCCCCGGTGTTCAGGGTGACGACCCAGCCGACGGTCACCATCGCCGCCGACGCATCGTCGGTGACCGAGGGCACGGCCGCCGCCTTCACCGTGACCGCCACAAACGCCGGACAACCGGTCTCCGCCGACTTGACGATCAGCCTGCTGGTCACCGCCGACGCCGCCATCGTCGATCCCGACAACGCCGGCACCAAGAGCGTCACGGTCGCGGCCGGCGCCTCGACAGTCGCCTTCACCGTCCCGACAATCGGCGACACTGTCGACGAGGCCGACGAGCCAGTACAGGTCGCGGTGCTCAGCGGCACCCTCTATCGTCCCGGAGACCCCAGCGTCGCCCGCGTCACAGTCACCGACGACGACCCGACCACCCTCGAGCTGTCGCTGGGCGCCGGCATAGACGCCGGCAACCCCAGGATCAACGAGGGATCTTCCGGCGCCCTCAACCTTGAGCTGGGCCGAACCCTGGGCGCGAGCGAGCAGGTAACGGCGCCGCTGACGTTCGCCGGGACCGCCACCCGCGGCGCCGACTACAGTCTGAGCTGCAGCGGCGTCGGCGTCACCTGCTCCAACCTCGACGCGGGCAGCGCCCAGGT
>VXSV01000109.1:5109-8635 GCA_009837815.1 Acidimicrobiia bacterium
GCGCCCACCAGCGCCGTAACCATCGGCTACACCGTCACCGGGACCGCCACATCCGGCGACGACTACACCGCACTGGCGGGCACCGTCACCGCTGCCCCCGGGGCCACGTTCGTCGACATCGCCGTGACCGTCATCGACGACAACATCGACGACGACGGCGAGACGGTCGTGCTGACTCTCACCACCTCGCCGTTCTACAACCCGGGCGCCAGCCCGACCACGACCATCACCATCACCGACGACGACGACGCACCCTCCGCCATCGCGTTGAGCCTCAGCCCGAACCGGATCATCGAGGGCGACGGCCCCAGCGCGGTGACCGTCACCGCCACCGTGCAGGGCGCCGGCCGGTTCGGCGAGGCCAAGACGGTGTCGGTCAGCGCGTCGCGCACCTCCGGTGGCGTCAAAGTGGAGGAGATCACCGCGTTCACCATCACCATCCCGCCCGGCGCGGCATCGGCCGAGACGGCCGTCACCGTGACGCCCACCAACGACCAGGTGGCCCGCCAGAACGCCATCGTCACATTCGCCGGGGACCTCGCCGGCGTGGACGTGTCCTCGGCCGAGCTGACCGTGAGCGAGGACGACCTGACGCCCACGGTGATCCATTTGAGCGTGAACCCGACCTCGATCAGCGAGGCCGCCACCGGCAGCGACCGCGTCGTGACCGTCACCGCCACGGTGCAGGGCCCCAGCACATTCGGCACGGCCCGGACCCTGTCGGTGCGCGGCGTCAAGACCTCCGGCGGCGTCGCCGTGGCGAACACCGCTCAGGCGCCGTTGATGATCCTTGCAGGCGCCCGGTCGGCCAGCACTACGTTGACGGTCACGCCGACCGACGACAACCGCGACGACGCCAACACCCGGTTCACCATCACCGCCCCGCAAATCGGCGGCGCCACGCCGGTCACGGTCCGCGAGGTCGTGCTGACGGTCGTCGACGACGACGGCGCTCCGAGCGCGGTAGACCTATCGGTGTCGCCGCAGACGCTCGCCGAAAACGCGGGCGCCACCACGGTGACGGTCACCGCCACGGTGCAGGGAACCACCCGCTTCGGCGCCGACAAGACGATAGCCGTGAGCGTGGCAGGCTCGGGTGCGTCCAATCTGGTGGGGTTCACGGCCATGCCTTCGTCGTTCGACCTGACCATTCCGTCGGGCCAGGCCACCGCCACCCAGACGTTCACGCTCACCCCCACCGACGACAGCGCCTACCAGGATTCCGAGACGGTGACGGTGTCCGGCCTGCTGGCGGGCGTGGCGGTCGACTCGGCGGAGGTGACCCTCACCGACAACGACGTCCGGCCGCCGGTGGTCGCTTTCGCGTCGGCTCGCTCCAGCACCGCCGAGGGCGGCGGCGCCCACACCGTGACGCTGAACCTCGACGCACCCGCACCGGCGGGCATGAGCGTGAGCTACGTGCTTTCCGGCACCGCCCTGTTAGGCACGGACTACGCCATGCTCAGCGGCACTGCCGCCGTCACTACGGGGGCTACCACCGCCGGCATCGACGTGCCCATCACCGAAGACGCCTTGCACGAGGACGCCGAGACCGTGGTCATCACCTTGACCCGGGGCCCGCTGTCGGGGTACACGCTCGGGGCGGCCACCACCCACACCGTGAGCATCACCGACGACGACCACGCCCCGGTAACGGCGTTCGTTCCCGACGACTGGGCACTCAAGCCGGACGGGTTGACTTTCGGAGACCGCTTCCGGCTGCTGTTCGTCACATCGACCGGGCGACGGGCCGACTCCGCCGACATCGCCGACTACAACGGGTTCGTACAGGCAGCGGCCGCCCAGAGAGCCGAACTCGCGCCCTACAGCAGCATGTTCCGGGCGGTCGCCTCGACCACCACCGTCGACGCCCGCGACAACACCGACACCAACACCGCCGTAGACGGGGCGGGCGTGGCGATCTACTGGGTCGCCATGGCCGCCCCGACGGCCAAGGTCGCCGACGACTACGCCGACTTCTACGACTCCACCTGGAACAGCACCGCCGCCACTACCGAGGACGGCATGGCCCGCACAATGTTCGGGGGGACGCCGGTCGGGAACCTGGGGCCGCCGCTTCTGCAGAGGGCCATCTGGACCGGCAGCTTCACCGGCGGCCAGGCCGCGACCGGCAACGAACTCGGGACGGCGGAACCCGCCGTGGGCGACATCCACAGTGCCGGCACCACCGGAAGCACCCCGCTCCACTACCAACTCAACACGTTCCCTAGGCTCCAGAACCGCTCGCTCTACGCCTTGTCACCGGTGTTCGAAGTGCGCGGCCCCACCATCAATGTCTTCTCCGGGAATGCAGTGCAGGCAGGGAACACGTTGACGCCGCCGAGCTTCACCATCACCGCCGACCCTCCCACCCGCGGGCCTCTCACCGTCCACTACACCGTAACCGCACAGCCGGGCGCGGTGCCCGGTAGCGAGCTGACCAGCAAGATGATCGAGGTCGTCGGAGAAAAGGCCAGCTTCAGTATCCCCTCCAGTGCAGGAGCGCAGGGAAACCCGTCGGTCACCGTCACCATCGACGAGGATATGGCTGAAGAGAACGCCTACGTCGTCGGCGCCCGGAGCTCGGCCTCGATCACGGTCGTCGGCGGAGGTTCGCCGGTGGTCACAGTGGCCCCAATCATCGACAAGGTAACCGAGGGCGGCTCTGCGGAGTTCCAAATCCGATCGATTCCGAGCCTGACGGCGGGCGTCATCCGCTACACCGTGACCCAGAGCGGCGAGGTGCTCGCCGCGGGCGAGCTCGGCGCCAAGACGGTGCCCGCCGCATCCGGCATCGTTCTGTCGATCCCTACCGACGGCGACAGTACCGACGAGCCCGACGGCTCGGTGACGGTCACCGTCGACTCGGGGACCGGATACATCCTGGGCGTGCCTGTCAGCGCCACCATCCCGGTCGTCGACGACGACCCGGCCCCGTCGTCGGTCGCCTTGAGCGTGAGTCCCGGCTCCGTCTCCGAAGACGCCGGGGCCACCGAGGTAACCGTCACCGCCACGGTGCAGGGGACGACCCGGTTCGGCGCCGACCGGACCGTCACCGTCTCGGTGACCGGACCCAACAGCGATGGCATGGCCGGATTCCACCCCGTCCCCAGCTTCAACGTCACCATCCCCGCAGGAGCGGACTCCGGCGCCGGAACCTTCACGCTGACCCCGGTGGACGACACCGTCGCCAACGACCCGCAGACCATCACCGTCTCGGGGACGCTGGTCGGCGGGGCCGTCACCCCGACGCAGCTGCGCCTCACCAACGACGACGACACCACCACCCTGCCCCCGATGCAGCCGGTGCTGACCGTGATGGGCGGCTCGGCGGTGACCGAGGGCAGCCAGGCGAGTTTCACGATCAGCGCAAACCCGGCGGCGACCACCCCGCTTACTGTGAACTACACGGTGGCCCAGAACGGCATGTTCGTGGCGCCGGGACAGATCGGCAGCAAGAGCCTGACGCTGAACGGATCGAGCGCCTCCTTCACCATCCCCACCCAGGGCGACAATGTGGACGAAA
>VXSV01000109.1:8718-10946 GCA_009837815.1 Acidimicrobiia bacterium
GACGACGACGACCCTGTCATGCCCAACACTGTGAGGTTGAGCGTGAGCCCGAACTCGATCTCTGAGTCGGCCACCGGCAACGCCCGCAACGTCACCGTGCGGGCCACCATCGTCGGCACAGCACGCTTCACCACGAACCAGACCGTCACAGTGAGCGCGTCGAGGGACTCCGGTACTGTCGGATTCGACCCGATACCGAACTTCAACATCACCATCGCAGCCGGCGCAGCCTCAGGCACCGCCACAGTCACCATCACACCCCAGAACGACAGCCTCGAAGAGACCGACGCCGTGATCCGCTTCACAGGAAACCTCAGCGGAGTTACCGTCAACTCGGCGAACCTCACCATCAACGACGACGACGACCCTGTCATGCCCAACACTGTGAGGTTGAGCGTGAGCCCGAACTCGATCTCTGAGTCGGCCACCGGCAACGCCCGCAACGTCACCGTGCGGGCCACCATCGTCGGCACAGCACGCTTCACCACGAACCAGACCGTCACAGTGAGCGCGTCGAGGGACTCCGGTACTGTCGGATTCGACCCGATACCGAACTTCAACATCACCATCGCAGCCGGCGCAGCCTCAGGCACCGCCACAGTCACCATCACACCCGACAACGACACGGTGGATGAGACCGACGCCGTCATCCGCTTCACAGGAAACCTCAGCGGAGTCACCGTCAACTCGGCGAACCTCACCGTCACCGACGACGAACCAACAACAACAACAACAACGACCGGCGGTAGCGTTGGCGGCAGCGGCGTTTTTGATCCCCCCAACCCTCCTGATGAGATCGACGACATCACCGACGAGGAGCCCGCCCTTGTGTTGAGCGATGTTCCTCAGGACGCCTGGTACGGGGTTGCGGTGCTGCGGCTGGTTGAGATGGGCGTAGTGACGGGCTATCCCGACGGGACCTACCGCCCCGACAATGGGATCACCCGGGCCCAGATGGCGGCGCTGCTGTCGCGTGCGCTCGGCGGCGCCCCCACAGAGCCGTCAGACACCGAGACGCCCGGCTTCTCCGACGTGCCTGAGGATGCCTGGTACGGATCCGCGGTCCGCCACATAGCGTCGCTGGGGGTTACGCAGGGCTGCGGGGACGGCGGCTCGTACTGCCCCGACAGCGTCGTGACACGAGCCCAGATGGCGCTATTCCTGCAACGCGCCTACAACTTCGAGCCGCCGGACAACGCCGGGCCCTCCTTCGAAGACGTAGGCGCCGACCACTATGCCTATGAGGCCGTCGAGTCGCTGCTAGCGGCCCGCATCACCACCGGCTGTCGGTCCGAGCCGGCCCTATTCTGCCCGGACGGAGTCGTGACAAGGGCTCAGACGGCAGTCTTCTTGATCCGATACCTGGACAGATCCGGCGGCTGAGCGCTCCCGCAAATCAAGCCCTCCCGCGTCGCCGGATGTCTGCATACCGCCGAATTCAACGCCCGCGTCATCTGCTCGCGGCGTCACCGGCCCATCCGAGTCTGCCGGGCTCGGCGCCCAGGTGGCGGGCGATGGCCCGATAACACTGAGCAGGCCGCTCGGCTTTCAACACCGGAGGCGAACCGGTGAGGCTATCCAGGAATCGGGGGGCATACCGGGCAAAACCCAGGCGCTTGTCGAGCACCACCAGCACCCCCCGGTCGTCGGGAGTTCGGATCAACCGTCCTGCGCCCTGCCTGAAGCCCAGAACCGCCTCGGGTAGAAGGAAGTCCTCGAACGGACTTCCTCCCCTCCTGCCGATTACTTCCAGACGGGCGGCGACCACCGGATCGTCGGGAGAAGAGAAGGGAAGCTTCTCCATGACCAGCAGGCTGAGCGCCTCGCCCGGAATGTCGATCCCCTGCCAGAAGGTGCCGCTTCCCAGAAGACAGGTGGGCTGGGAGGGATTGCGAAGACTCTCGGTGAGCTCGGGCGCCGAGGCCTCGCCCTGACAGAGCACCGTGAAGCGGGGAAAGAGGCGATCCTTCAGGTACCCTGCCGCCCTCTCCATCCGCCGGTTGGCGGTGAACAGCGCAAGCGCCCTGCCCCGGCTGATCTCGACCAGACGAGCCATCTCCTCCGGAGCAACCTCGGCAAACTCCTCCAGGCTGGGGCCGCTGGGATTGGGCAGATACCCGGTTATCACCACCAGCATTTGCCTGGGCAGGTCGGGGAACGGACTCTCCAACACTTCTCTGCGACTCTCGCCGATTCCCAAACCGGCGGCCACGTAATCGAATGACCCT
>VXSV01000109.1:11046-19354 GCA_009837815.1 Acidimicrobiia bacterium
TTCTCTGCGACTCTCGCCGATTCCCAAACCGGCGGCCACGTAATCGAATGACCCTGCCACCGTGAGAGTGGCGGAGGTCATAATCACCGACTTCTTCTCCTCCCAGACCTCCGCCAAGCGGTCGTTCACTGCCAACGGGACCATGCTCATTTCCCATCGCCACTCATCTTGCCTCCAGGCAAGGTCGCAGACCAGGGCGACCTCCAAGAGATCTTCGGAGTCGATGTCGGCCATCCGGAAGCAGAGCTCCGCGATCGTCTTGGCTGCGTCGCTCGCATTGATGATCCGCCGCTTCAGCTCGTCCGGCGATCGATTGGTCCGCAGACGTTCGGGAACCGGCAGAGCATCGAGGGCGTCGGCCAGAAGTGAGAAGGACTCCGCCAACACTTCCAAGGCCCCGGTCACCTCCCGCCATCGGAAGCGGTTGAGGTCCACCCGGGTCACTCGGGTGGAAAAGGACTCCTCCGCCCCGGGCGACCACCCTCGCGTCGCCTCGAGGTACTCCAGCAGGGTCTCCCCCAGGTCCTCTATGCGGGGCTCGCAGGCCCGCCGGTACCGCACCACCCGCTCGGCGCCGACCTGGCCGCGGTCCCGCGCCGAGCCGGACGGCAGGGAACCCAGATAGCGATGCAGCAGGCTTCCCGAGGACCTTTGGTGGTACACCATGTAGAGAAGGCGCCACAGGCCGCGTCGGCTCACCGTCCCCGTGAACGCAGACCGGGCCGCCGACTCCAACTCGTGCGCCTCATCCACTATCAGGCGAGGGCTGTGACCGGTCATCTGGTCGCGAAGCAGCATGAGAGAGTGGTTGGCCACCACGATCTCAGCCGCGGAGAGCCGTTTCAAGGCCCGCACGAAAAAGCACCGCTTCTCCATGGCGTTGCGGGCCCTGCCGGGAGTCTCCGTCATCGACAGCCGGGACCGAAGCCGGTACATGGTGGCGTCCCGTCTTCTCAGCCAACCGTCGCGAAGGTCGTCCCACTCCCCGGTGGGGGTCTCCGCGGCCCAACCCAACACCACCGCCAGGGCCAGGCCGAGATGATGGTCCGCCAGATGATCCGATGTCTGGTCCGAGAAGAGCGGGTTGTCTCGAATCCGACCCGATTCGAAGGGATCGAGCCACACCAACTCTTCTGCCAGGGCCTGTACCGACAGGTAGTTGCCGAGCCCTTTCAGGACCGTCCACCGGACCGGCGACAGTCGGTGGGAGATGTCGCGCAGGGTCAGGCACACCTGGTCCTGGAGTGCCTTGGTGTAGGTGGAGACGAGAATCTGGGTGTTCCAGGAGGCGGCCAGGCGAGTGGCCGGAACCAGGTAGGCCAGCGTCTTGCCGGTGCCGGTGGGGGCCTCCACCATCAGGTTCTCGGACCGGGCGAGGCCGGTGGCCACCTGCAGGGCCATCTCCTCCTGCGACGGCCGATGCTCCATGCCCTCGGTCATCAGCTCTCCTTCTTCAGTCAGGGGAGCCACCAGGTCGAGGAGATCTATGTCCCGTTCGACCTCTTCTTCGTCGATGGGCTCGTCGAACGCCGGCTGGTCATGGGTGTCCTGTTCTTGTTCGGAGGGGGGAGGCAGGGGGATGATCTCCACCAGGTCCGGCCGGTAGGCGGCTGCGAGTTCTGCTATGTGAGGTTGGCAGAACACCGCCCAGGGGTGACCGGTGATCTCCAGGATCCAACGCTGGGCGCGGCGGACGGGATCATCCCGGTTCAGTTCCCCGAGCAGGCCGCTCATCACTCCCCAAACCCTCCCCGCGTCCGACAGGGCACGATGGGCAGGCCCCGCGCCTTCTGCTGCGCCGAAATGTTCAGCCAGATCCATGAGTCGACGTGACCGAGGGGGTAGGCCTCCTCTTATGTCGGGGACCGACTCCTTCCCGGCTCGGGGGAACACCACATGAGCCAACTCAAGGGTGTCGAGTCGCTCTCCCCCCGGTTCCGGCAGTCCAACCCGGTCCAGCGCCGACAGGAGGAGGGGATAGTCATAAGTGCTTCCGTTGTGGGCCACCAGTGGGAGATCCCCGCAGAACTCCAGGAATCCCTCCAGCGCGGACACCCGGGAAGGCGCCCCCTTCAGCGTCTCTTCGGTGATGCCGGTCAACTCGACGGTAAGGGAGGCCAGTGGCCGACCGGGGGTGGGAGCGACCAGGCTGGACATTTCCTTCGACACCCGGCCGTCTTCCACCAACAGGGCGCCGATCTCAATGATCTCCTGGCTCTCGGGGCGCGGATGATCAGCGTTTGCTTCCAGGTCGAAGACCACAAACCGCATAAGGGCAGTCTATGGAAGCCGATGGGACAGGTCGCCAATCCCGGCATACCGCCGCCCCGGCGATCGGGCCTTGGCGGCTCGTCCGGCAAACTCAGCCGTATTGTTCTTCTTCTGGCCCACCAACGCCTCGGAGTGCCTGATCAAAGGTCTTAACTTCCCTCACGTCCCGGATGCTCCCCGAAGGCGAGACTCATTGATCACTGCGACGTGTTCCTCCCAATCCGGCTCCTCCGCAGGCCCATCGAGGGCATCGCACTCCCTGAAGAATTCTTCCAGATCGGCCGTCCCTCCGAACAACCTGTCCCTCTTCTGTTGATGCAACCGCTGTTGAGCGGCCGCCCTTATCGAGGCACTCAAGGTCATACTCTCCCGCCGGGCTTGATGGACGAAACGGTCTCGATCCTCATCCGGAATAACCAACTGTACTCTGCCCATGACCCATCTCTGATAAGGATGTGTATTGACAGTACACACATTTGCACGGTAGGTCCTTGAACGCGGGGCCGGTGAATGCCTATCTCAGGATGTCGCCAACGCTGAGCGGATCTCCCGGATGTGGAGGGGAGTTGAGCCACAGCAGGCCCCGATGATGCGGCAGCCCGCCTCGACGGCCCTTCGTGCGTAGCTCGCCATGAGGTCGGGACCTTGGGGATAGGTGAGCCCCCCGCCTTCGTATACCGGTATGCCGCAGTTGGATTTGACGATCACGCATGCCTCCTTTGCATGGTCCACAATGTCTGCGGCTGCTTCCAACGCCTCTTCCAAACCGGTCCCGCAGTTGGCGCCCAGGGCCGCTGGTCGACCGTCCGGGGGGAGTGCGGCCCACCACTGTCCGAACTCCGAAGGCCGCAGGCCCATCATGGTCCGCCCGTTGGTGTCGAAACTGAGAGTCACCGCACAGGGAACATCGAAGGCCGCTGCCGCCCGGGTGGCGGCGGCGATCTCCTCCCAGGAGGACAGGGTCTCGATCCACAGCACATCGGCGCCCGCTTCAACCAGCGCCTCCATCTGTTCACGGAACACCTCCACCCCCTCGCCATGGCTCAGGGGGCCGAGAGGTTCGAAGAGGTCGCCGGTAGGGCCCACGTCGGCGGCCACAGCCACTGCCCTCCCGGCGTCGGACGCCACCTTGCGACCGATAGCCACCCCGGCCCGGTTGAACTCGGCAACCCGGTCTTCCAGACCGTGCAGAGCGAGGCGGCGGCGGTTACCCCCGAAGGTGTTGGTCAAAAGCAGATCCGCTCCCGCGTCCACGAAGCGCCGATGGACCTCCGAGATCATCTCCGGCTGTTCGAGGTTGAGCCTCTCCGGACAGTCCCCGCTTTCCAGGCCCATTCCGAACAGGGTGGTGCCCATGGCGCCATCGGCCACCAGAACGCCCTTTCGCTCCAGCAGTTCTCTAAACAAGTCCCCACATCCAAGTGGTGTCCGATCTCGTAGCTTCGCCGTCTTCTGCCGGCGCCCGGGATCTATCCGGGGATCCAGGCCTGCCAGACGGACTCGTTGGCGTCCATCCATGCGGCGGCGGCGTCATCGACCGACAATCCCTCGTCCAGCTTGCCCAACATGAAGATCTGGTCCTCGTTGGTGTAGCTGAAGTTGGAGAGAATTGTGAAAGCGGTCGGGGCGCCTTCCTCCAAGCCGTCCCACATGATCTTGAACAGAACGTCGTCCGGATAGTCACAGTCGACCGCGCCGGATGCATAGCACTCGTCGGAGTAGGCCGGCAACTCGAACGCCGTCAGATCGAACTTGCTGAACGCCGAGTGGGGTGTCCACCAGTAGAACAGCAACGGATCACCGCGGCTGGTGGCCGAGTTCATGGCGGCCAGCAGAGCCTCTTCGGATCCGGCGTAAGCCACCTCCAGATGCAACCCGAGGTTGTCGATGATGTCCTGCTCATAGGAGACCCAGCTGGGATCGCCAATCAGGAACTGGCCCTTGTCGCCGGTTTCGGCCGTGGCATACACCTGGGCCGTCGCCGGGTCCTGCAGGCCCTGCCAGCTGCCGGCCGCCGGGTTCTGGTCCACCACATAGGTGGGAATCCACCAGCCGATCTTGCCGACAGCCCCAAGTTCACCGCCGTTCACCACGCCGCCGCCTCCATCGATGTAGGAAGCAACGTTTTCGGCATGCCCGGAGGGCCAGACCTCCAGGGAGGCATGCAGGTCGCCGGTGGCCATGGCAGCCCACTGGGCGTTCTCGTCGATCTCGACTCTCTCCACCGTGTAGCCCTCTCCCTCCAGAACGGCCGCGGCCACAGCGATGTTGACCGCCGAACCGTCCCACGGGTTCACCGCGAGCTTGATGGTTTCGACGTCGCCAAGGTCATCTCCGCAGGCGGCCGGCACCAGAGAAAAGGCAGCCAGAAGGAGAGCAACCTTGAACGTTGATCTTCTACTCATTTCCTTGTCCTTTCATCGCGGGGCTTCGAAATCCAGTGTCTCAGAAATCGCCACGCTTCAACAGTTCAATTGCATCATTTTAACGCACCCGTGGGCGGATGGCCTACCCGTTATAGCTCTTTGATTGGATCGCATCGAAGAGGGGAAGGTTCACCGCCCGCAACCTAGCCTCCATCAGAGGAGGGCGGTTGAAACCGAGCCGCCCAACCTTGGGTGATCCGGTCCAGGATCATGGCAAGGATCACAATGGAAGCTCCCGCCTCGAATCCCAGGCCGGTGTCGCTTCGGGCCAGCCCCTTCACCGCCTCCAACCCCAGCCCAGCGCCTCCTACCAAACCAGCTATCACCACCATGGCCAACACCAGCATCACTGTCTGGTTGATCCCCGCCAGGACGGTGGGCATGGCCAGGGGCAACTGGAGCTTCCACAGTTTCTGGCGGCGGGTGACCCCGAACGACTCGGAGGCCTCGACAATCTCGGAGTCAACACTCCGAATCCCGAGGTTGGTGAGTCGAATCACCGGCGGAATCGCGTAGAGCACCGAGGCGATGATTCCCGGGATCCGGCCCACATTGAACAGGATCACAACCGGCACCAGGAAGCAGAAGCTGGGTATGGTCTGCAAAGTATCCAGGACCGGTCGCATGCCCCGCTCCAACCAGTCCCGCCGGGAAGCCGCCACCCCCAAGGGCAACCCGATCACTATGGCCATCAACACCGCCACCACCGTTTGCGACAGGGTGTCCATGGTGAGGGTCCACATACCCAGCAACCCGATGACAATGGTTCCGACCACCGCTCCCAGCACCAGCTTCTTGCCCGAAGCCCACCAGGCTATGAATCCGAAGAACAGCACCACCACCGGCCACGCCTCCTCACTCAAATAGAGCCGCATGGGGCGGGTGCCGTAGGTGGTGAGGAAGTCGCTGAACGGGCCGGTGCCCACCGGCAGGTTTCCCAACTGGTACAGATTGTCCCTTGCCCAGTCCACCGCTCCGTCGATGGGGGCGGCGTAACTGAACTGCAGGGCGGTCGGATAGTCCGTCCAGCCGATTGTCCATCCGGCGATCGCCAAGGCGGCAAGCACTCCTCCCGCTATCCACCAATACCGATACGAGAGGCCCTCAGTGTGATGCGCCCCTCCCATGCGACCCTGGCTCACCAGCGAGTGGGAGAAACGGTCCAGCATCACCGCCATCAGCACGATGGCCATGCCGGCCTCCACCGCCCTTCCCACCTCCTGATGGCGGAGCGCCAGCAGCACCTCCTGGCCCAGGCCTCCAGCACCGATCATGGCCGCTATCACCACGATGCTCAACGCCATCATAATCGTCTGGTTCACCCCAGCCAGGATGGATGGAACCGCCTGGGGCACCTGGACCTTCCGGAGGAGTTGGCCGGAGGTGGACCCGAACATCAGCCCCGCCTCCAGGCTCTCGGTGGGGACCTGCCGAATGCCGAGATTGGTGAGCCGGATGACGGGAGGCAAGGCGTAGATCACCGTGGCAATCAGGGACGGCACCCTGGCCACCCCAAAGAAAAGTAGGACCGGAATCAGATAAACGAAGGCAGGAAGCGTCTGCATCGAGTCGAGCACCGGTCTGAGCACCCGGTAGACCCGGTCGCTTCGAGCAGCCAGTACTCCCACCGGAACTCCGATGGCCACCGCCAGCGCCACCGCCACTGTCATCAGGGAGAATGTCTGGACGCTTTGTTCCCAGAGCCCGAGGGCGACGAAATACAGCATGCCCGCCCCGGCGGCCAGTCCTCCCGCTATCCCCAGCCAGCGGCCGAATACGACTCCCACCCCTGCTACATGGACATACCACGGGATGGCTATCAACAGGTTTTCGAAGGCACGCAGCAGCCAGTCGATGGAGTCGGAGAGCGGATCGAAGAAGTACAGGTATACGCCGAGATCGCGCCTGTTGCTGATCCACCACTGCTGGACTTCGTTCACCGCCGGCCCAAAACCGACGTCCCACTCCGGTGGGAATGCCCCTATTCCCTCCGGCAGGAACATAATCAATCCTGCCAGCAGGAGAACGGCTCCCCCCAGATACGCGATTGGACGGCGCCGGCCCGCCGACCGGACCGTCAGAGAGGTCATTGCCGCCAGAGGTACCGGGAGACGACCGCCGGCTCCAACACCCCACAGCGTCTCCCCCGTTCGTCGACCACCGGAACCGGTCTGCCCTCGGTCAGGAGGCGAGGCAGGATGGCTTCCAACCGGGCCGAGACCGCCACCGGCTCTCCTTCCAAGACCATGTCCGGGGAGAACGGCGCCATCACCGTCCCGGCGGACAACACCTTGTGCCGGGGAACATCGACCGTGAAGTCCCGCACGTAGTGGTCGGCCGGATGGGCGACGATCTCCTCGGGGGTGCCCACCTGCACTATGGCGCCCGATCGCATGATGGCGATCCGGTCCCCCAGCTTCAACGCCTCGGAGAAGTCGTGGGTGATGAACACCATGGTGCAGCGGAGGCGTTCCTGCAAACCCAGGAGCTCATCCTGCATGTCTCGCCGGATCAACGGATCCAGAGCCGAGAAGGGCTCGTCGAAGAGCAGTATCTCCGGATCCACGGCCAACGCCCGGGCGAGGCCCACCCGCTGCTTCATCCCCCCGCTCAACTGCTCCGGGTAGTTCGAGGCCCACCCGTCCAGCCCCACCAACTCGATCATCTCCTCCGCTTTCCGGTAACGGTCCTCCCTGGCGGCTCCCCTCACCTCCAGCCCGAAAGCCACGTTGTCGATCACTCGCCGGTGTGGAAACAGCCCGTAGTTCTGGAAGACCATGCTGATCGTGTGGCGGCGCAGTTCCCGCAACTCGAGTTCCGGCATGTCCCCCAGGTCGTGGCCGTTGATGACGATCCTGCCGGCGGTGGCGTCGACCAGTCGCGAGAGACAGCGGATGAGGGTGGACTTCCCGCTGCCCGACAGCCCCATAACCACGAATATCTCCCCCCCGTTGACCTCGAATGTGGCGTCCTGCACAGCCACGACACACCCGCTCCTGGCCAGGATCTCCGATTGGTCGACTTTGTCCCTGGCCATTGCCATGGCGTCCGCCACCCGTTTTCCGAAGACCTTCCAAACCCCCGAGGCCAGGATCGGTCGATCCGAGGGACTGTTCGAATGCTCTTCTGAAGCAGCCATCCATGCCTTCTGCCGTCGCGTCGGTCTGCCGAACCGGTTCGGCAAAGAGTACCTTGCCTTGATTTCTCGAGTCGGGCGGGCGCTCTTCTCAACCGGTCAGGCTCAACAGCGCATCGGCCGCCACCGCCCCCGAGGTCGTGGCCAGCAACGGGTTCACCTCCACCTCCACCACGTCCTGGTCGCCCAGCGCGCCGTCCACCAGGTGACAGATCGCAGCCGCGCAAGCGCCGAGATCGGCGGCCGGGGCGCCCCGGTATCCGGCCACCATTCGGCCTACTTTCAACTTCTCGATCCCGGCCCGCACCTCTCGTTGGTCTACCGGGCCCAGAAAATGGACGAAATCGTCCACCAGTTCGGTGAGGACTCCCCCCGCCCCCAGTGTCACCAGCCATCCGACCGGCCATTGGCGACGCACCGACACCAGCATCTCGGCCACCACCCCGCCGGCCGTCTCCTCCACTAAGAACGGCTC
>VXSV01000128.1 GCA_009837815.1 Acidimicrobiia bacterium
ATCTCCGACGGTGACACCTGGCGATCAGCTGCCAGGACCAGCAGATGGTACAGAAGGTCGGCCATCTCTTCGGCTACGCGGCGATTGTCGGCTTCCCCTCGTGCGTGATCTCGGGCAGCCATCAGCACCTCGGTGGCTTCCTCCATCAGCTTCCGGCCCGCCAGGTCCACCCCGCCTTCAAGAAGCCGGGTGGTGTAGGACCCGGCAGGTCGCTCGGCCGCGCGGGAGGCGATCACATCCCAGAGTTGCTCCAGCCACCGGAATCCCTCTCCGGGAGGGGCGTTGTCGAAGCAGGTGGTGGTGTGGCGGTGACAAGCGGGTCCGGCCGGGCGGGCGGTGATCAAGAGCGTGTCGGCGTCGCAGTCCGCGCTGATGGTCACCACCTCCAGGGTGGCGCCGCTTGTGGCGCCCTTGAACCAGAGTTCCTGGCGGGACCGGGACCAGAAGTGGGCGTAGCCGCTTTCCAGCGTTGCGGCGTACGACTCCCGGTTCAGGTATGCAACCATCAGCACCTGGCCTGTTCGGGCGTCCTGCACCACCCCGGGGATCAGCCCGTCGGCACTCCAGTTGAGATCACCGGGCGGGGGTGCGGTCACGCCGCTCATTACAGGCGCACCGGCACGCCGGCCCGGGCCATGGCGCGCTTCACCTCGGAGATCTCGATCTCCTTGCGGTGGAAAATAGAAGCCGCCAGCACCGCCTCGGCGCCGGCCTGCAGGCATGCTTCCACACAGTGCCGGGTGGCGCCGGCTCCTCCCGAGGCTATCACCGGCACCTCCACGGCGGAGGTGACCGCAGAGGTCAACTCCAGGTCGTAGCCGTCTTTTGTCCCGTCCCGGTCCATGGAGGTGAGGAGAATCTCGCCTGCGCCCAGTTCAACGCCCCGGCGCGCCCACTCCACCGCATCCCAGCCTATCGGTTCTCTGCCGCCCACGACCACCACTTCGAATCCTCCCTCGGGGCGACGCCGGGCATCGATGGCCAGCACCACGCACTGGCGACCGAAGCGACGGCGGCACTCCCGGAGGAGTTCGGGGCGACGCACCGCGGCGGTGTTGATGCTCACCTTGTCGGCCC
Organism: Acidimicrobiia bacterium; assembly: GCA_009837815.1. Lineage (GTDB taxonomy): Bacteria > Actinomycetota > Acidimicrobiia > Spongiisociales > ZC4RG35 > Bin76. Next base: position 1,078 of record VXSV01000128.1, read on the forward strand.
CGGCCCGCAGGGCCGACTTCATGTCCTCGGGGGAGCGGATCCCTCCACCCACCGTGAGAGGGATGAACACCTCCGAGGCGGTCCGTCTCACCACATCCCACATGGTGTCGCGGTTCTCCGGAGCGGCGGCGATGTCCAGGTAGCAGATCTCGTCGGCTCCCTCGGACGCATACCGGGCGGCCAACTCGATCGGATCCCCCTCATCGGTGAGGTTGACGAAGTTGACTCCCTTCACCACCCGGCCGTCCGCCACGTCCAGGCAGGGAATGATTCTCTTGCGGAGCATCAGCGGGCCTCCGACCCGGTCCGGCACTCCGCCAGGAAGTTGGAGAGCACCCGCAGGCCGTTGGCGCCGGACCGCTCGGGATGGAACTGGACCCCCACCCGAGGCCCGTCCCTTACCGCCACACAGAACCGGGGGCCGTAGCCGGCCTCGCCGATCACCAGGCCCGGGTCGGCGGGCGCGGGCGCGTAGGAGTGCACAAAGTAGAAGGTGGGGTGGTCCGGGAGGCCCTCCCACAAAGGGTCTTGGGCAGTGATCAGCACATCGTTCCACCCGATGTGGGGAAGGCGAGGAGTCTCCCGCAATCGCTCCACCCTGCCCGCCATCAGCCCCAGGCAGGCGCTGTCGTCCTCGGAACTGGCATCGAAGAACAATTGAAGGCCTACACATATACCCAGGAGAGGGCCCGGCCAGCCGACCAGGGGTTCGACGAAGCCTGCCTGCTGCAGGCGTTTCATGGCGGCGCCGGGGGTTCCCACCCCGGGAAGCACCACGCCGTCAGCGTCATCGAGTTGGTGCGGCCCGGTGGCCAGCACCGTCTCCGCCCCCACCCTCTGGAGTCCCTGGGTGATGGAGACCAGGTTTCCCGCGCCATGGTCGACCACGGCGATTCGGGTCAAGTGGCGCCCTTGGTGGAGGCCACCCCCACCCGTCTGGGATCGCGCGCCACCGCTTGGCGAAGGGCCCGGGCCAGAGCCTTGACGGCAGCCTCAGCCTGATGGTGGTCGTTTCGACCTATCGAGCTCAGGTGGAGGGAGATACCTGCGGTCCGCGCCAGAGCCTCGATCGCATGAGGAAGGTTCTGGGTGGTCAGGTTTCCGATGGTCGGGTTGCGGAGAGGAAGGTCCACCACCGCGTAGGGCCGGCCTCCCACATCCACCGCCGCCTTGCCCAAGGCCTCGTCCATGGGAACCGCCGCGTCGCCAAAGCGGTTGATGCCCGCACGGTCTCCCAATGCCTCGGCAATGGCCGATCCGAGCACCAGGGCGGTGTCCTCCACCGTGTGATGATCGTCGACTTCCAGGTCGCCACGGGTGGTGACCGTCAGGTCGAAAAGCGCGTGGTGGGCCAGGGACGCGACGAGATGATCGAAGAAACCCACTCCGGTGGAGACTTGGGCCTGGCCGGATCCGTCCAGGTCGAGGGTGACTTCCACCGAGGTCTCCTTGGTCTCCCGGCTCAGGTGTGCGGTTCTCTTCATGCTGCTCCTTCCGTGCTGAACCGTAGCTCTGCGGCCCGGCGGTGGGCGGTGAAGCCTTCCACATCGGCCAGTCGGGTGATGATGGGGAGAATATCGGCCAAGCCTTCGCGGGTCAGGCGTTGCTCCTGACGCCAGGAACCGAAGTCGTCCACCGATAGCGGACCGTAACAGGCGGCCAGGCCTCCGGTGGGCAGCACATGATTGGCGCCGGTTGCATAGTCACCTGCCGACTCCACCGACCAGCGACCGATGTAAACGGAACCGGCGGCGGTGATCTCCTTGGCGTGGGTCTCGGTGTCACCGGTGAGAAGGGAGACGTGCTCGGCCGCGTATCGATTGGTGAAGGAAAGCGCTTGGGTCATGTCCGAAGCGATCACCGTCATGCCGTGGTTGGAAAGAGCTTCGGCGAGGATCTCCCGACGCTCGAGGAAGACCAACTGCTCCTCCAGCGCCTCCTCCACGCGGGAGGGGAGGGTCGGGTCGGTGGTGACCAGGACGGCGGGGGAGTCAGGCCCGTGCTCGGCCTGGCAGAGCAAATCGGCGGCCACCAGCGCCGGATCGGCCGAGTCGTCGGCCAGAACCAGTACTTCCGAGGGGCCTGCCGGGAGGTCGATTCCGCAATCGCCGAACACTGCCAACTTGGCCGCCGTTACCCATTGACTGCCCGGTCCGACGATCTTGTCCACCCGCTTGACCTGTTCGGTTCCGTAGGCGAGGGTCGCAACGGCGCCGGCGCCTCCCATGGCCCACACCTCGTCGGCGCCCGCCACCCAGCAGGCCGCCAGGGTCGCCCGGTTGACCTTCCCGTCGTCGCCGGCCGGGGTGGCGACCACCACCTCTCTCACCCCGGCCACCTTGGCCGGGACCACTGTCATCAGGACGGTGGAAGGGTAGGCGGCCTTGCCGCCGGGAACGTAGGCGCCGACCCGTCCGAGGGGGGACCACCGCCGGGTGATGGCGATGCCCCGAACATCTTCGCGGTGTATGTCCGAAGGGATCTGGGGACGGTGGAACGCCGCGATACGATCCTTGGCTTCCTCCAGGGCGGCGGTCACCTCCGGGATCCGGTCGGCGGCCCGCTCCAACTCGGCTTGGGTCACCGGGAAGTACCCCCCGCCATGCCGGGCGTCCACACGCGCCATGGCCCGGTCTCCCTCGTTCCTTATTTCCTCGCAGATTGCCCGTGCGATCCTCCGCACCTCGGGGTCGGGCACCGCGCTGCGTCGGCACAACTCGGTCGACTCGGCTTCGGTGAGTTCTCCCAGGAGCACCTGGCGCAGACGAGGTGGAGAGACGGCGTTCACGGGATGAGTTGCCCTATGTCAAGCACCAGGATTCCCTTCCCGCCCGCATCTTCGAGTCGGGGGAGGAGGTCCCAGAGGTCCGAGGCGTCCACCACCGAGTGCATAGCCACCATCTCCGAGTCGTCCAACGGGACGATGGTGGGAGCCGAGAGTCCGGGCATCAACCGGCTGATCTCGGCAGTTTTGTCGACGGAGGTGTTGAGAAGCAGATAACGCTTGCGGCGCCCGGCGGTGACCGCCCGCACCGCGGTCACCAACTGGCGGACAAGCCGGCGGCCCCTCACCTGGGGGAGGCCTGCCAGGACTGCCTGGGACTCGAGGAGAACGCCGATGTCCCGCAGTCCGTTGAGCCTGAGAGTGGACCCTGTCGAGACCAGGTCTACCACCGCGTCGGCCAGGGCGATCTTGGTGGCGGCCTCCACCGATCCTTTCAGGGCCACCACAGAGGCGGGGATGCCACGACGCGAGAGGAACCGGGCGGTGGTCCGGGGATGAGAGGTGGCGACCCGGAGTCCCCTCAGGTCTTCCAAGGAGTCGATGGAAGAGGCGTTGGGCACCGCCGCCGCCAGACGACAGAACCCGAAGTCCAGTTTGACAAGCGGCGCCAGGGAGCCGTCCGGATCGGACTCCTCCATGAGATCCAGCCCGGTTATCCCGACGTCGGCCACACCTTCGATCAGCATTCCCGGTATGTCCTCTGTTCGGACCAGCACCAGGTCCACGTCGACATTGCGGACCCGCAGGGAGAGAGCCCGGTCGGTCACTTCGAAGGACATCCCGGCGCTCTTGAGGAGCCGGAGGGACGGTTCGCGGAGGCGACCCTTGTTGGGTATTGCCAGGGTGAGGGCGCTCTTGTTCATCGGGTCATTCCGTCAGGTGTCGATTGGATCCGGGAGAGCGCCAGGCGATACCCGCCGGTGCCGTGCCGCAACCACTGGTTGATGCGGGTTATGGTGGCGGTGGCGGCGCCGGTGACCTCCGAGATCTGCCGGTAGGGGAGTCCCCGGTCGAGTTGGCGGACAACCGCCCATCGCTGGCTCAGGTCCGATATCTCCTTGCGGGTGCAGAGATCCCGGAAGAAGATGGCGGCTTCGTCCACCGTCTCCAGTGTCAGCACCGCGGAGAAGAGCGCCCGGGTGTCCGGGTCGCGCCATGATCTGTCGACTGTCATATACTGTCCAGGGTTGGCAGTTAGCGTGCTAGCATAATAGCACACTAGCGCGCTAGCGCAAACTCGGTTTTGATCTTCGCCAGGAGGGCGCTCTGAGATGCAGATAATCCCCGCCGTGGACATTCTGGAGCAGAGGGTGGTCAGGTTGCTGCACGGCGACTACCGCAAGGTGACCCGCTACGCGGACGACCCGGTCAACGTGGCGGGCGAATGGCTGAAACAGGGCGCCGACCTGGTGCATGTGGTGGACCTCTCCGGCGCCAAGACGGGTGATCCGGACCGGCGCATCTGGAAGGAGATGAGCGAGGCCGGAATACCGTTTCAGGTGGGTGGGGGGATCCGAACCGTCGACTCCGCCCGTGCCGCCCTGGCGGCGGGCGCCCGGAGGGTGGTGATGGGAACCGCTGCGGTGTGGAACCCGGCCGCCCTGGGGGAAGTGGGGGAAGTGGAGCGAGTGGTGGCTGCTCTCGACGTGCGAGCGGGCCGGGCGCGAGGGGCCGGGTGGCTGGACGCAGGACGCTCGGTCCCCCAGACCCTGACAGGACTGCGCCAGGCGGGAGTGGTGAGGCTGCTGGTGACCGGTATCGAGCGGGACGGGGCCATGGAGGGTCCGGACCTCGACCTGCTGGCACAGGTGGGAGAACTCTCCGACATGGCGGTGATCGCCTCGGGTGGAGTGGGCGCTCTCTCCGACCTCAGGGCGGTGGCGGCCTTGGGATGCGAGGCCGTGATCGTGGGAAGGGCGCTGTATGAGGGGCGATTCACCCTGCGGGAAGCGATCGAAGCCACTGCTTGTGCCGCCTCGGGGTCCCTTGATTGAGAACCACCGATCCGCCAGGTGATCAAACCTGTCGGCGCGACCGGGACGACGGGAGGGTCAGCCCTCTGATCGTTGGCGGCGGGCCTCGAACAGCAGTACGGCCGCAGCCGATCCGGCGTTGAGGGAGTCGACGGTCCCCGACATGGGGATGGACACTGTGTGGTCGGCGCCCTCCAGCCAGAGGTCCGACAGGCCATACTGTTCGGGGCCGACCACAAGGGCCACCCTACCCGAAAGATCGGTTTTCCAGCATGGCTCCGGAGCGGCAGGAGTGGCGGCTATCACCCGGAGGTCTTCCCCGCGGAGCCACTCCAGCGCCTCCCGGCCCTCCGCCACCGCCAGCGGCACGGTGAAGAGAGAACCCAACGAGGCTCGAACCACATTGGGATTGAAGACATCGGTCGCCGGGTCGGCCACCACCACAGCATCCGCTCCCGCAGCTTCGGCCGTCCGGAGCATCGCCCCCAGGTTTCCGGGCTTCTCGACCGACTCCACAACCAGGACGAGGGGCGCGGCGCCCAACCGGAGTCGGGACAGCGGAAGCGGGGGTTGGCTGAGCACCGCCAGCAGGCCCTCGGGACGATCGCGGTAGGCGACCTTCCGGAATGCAGCTTCCGACATCTCCACCACTTCGGCCGCCTGTGCGGCCTCCGAGAGAAGCTTCTCCTCGTTGTCACCCAGATAGAGCGGCGGGCAGCAGTACACCGCCACCAGGTGACTCTTCCAGGCCAGCGCCCTTCGCAACTCCCGGTATCCCTCCACCAGGAATGTCGACTTCCTCTCCCGCTCCCGTCGGGTGCGAAGGCGCACCAGAGCCTTGACACGGGGATTCTGCGGGGAGGAAATGAAGGTGCGGAGCAGAGAGGTCTGGGACATTACACGGCCCACCCAGCGACCCGCGGTCCGGCCCGGAGGCGCGTCCTCCAGATGGCCCTGACGGTCGGCATCACAGAAACCGACCCGGGGAAACGACCGCCGCGTCGAACCCGTGGTCGATCAGCCTGGTGGAGACCTCCGAGTCCAGCACCAGGGACGCGGTCAACTCGCCTGCGGCCGGGGAGGTCTGGATCCCGGTCCCTCCCTGGCCCACCAGCCAGAAAAAGCCCTCTGCCCGGGGATCGAAGCCTATCACCATCTCTCGGTCCCGTGCGAAGGTCCGCAGCCCCGTCCAAGAGGATCGGACCGATCGAATCCGAAGCGTCGTGGCATGATTGATACGCTCAATCGCCAAGGCGATGTCGAGCGGCTCGGGACGGGCGTCGCAAGGAGCAGACGGGTTCTCCTCCGACAGGGAACAGAGCAGTTGGATCCCGTCCGGCTTGAAGTACCAGCCCATCCCCACGCCGGCCACCAGCGGCCATGACCTGTACTCGTCAGACCCGGGAGCCATGAAGACGGTCCGGCGCATGGGAGTGATGCCCATCGGGTCGAGGCCTGCCATCCGGGCGATCTCATCCCCCCACGCCCCGGCCGCATTGACAACCACCTGGGCTGTGAGGGCCTCATCCCCTGCCCAAAGCCTCCATCCACCGTCGGTCTTCTCCATTGCCGTGACCGGTGAGGAGACCCGGATTTCGGCGCCCCGCCGCCGGGCGCCCCGCACAAAGGCCTGGTGGACCGCAGCCACGTCTATGTCGGCCGCTCCGGGTTCCCACACCGCGCCGGCGAGCATATCCGGGCGAAGCGCCGGACAGATCCGACGCGCTTGGTCGGTGTCCAGCAACTCCACCCACGCACCCTGACGTCTCGCATCGGCTTCCCATTGCTCGAGCGCCCCGATCTGCTGTTCTGTGCCCACCAGCATCCCGCCTCTCGGCGACAGGAACGGAAAGTCGGCCAAACCCGGGGGAGGATCGTCGAAAAAGGCGCGGCTGGCCGAGGTCAGGGGACGGATTCCCGGCGATCCGTAAGACTCGAACAGGAGGGCGGCGGAGCGCCCGGTGGTGTGATAGGCAAGGGTGGGCTCGGCTTCCAGCAGCACCACCTCGGCCCGCTCCGCCAGATAGAAAGCGGCGCCGGCGCCGGCAATGCCTCCCCCGATGACCGCAACCCGGAGAGGCGTCACGGTGTGTTCCTCAGAGATAAAGTCCGGTCGCCGGCCGGTCTTCGGGTTCGGGGCGGCCCGCCTTCAGCTTGGCCCGCTGTGCGGCCTGCGCCTGGGCCATCATCTGTCTGGTCACCAGGCTGGCCTGTATGCCCTGGAACAGCCCTTCCAGCCACCCGATCAGCTGGGCCTGGGCGATACGCACCTCCGACGACGTGGGCGGGTCATCTCCCAGCAGCGGCTCGAACATACGGTCGAACTCGGTCAGCAATTCCTCGCTCAGCACATCCCGGAGTTCATCGAGCGAGCGATCATGGATTTTGGAGATGAGTTCCCTCCCGGCCTCGTCGGGAGTGGCGGCCCGTACCTCCTCGAGAATCGACCTGGTCATAGTGGCGATCCTGATCAGCTTGCCGGGCTCGGTGACCTCCTGATCAGAGCCCGACTCCTCGGCATCCCCGCCGGCCTCCCCGGCTTCCACCAGATCGGGACGCAGGGTTTGATCAGACTGCATAGTCGGAGAGGATAATGGCTATACCGGCACCTCGGCGCCGTTCAACAACCATGCCTCCCTGCTCAACAGGAACTCCGCAACACGGGCGACTTCATCGGGAGTCGGCCACAGGCTGTGATCGGCGTCTGGCATGGCCTCCCGGGACACCGGAGTGTCGATGACCGACGGGGACAACACCGAAACCGAAACCTCGGTCTTCACCAACTCGGCGGCCAAACTGCGGCCCAGGGCCACCACCCCCGCCTTGGCGATGTTGAACGCGGCCTGGTCTGGAGGCGTGTCGAAGGCGGCCCGGCTGGCGGTCAGCACCACCCGGGCCCAGTCGGCGCTGCGAAGATAGGGGAGGGCGGCCCGGACCATCGTGAAGGTGGAGCGCAGGTTGGCGTCCAGCATCCTCTCGAGGCGCAGATCCGAAGTCTGCTCGACCGTTGTCCCCCCCGCCCAGCTTTCGGCAACGCAAGCCAGTCCGGAGATCGTTCCCCATCGTGATTCCACCTCAGCCAGGAACCTCTCCACGGCATGAGCGTCGGTCACATCGACCCGACGCAGGATGATCCGGGGGTGGTGGGTCCCGAAGCTGTCCTCGAAGCGGTCGGCCTCAACCGGTCTGAGGTAAGTCAACGCCAGGCGGTGACGCTCGTCGCTCAACAGCCTCTCGGCGAGCGCCTGTCCAAGCCAACTGGTCCCACCGGTAATCACCACCGTTCTCATTGGCCCCGATTCTGGCAGGTCGGCGTGGATATGCGAGGTCATTCCACCAGTCTTCGCCCCGAAAGGCGGTGTTGGCGAAGGGGCCGGTTCTACTCTCGTTACCCGATGGCAACCCTGGGAATCACCGGCCTGGCCAATACCGGAAAGACCTCGCTCTTTGCGGCTCTTACAGCCCGCCCGGGAGGAATCGCCCCTTTCCCCTTCTCAACCACCGAGGCCAGGCTCGCCGTCACCCCCATCGTCGACCCGATTCTCCAGGAACTGGGCCGCCTGGAGGGCTCGGCTCGCATCACCCCGGCAACCCTGGAGGTGACCGACGGTCCTCCCCTCCAGGAACCCGGTGGCGACCTCGACGCCCGGACGGTGGGAAAACTCCGCCAGGCCGACTGCATGGTGGTGGTGCTCCGCGCTTTCGAGGACCCCTCCGTGCCCCACGGCGGGTCGGGGACCGATCCACGGGCCCAGGCCGAGGAGGTGTTGCTCGCTATGGCCATCAGCGACGCCCAGATGTTCGAAGGTTCGCTTCTTCGCCTTCGCAACCAAGCCACCTCCCGACCCGAGCGGCGGGCTGCCTATGAGACGGTCGGTCGGGCGGCGGAGATCTCCGGTGACGGAGACCTCCTGAGAGAGAGGCGATGGTCGGATCTCGAACGGAAAGCCCTGGCGGACTTCGCACCCCTCACCCTCAAACCGGTCATCTGGGTGGTCAACGTCGACGAGGAGCAGGTGGAGGAAGGCCCGAACCCGGTGGAGGGGGCGGTCCCCGCCGGTGACCCGGTTTTGACCATGACGCTCCGGCTCGAAGCGGAGGCCGCCATGCTGGATGAGCCTGACCGGGCCGAGATGCTGCAGGCCTTCGGGCTGGGCAGGGGAGCAGCAGCCGCCATCTCCTTCGCGGTGCTGGACACCCTGGCGATGTGCACCTTCTACACCTCCAATTCCAGGGAGACCCGGGCCTGGATCACGCCGGTGGGTTCTAATGCCCGCCAGGCGGCCGGCAAGGTCCACTCCGACATGGAGCGAGGATTCATCAGGGCGGAGGTGGGTACCGCCCGGGCGGTGATCGAAGCGGGAGGCTGGGATGCGGCCCGCGCCCGGGGCGTGGTCCGGGTGGAGGGCCGAGACTATCCCGTGCAGTCGGGCGACGTCCTGCAAGTCAGGTTCTCGGTGTGAAATCTGTATTGTTACCGAGGGAATGACACTCGTATTTGCGGCCGATCAACCAGCGGCCTCGAGCCTGTTGGACGAGCATCAGGTCTTTCTATTCCTGGTGCAATTGGCGCTGCTGGTGGGCGCCGCCCGCTTCCTCGGGGGAGTGGCCAACAAGCTCGGGCAGCCTCCGGTGGTAGGCCAGCTCCTGGGCGGGGTGGTGATCGGCCCCAGCGTGCTGGGCCAGGTGTACCCGGACACTTACGATTGGATCTTCTCGGACGCAACCGTGGGGTCGGTCCTCTACGGGGTGGCATGGCTGGCGGTGATCATGGTGCTGGTGGTGATCGGCTATGAAACCGACCTGGGAATCATCTCCCGTCTCCGCCGGGCGGCCCTGAACGTCTCCGCCGGGGCTCTGTTCGTCCCCCTGGTGGCGGTCGGGCTGGTGGCTCTCTTGACGCCCTCTTCCTTCGAGGGGACCGCCGGGCGCGGCCTGTACGCGGCCTTCATGGCGCTGGCCCTGTCGGTGGCGGCTCTTCCGGTGGTTGCGAAGATCCTCCTGGACCTGGGCATGCTGCGACGCAACTTCGGCCAGGTGACGCTGGCGGTGAGCATGACCATGGATTCGGTGGGATGGCTGATCCTGGCGGGGTTGGCCGGCATAGCGCAAGAAGGCTTCGAACCTGCTCAGCTGCTCACCGCGCTGGGTGGCCTGGTCGTGTTCGTGGGCCTGGCGGCAACGGCGGGGAGGTGGCTGCTCAATCAGGCGATGCGCCTTGCCCTGCGAGGGGGAGCGAACCTGGAGGCGGCTCTCACGGTGGGACTGGTGGCGGCCATCGCCGGAGGCGCGGTCACCCATGCCCTGGGGCTCGAAGCCATCCTGGGGGCATTCATCGTCGGGATCATCCTCGCCACGCTCCGATACCAGATGGTGGAGGTCCGCCACGTCCTGGAGACGATCACCGACTCGTTCTTCGCTCCGGTGTTCTTCGCTTTCAGCGGGCTTAGGGTGGACATCTCTCTCCTGGCGTCGCCCAGCGCCGTCATCTGGACGGTGGCGCTCATCGTGCTGGCGGTGGCGGCCAAGATGTTCGGTACCCTGGTGGGCGCCCGCCGGGCGGGCCTCACCGTCAAGGAGTCCCTGGCGCTCGGGTCGGGCCTTTCGGCGCTGGGGGCCATGGGAATCGTGGTGGCCTTGGTGGGTCTCAGCCTGGGGGTGCTGTCCGACACCGGGTACACGGTGATCGTGCTGGCCGCCATCGTCACCTCGCTCCTGGCTCCGGTGCTGCTCAAGGCATCGGTTCGGGGAATGGAGGCAGAAGGGGAGGAGAAGGCCCGGCTGGAGTCGGAGGCCATACGCTCCCAGGCGCACATACTCGGGTCCCAACGCATCCTCCTCCCCACCCGGGGCGGCTTGAACACCGTCTTTGCCGCCGCTCAGATCGGACGCCTGTTCAGTGACGCTGAGGTGACGGTTCTGGAGGTCAGCGGATCTTCGGGAGGATGGTGGAAGCGCCTGGTCGGAAAGGAGGTCAAAGCGGAGACCGGCCCCGAGGCGGCGATCAGGGCTTTGGAAGGCGAAGAGCACCGCCTGATCAGGAGGCGGGAGCGTGATCCTGCGGATGCGATCCTCAAAGAAGCGGATCTCGGATATGACCTGGTCGTCTTGGGCGCCGCGGAGCAAACCGGAGAGACCGAAGTGTTCTCGACTGTGATCGACCGCGTACTGGCCCGCCTGGAGCTTCCCGCCCTGATTTTCCGATACCCCGAACCTCCCGACGGACTTACCGACCCTATAGGCCCGGTGCGAAGAGTCCTGCTTTCGGTGGAGACCAACGCGGCCTCGCGCGCTGCTGCGGAGGTGGCTTACTCCCTGGCCGCCCACAACGACGGTATGGCGTTCGCGCTGCATCTGATCAACGAGACCGCGGACGGTCCCTACTACTTCGACATGACGGCCAGCGCACAGAACTTCAAGGCGGGCCACGACCTGGTGGAGGAGTCGGTGGAATACGGCCGGCGTCTGGGCGCCAGGGTCCAGGCCGACGTCCGGCCGGTGGCCCAACCCGAGGGGGAGCTCAGCAACACCGCCAACTCGGAGGACTGGGACCTGCTGGTGGTGGGCGCCGCGAACCGGCCCCTCACCAACCGTCCGTTCTTCGGCTACGGGATGTCCTTCATCCTCAAGAATGTCACCGTCCCGCTGGTGATAGTGGCCGTACCGGCGTCCTCCAGCCGCACCGCCTACCGCTAACCGCCGGTGCGGGAGTTCCTGGTCGAACTGCTCGACGGCTGGGGGGTGGCCGACCCGGTGGCGGTGGCGTTGATCTCGGCGCTTCCCATAGTGGAACTGAGGGGAGGCGTCCCCTTTGGGAGGCTCGTGCTGGAGATGGGATCTCTATCCACCTGGGTCTGGGCGGTGGTCGGCAACCTGGCTCCGCTGCCGCTGGTCTTCTGGCTGCTGGGGGTGGTGGACAGATACTGCACGCTCCACCGCCTGGCCTGGCTCCGACGGGTGCTGGACCGACTCTACGCACACACCCGCCGCCGGCACAGCGCCCGGTTCGTCCGACTCCGGGACGTGGCTCTGCTGGTGGTGGTCTCAATCCCGCTGCCCCTCACCGGAGGGTGGAGCGGAGTGCTGGCCGCCTACGTCTTCGGGGTCCCCATCCGCCGAGCATCCTGGCTGATCGCCACCGGAGTGGCGGTGGCTGGAACCGCGGTGGTGGCGCTGGTGGACGCAGGCCTGCTGATCTGGAAGTGAAACCGCCATACAGGGCCCGGTTCCGGCGCCCCGGCGTCACATGTCCACCCCCTGGGAAGCTACCCCGACGATGGGTAGGCTACAGTTAGGAGCGAATCCCATCGGCCCCTGGAGAGCAGCGCAACTTGTCCTCGATCACCTTTGACAGCGTCGGAAAGGTCTATCCGGGAGGGACCCGGGCGATAACCGATGTCAGCCTTGACGTTGCGGACGGGGAATTCGTGGTGCTGGTCGGCCCTTCCGGGTGCGGCAAGTCAACCCTCCTGCGCATGGTGGCCGGATTGGAGGAGGTCACCGAGGGGGTCCTGCGGATCGGCGAGAAGGTGGTGAACGATGTGTCGCCCAAGGACCGCGACATCGCCATGGTCTTCCAGAACTATGCCCTCTATCCCCATATGAGCGTGTTCGACAACATGGCGTTCGGTTTGAAGATGCGCCGCATGCCCCGCGACGAGATCAGACGCAGGGTGGACGAGGCAGCGGCGATCCTGGAGATCTCGGAATTGATGGACAGAAAGCCCAAGTCCCTATCGGGAGGGCAGAGACAGCGGGTGGCGATGGGCAGGGCGATCGTGCGAGAACCGGTCGCCTTTCTCATGGATGAGCCCCTGTCCAACCTTGACGCCAAGCTCCGGGTCCAGATGCGTTCGGAACTGGGACTTCTCCACAACCGGCTGAAGACCACCACACTCTACGTAACCCACGACCAGGTGGAGGCTATGACCATGGGGGATCGGGTGGCGGTCCTTCGCAAAGCCGGTGAGCGCCAGACCAACCTCCAGCAGATCGACACTCCCCGGGTTCTCTATGACCATCCCGCCAACCTGTTCGTGGCGGGATTCATCGGGTCCCCCTCCATGAACTTCGTGTACGGGACCATCGGAACCAACGGCGCCGACGGTTCCCTCTCCTTCGCTGATGAGGAGATTCCCCTGAACAGGGCGGTGCTTTCCAACCATCCCCGTTTGGCTTCCCACGCCGGAACCCGGTTGGTGGTGGGCATCAGGCCCGAGGCGTTCGAGATCTCTTCGGCGGTTTCGGGCGCCGACGGCATGGCCGGTATAAGCGTGGGCGCGGATCTGGTGGAGCAGTTGGGGTCCGAGGCTTACGTGCACTTCACGAAGCCTGCGCCTCCGGTCATCACCCCCGACATCCGCGAACTCCTCGAAGACGAGGGAACCGACGTCTCCTCGTTGGGAGACAGCACCAAATTCGTCGCCCGGGTCAATCCCGACTTGGCGCCCCGCGGAGGCGAGCGCATCCGGTTGGTTGTGGACGTCTCCAAACTGCACTTCTTCGACAGCGACACGGGGATGGCCCTCAACTGACTCGAATGCGTCGCCGGGGGAGGGGTTGGCTTGTCCTAGACGATCCACTCCGAGCGGCGGTCCCGGGCTTTTTGGATGTCGACGAAGCTCAACAGAATGAGTCCCACCACGAAGAACGAGACCAACGACAACACCGCCGGCCGGCTGGAGCCGGTCACCTCCCTGAAGGTGGCGAAGATGATCGGCCCCCATATGGCGGAGAACTTGGTGAACACCGCGAAGAAGCCGAAGAACTGGGCCGAAGCCTGCTCGGGGATTATCGAACCGTAGACGCTGCGGCTGAGCGCCTGGGTGCCTCCCATCACCATGCCGATCACCATTCCCACCGCCAGGAGCGGATAGTTCTGCCCAACCGGCAGGTAGTAGGCGAACACCAACACCCCGGTCCATACCACCAACGCCAGGGAGATGGAGCGTTTCGGACCGATCCTGTCGGAGAGCCGCCCGAAGAGGAGGGCGCCGAAGAAGGCCATGAACTGCACCACCAGCAGGACAAGAGCGATGAAAGCTGTGCTGATTTCCAGGGTCTCGGAGGCATAGATGGCGGAGATGCTGATAACGGTCTGAACCCCGTCGATGTAGAACATGTATGCGATCACGAACAGCAGAAGGTGTTTGTGGCCCGACAGGCTGACGCAGGTCCGCCACGTTCGTTTGAAACCCAGGCGAAGGTAGGCCAGGAACCGACTCTCGCGTGGTCCGGCCACGGGCGGCCCCCGTGCCGCACCTACCTCCCGCAAACGGCGGAAGGCGTACCACGAGAAGGCCGACCACCATACTCCCGTTCCGCCGATGGCCAGGCGGGCCGCCAGCGCTTCGTCGACGCCGAGTGTGTCCGAGTAGAAGATGAACCCCATGGCGAACAGAAGGTAGATGCCGCCCCCTATGTACCCGAGGGCGTAGCCCTTGGAACTGACCCGATCGATGGTGTCGTCGGTGGTGATGAGGGGAAGGATGCCGTCGTAGAACACGTTGGCTGCGGCAAGTCCGAAGTGAGAGGCCAGGAAGACAAGGATGGCCGCCACGACGGCGCCGGTGGAGACGAACGCGAAGCAGGTGGCGAACACGGCTCCTCCGTAGGCGAACGCCCGGAGGAAGAAGAGCCTCCGCGCGCTGTAGTCGGCTATGGCTCCGAGCACCGGCGTGATCAGAAACAGGGCCAGGGAGATCAACCCGACCATGTATCCCCATAGGGACTCGGCGCTCAACCCCATCCATCCTTGTTCGGGGACGATGTACGATCCGAAATAGGCGGGCAGAATCCCGACCGCCACCACCACAAAGGCCGAGTTGGCCCAGTCGTACATCGCCCAACCGAAAATGGTGCGTCGATCGTTTCGCATCCGCCTCAAGACACTAACGCCCGTCCTCGGCCGGTCCGCTCGGCGGGGGCGCGATCCCGCCGACCGTTCGGACATCGGGCCTCTTGGTCAGAGCGTCTCCCGCCGTGCTAATCTCCGCTCGGCCTGTCCCGGCGGCCGGGCGTTACCTGTATGTGTCTTGACCACCTGTCTCGGTTCTCCGGAGCATCATGGCTCTCCTGCTGGCGGGACTGAGTTCCCTTATATACGGGGTGTGCGACTTCTCCGGAGCCCTGGCCACCCGCCGGGCCCATGTGCTGGGGGTGACTCTCTGGGCCAACGTTGTGGGGCTCGCCATAGCCATCCTGGTGGCTGTGATCGGCCACCAGGTGACAGCCGCGTCGGTCACTATGGCCGATTTGGCCTGGGGCGTGGGGAGCGGAGTGGCCGGGGTGACCGGTTTGGCCATCTATTTTCAGGGAATGGCCAGGGGTCAGATGGCGGTGGTGGCGCCGGTGTCGGCGGTCACCTTGGCGTTGGTCCCGTTCCTGTTCGGAGTGGCGATGGGAGAACGCTACCCGCTGGTGGCATGGCTCGGCGTCCTGGTCGCCATGCCCGCTCTATGGCTCTCGGTCCACAAGGGGTCCTCGCAGAACCGTCCCGGCAAGGCCCTGTACGGCGTTGCCGCCGGGGTGACCTTCTCGGTGGTCCTGGTGGCCATTGCCCAGACCTCTCCCGAGTCGGGCCTGTGGCCTCTGGTAGCCATGCGAATAGGGGGTCTGACCCTATTGACGGTCCTGGTGTTCAGCCGGACCCTCTTCACCCGCCGAGCCTCTCCCAGGCTCCCCCGGGGAGCGCGTTTGCCGACTGTTATCGCAGGCGGTGACATCCTCGCCAACGTCACCTACCTGATGGCGGTGAGAATCGGACCGTTCGGCCTGGTCACGGTGGTCTCCACCTTCTATCCGGTGGTGATTGCCCTGCTGGCCCGGATGGTGGAGAAGGAAAGGCTCTCGTCGCATCGGCTCCTGGGACTGGCGCTCACGGTGCTCTCCTTAGTGCTAATATCCCGGTGATCTTGGCAGTTAGTTGACCGTAGATGGCGTTCCTGCTGGCAGTTCTTACCTCCGTCTTCTACGGGGTGTTCGACTTCGCCGGGGGTATGGCCACCCGACGGGCCCCGGTGCTGGCGGTTGCGGTTTGGTCCAACGTGGCGGGCCTGGGACTGGCCTTCCTGATAGCGGCCGTCCACCATCTGGCGGTGGGCGCCACCGTGACCCGTGCCGACGTCGCATGGGGATTGGTCAGCGGAGTGGCTGCGGTCGCCGGCGTGGTCTTCTATTTTCTTGGGCTGGCGAAAGGGAGGATGGCGGTGGTGGCCCCGGTGTCGGCGGTCACCCTGGGGCTGGTCCCCTTCCTGTTCGGGGTGGCGATGGGAGAGCGTCACGCCCTGGTGTCCTGGCTGGGCGTCCTGGTCGCCATGCCCGCCCTGTGGCTCACCGTCCACACACGGAGCCGGTCGGTCGGCCCTGCCATGGCGAAGTTCGGGTTCGCCGCCGGACTGACCTTCTCGGTGTTCTTTATCGGAGTGGCCCAAATCTCTTCGGATGCCGGACTGTGGCCCCTGGTCGGCATCAAGCTGGGAGGGCTGGTGTCGGTGGCGGTTCTCGTCGCGCTCAGACGGGTCCCCCTGTCCCTGTCGCCCAAGGCCCGGACGCTGGCGCTGGTTGCCGGAGGCTCCGTCCTCGCCAACCTGACCTACCTGCTTGCTGTCCAGATCGGCCCGTTCGGCCTGGTTGCGGTTGCCTCCTCGTTCTATCCGGTAGTGGTCGCCGTCCTGGCCCGGATCGTCGACAAACAGAAAATCTCCCCCCAACGCATGATGGGACTGGCTCTCTCGGTGGTGGCGCTCAGCCTGATAGTTCTCTGAACCGAGCCGCCCTCAGCGCAGCACCAGGCGGGCGCCCAGCACCAGGAACATGATCCCCAGGAGCTTGCTCAAAGAGAGTTCCCGGACCGATGCTCCCATCCACCCGAAGTGGTCGATGATCGTCCCGCCGGTCAACTGGGCGGTGACCAGGAGCATCGAGCCTGCCAGCACTCCCACCCTGGCGACCGTGAAGGCGATGCTGCCGATGATGAGTATCCCGGCGATCCCCGCCAGGAATAGATAGGGGGGAACCCCCTGCCACTCGGCCGGCGACGGCCCCCTGACGGCCAGCAACAGCAGGGCCATGGCCGCGGCGCCGACCACGAAATTCGCAGCCGTCCCGGCCACTATTCCCACTCTCTGCTCCAGGGCCCCCATCATTTGGCTCTGGACGGCGGCCACCGCCCCTCCCAGCAACCCTATGACAACTACCGCCGCCGCGCCCATCGTCGGTGAGGCTAACCGAGGTTTCACGATCTGGGAGTCATTGTCACCCGTTTATCCTGGAACCACCGAGTGGGTTTGGTGGTGGGGGCGGGTTACCTGCGTCAACTTTCCGAACGCGGAGGAGATAGATCGATCCGAAGCCGGGGCAGCCACTGGTCCAAGAGTTGGCGGTCGATGCGGTCGCTCAGGAACTCCACCAACTCCTCCTGGCGGGGCTGGCCAAACGCCAGGCGATAGATGGCCAGCGACTTGCGCAGCGCGGGAAGCCGGGCGGATTCGCGACTGAACGGCAGAACGGGCACCAGACGGTCGATCTTCGCCCGGCCCTGATTGAACACCCAAAATGGCGACATTTCCTCCTCCCCTGAAGCTCGTTCGGAGGCCGCTCTCTCGAACAGCTCCTCCCACAGGTCACCTTCCGCCCGCTGCTCTCTCAGAAGCGCGGGTCCCAGCTTTTCGGCGATGTTGCGGCGAACCGCGTGGCACTTGTAGCGATGGACCCGACCTTCCCGCTGTTCGAGGTCAACGGGATTGGAGGGAAGGTTCCAGTGCACCACCGCATGACACCACAGATGGAAGTCCAGTCCCTCCTGGCCGACCGAAGTGGAGGCCAGCACAAACGGCCAGAAGGGAGAGTTGAAAGCCACCGAAACCGCCCCAACCCGAGCCTGCCCTCCCTCATCGAGGACCTGATCTCCGAACATCACCGCGAAGCGAGTGCGCATGCGCCGAGAGGACAATTCAACTCTGCCTTCCCCCGTCACCGGTCTTGGAACATCGACACTCAAAGCAGAAGTGCGAAGCCGCAGCGCCCCGTTGATGGTTGAAGCTATGCGCGCTGCGGCGGCGGCGCGGCGGTTGTCGCCCGCCAAATTCACATAGCCGAGCCAATCACGCAGAACATGAGCGTGCTCATCCAACATCGCCTGCAGGTTGCCACCTACGCAGTGCCGTACCACCTGCCGCCAGTAGCTTCCCGACCTTCCGGTCTCCATCTCGGCGTCGGATTGAACGGCCTGCCCCCCGACTATTGCTCGCACTTCGGGAGCGTTGAAGAAGCTCCGGAAACCCTCCGCCACCCGGGCCGCCGCGCCGAACACCGCTCTGCGGTGATAAGAAAGACCCACCACCCTTCCCAC
>VXSV01000028.1 GCA_009837815.1 Acidimicrobiia bacterium
ACTTAGGGCCAAGGTTTCGCGAGTTTGGCAGGTGGCGGTGGTGCCTGCCCGGTGAGTGTGCCAAAGGGGTGAGTCGGGTATGAAGGGATTGGAGCCGTTTCGCAGGAAGGTGGAAGATCTCTACCGGGAACGGACGCCCGGATCCCAGGCGTTGTGGGAGGACAGCAAGGGGATCCTTCCCATGGGAGTCTCGGGGGCCGCCAAGTTCTACGAGCCGTACCCGGTGGCGCTGGCCGCCGGGTCAGGGGGGCATGTGACGGACGTGGACGGAAACGACTATGTCGACCTGCTGATGGGCGCCGGTTCCTCCCTGCTGGGCCATTCTCATCCTTCCGTGGCGGCCGCGGTACGGGACCAGATCGGTCGGATGGCAACCGTGCTGGCGCCGGCGCCGCTCGAGCGGGAGTTTGCCGAGCGAATCCGCGGGCTGATGCCATATCTGGAACGTCTGCGGTTTGCCAACACGGGTTCCGAGGCGGTTCGCACCGCCCTGCGCGCCGCCCGGGCGGCCACCGGCCGAATGCGGTACGCCAAGTTCGAGGGCAATTACCACGGGTCCGATGACTACTTTCTCCAGTCCTCTGTCTCTAGGGAGGTGGCGGGACCTCCCCATCGCCCCCGGCCGGTCTTCGACTCCGCCGGGATTCCCGACCGCATCCGGGAGGAGACCCTGCTGCTCCCCTACAACGACGTGGAGAACGCGGTGGCGCTCATCTCCGAGAACGCCTCCGACCTGGCGGCGGTGGTGATGGAACCGGTGGCTTTCTCCAGCGGCGGGGCGGTGGCTGCCGATCGTCACTTCGCCCAGGCGGTCCGGGACATAACCGCCCGGAATGGCATCGTCTTGATCTTCGACGAGGTGGTGACCGGCCTGCGTCTGGGGACCGCCGGCGCGCCGGGGTATCTGGGGGTGACGCCCGACCTGTCCTGCATCGGCAAGGCTATCGGAGGAGGCCTGCCGCTGTCGGCGGTGGGTGGGCGGTCCGACATCATGGAAGC
The DNA here is from genome assembly GCA_009837815.1 of Acidimicrobiia bacterium. Classification (GTDB taxonomy): domain Bacteria; phylum Actinomycetota; class Acidimicrobiia; order Spongiisociales; family ZC4RG35; genus Bin76. Next base: position 1,000 of record VXSV01000028.1, read on the forward strand.
CGTCCTGGGCGCCTCGGCCCACGCCCGGGGCACCCACATCTTCCACTCCGGGACTTTCACCGGAAATCCGGTCTCCCTGGCGGCGGGAATGGCCGTGCTCGACGTCCTGGAACGGGAACCGGTGCTCGAGCACATCGACTGGCTGGGCGGCAGGCTGCGCTCCACTCTCCAGGAGGTCCTCGACTCTCACGGGCAGGGTCACATGACCGGATTCGGTTCCATTTTCCAACTGCACTTCACGAAAGTCCCGCCCCGCAACCGACGGGAGATCCTGGCCGGAGACCTGGCCCTGCTGGGCTCGGTGTTGCTTGGCCTGTGCGCACACGGGATCCTGTGGCCGCCCGTCCACCCGGGGGTGCTGGCGTACGCACACACCGAGTCGGACATCGACCGGACCGCCTCGTGCTTGGAGACGGTGCTGGAGATGGCGTCATGACAGGCGCCGGACCGCCAGGGGGACGCAAAGCCGCCATCCTCACCGGGGCGGGCAGGGGCATCGGCAAGGGGATCGCCGCCACCCTGGCCGAGCGAGGATACGACCTGGTCATCACCTCCCGCACCCGAGGGGACCTGGAGGTCACCGCCCGGCTGGTGGAAGAGATGGGAGGTTCGGCGGCCATCGTGGTCGCGGACCTCAAGGATACGGACACCCCGTCACTGCTCCTCGAGACTGCCGTCGATCGGTTCGGTCGCCTCGACGGGCTGGTCAACAACGCGGCCGTCAATGTCTTCGCACCGTTCTGGAGCCAGTCCGAGAGCACCCTCGACGAGACGATCGCCACCAATCTCACCGCTCCCTTCTACCTCTGCCAGGCGGCTGCCAACTTCTGGGTCGAGAACGGCTTGGGAGGGGCGATCGTCAACATCAGTTCGGCCGAGGACACCATCGCCTATCCCGAGCAGGTCCCCTATGCCTGCTCGAAGGGAGGGCTCCTCTCCCTGACCAAAGTGCTGGCCCTGGAATGGGGGCCCTTGGGGATAAGGGTCAACGCGGTCAGCCCCGGTTCGGTCGACACCGAGATGACCCCCGATGTCTACCGCCAACAAGCCCCGAAACTGATGCCGATCGGCCGCCTGGGCAGACCGGAGGACATCGGCGCCTGCGTCCACTTCCTGCTGAGCGAAGACGCGGCGTTCGTGACCGGCACGGCGCTGTATGCCGATGGGGGGTACATGCTGCAATGAGCGGAAGGCTGTCGGGGAAGAACGCCATCGTCACCGGGGTCGCCTCGGGAATCGGGAAAGCCACGGCCATCAGGCTGGCGGCGGACGGCGCCAATCTCTTCTGCGTGGATCGGGATGAGGCAGGTCTGGCGCTATTGGTCGGCACACTGGGCGAAGGCCATGTCGGAGTCCCCGCCGATCTGGGCCTCGCATCTTCTTGTCAGGAAGTAGTGGCCGCGGCTCTGGCGCACTGGGACAACCGGGTCCACATACTGGTCAACGCCGCGGCGATCCTGATCCGCGAACCCACCTTGTCCCATTCCAGGGAGGCCTGGGACCTGACCTTCGACGTAAACCTGAGAGCGCCCTTCATCCTTTCCAGGGATGTGGCGGCGTCCATGATGGAGGCGGGAATCCGCGGCGCGATAGTGAATGTGGCTTCCATCGAGGCGGTGCTACCGGGACGTGGGCATGGGGCCTACACCGCCTCGAAGGGAGCGATAACCATGCTGACCCGCTCCTCGGCTTTCGAGATGGCCCCTTATGGGATCCGCGTCAACGCTGTCTCTCCGGGAGTCATCGCCACCGGGATGAACGCCGACCTGCGGGAGGACCCGGAGAGCTGGTCGGAGATGCTGGCCGGCACGCCGATGGGCCGCCACGGTGAGCCCGAAGAGATCGCCGCGGTCATATCGTTCCTGGCCTCCGATGACCCCAGCTTCGTGACGGGGGCGATAGTCGCCGCCGACGGCGGTTGGACACTACATTGAACGCGGCGGCGTGGAAGTGAGAGAAGGCAGGACATGCGACTGGTGAAGATGCCCCGACTGGGACAGGACATGGAGGAGGGGACTCTCCTGCAGTGGGCCAAGTCGGTGGGTGACGAGGTCTCCGAGGGAGAGATCCTGGCGGTGATCGAGACCGACAAAGCAGAAGTGGCATTCGAGTCGCCCGCCGGCGGGTACCTGGTGGCGGTCCTGGCGGATGCAGGCTCGACCCTGGCCACAGGGGAGCCGATCGCCTGGATCGCCGATGATCCCGCGGCCAAGCCTCCATCTCCGCAACCGGCCCCCGCCACTGGCGGGAAGGCTCCGGCGTCTGATCGGACTCCCGCCCCGGAGGCCGCCATCCGACATACCGCGCCAAGGCGGGGAGGACGCAAACCGGTGTCGCCCCTGGCGCGCCGGCGGGCGAAGGAACTGGGAGTCGATCTTGCCGGAGTGGAGGGTACCGGTCCGGGGGGAAGGGTCACCGAGGGCGACGTGGTTGCTGCCCGCCAGGCGGTGCAGGCTCACTCCGAAGACTCCGAGGAACTGTCGCGAATGCGGCTGGCCATCGCTGCCCGGATGTCCAAGTCGGCGGCGGTTCCCCAGTTTCAGCTCATGCGAGAGATCGTCCTCGAAAGGCCCGAGAATCCGGGAGACGGGCCGAAAGTGACCTATACGGACCTGTTGCTTTGGGCCACGGCCGGGGCGCTGGCGGAGAGGCCGGCGGTCAACTCCAGTTGGGTTGATGGCGATCCCCCCACGGTCAAATCCCACCCAAGCGTCAATCTCGGGTTCGCGGTGGCGGTTCCGGACGGCTTGATCGTGCCGGTGATCCGGGATGCCGCCTCCCTGTCGCCGGCGCAGATCTCCCTCGAGAGGCGTCGGCTGGAGGGGGCGGCCCGCGGCGGGCGCCTGCTTCCGGAAGACCTGTCCGGCGGGACGTTCACCGTCTCGAATCTCGGCGGGGCCGGGGTGGACGAGTTCATCGCTTTACTGAACCCGCCGGAAGCGGGCATACTGGCGATGGGTGCGGTGAAGCCCAGGCCGGTGGTGGTGGACGGCGCCCTGGTGGCCGCGCCCACGGTGCGCCTTACTCTCACCGGGGACCACCGGGTCTTCGACGGCGTGGAGGGAGCGAGATTCCTCCAGGCCATCGCCGACCGACTGCAACCCCAGGTCTGAACTTGAAATCTCTAGCATCTGCGACGAAGGGAGCACGATGAGCCTTTACGAGCCGACATACATGGAGGGCACCCTCGGCACCATGGCCGTGGACTGGGAGGAGCGGATCAACATGGCCCGGATGCGCGACGAGCGAAAGGCGCGGGCTCAGCACCAGATCGCCGAGGCGGGCCTGGGGTCGGTGCTCTTGCTGGACGATCCCAACATCCGCTACGTCACCGGTCTCGCCATGCTGGGCGGATCGGGCGCCGACCACTACAGTTTCCTGACCACCGGAGGCGATGTCGTCCATTGGGACACCGCCGATCACGCCAGCAACGAGCGCGCCAACTGCCCCTGGCTACCCGACATACGCTACGCGGCGCCGGGATTGGGGAACGTGCCCCGCGCCAGCGGATCCCCCTCGGCCCGGGAGTTCCTCCTCGACACCATGGCGGACCTGATCGTGGAGGCCGCCCATGACTACGACGTCCACCGCGACCCGATCGGCATCGACTCCACGCAACCGGCCCTGGCCCGGAAGCTCTCTGAGCGGGGCCTGGATGTCCGGGAAGGGGCGGCTGATGCGCTTCACACGGCCCGCCAGACCAAGACCAAGGACGAGATCGAGTGCTTCCGGGTCCTCTCGGCGATCTGTGAGGCCGGGTTCATGGCCATCAAGAAGGCCGCCGAGCCGGGCATGCTCGAACAGGAGGTCTGGGGAGCGGCGGTGGAGGCCGTGCTGCGCAGGGGAGGGACGGTGGAGGGAGGGTATCTCACCAGCGGCCCCAACACCTGGCCAAAGCACCAAGCCAACACCACCGACCGGATGCTCCGCCCCGGCGACATCATGTACGCCGACTTCTACAGCGCCACCTTCCAGGGCTACCGGTCATGCGTCTACCGGACCTTCTCGATCGGCAAGCCCGAGCAGCGTTCCATCGACGCCTACAAGCGGGCCCGGGACTGGATGTACGACGTGATCGAGGCCATCCGGCCCGGCGTCACCACCGGCGAGGTGGCCATGCGCTTTCCCGACCGGGAGGGCGAGCGCATGGACTGGTACGGTGCCAAGGACTACTGGGAGATGACCACCAACCAATGGGCGCACGGACTGGGACTGCAACTTTATGAGAGGCCTCTGATATGGCGGGGGATCTCCGTCGACCACCCGATCGAGATCCAGGAAGGCATGGTGATGGCGGTCGAGACCCAGGAACCGGACGGGCAATCCGGCATGCGGGTGGAGGAGATGATCGTGGTCCGGGAGACCGGCGCCGAGGTCCTAACCCGGTGGCCAGTAGATGAGATAACGGTGATCGACTTCTGATACGGGAGAAAAAGCTAACCGTAATCGCACATCCACCAAAGAAATCCCCGATTTATCATCAATGCGATCATGCGGGAAGTCAGCCGGCCCGACAAACCTAAAGGACTCTCTAACGAAGAGGCCGGCGATGGGTTGATGGTTCCGTCGAAGACCGGCATCTTTGGATGGTCTAGCGAGATTGTGATAGGGGATTTGACGGATCCGGCGATTCCTCCAGAAGACTGGCACATTTGTCTCCGATCCTGATCGCGTGCTGGGAGAGGCCAATTGATTGCGACCACTGACAGATCTAGGTCCGGGATCCTCAGGGTGAGGTTTGGGTTAGTCCCCAACCTCCCCTCGAGAATCGGGAGGAACAGCGGTCGGAAGGCTGTGGAGGATGGTCTCTGACGCCTACATGTCTAGCCGCTGGTGGAGGGTTTCCTGGAGGGTCGTAAGTCCTCAGAATCCCATGGTCCATCGACCGAAAGTATCTCGGGATCGCCAGTGAGCAGCACAGCCCTATGGGCCAAGGCTGTTGAGATGGCAAAAGCATCGCCTAGAGCCATTGGATATTGAGCCTTGATACGCGCCGCACCAATCACCCGTTCCACGGAGGCCTCGTCAGGGGCGATTCGCAACCTCAGCGATCGTATTACCCGCTCCGCTTCTCTTTCGCCCGCGCGACGCATCACAACGTAGAACACCTCGCCCAGATTGACCCAGTTCATGATTGGCCGGGTGGTCAAGACTTCTTCCACACGACTAGCCGCGGGTTCTTCGCCATCCAACCAACTGAGTATCGCCCAGGAGTCAAGAGCGTATGTCATTTAGGTTCCAGCGATCGATCTTCCATTAGGGAAGCCACCAACCGGTAGCCTGCGAAGGCGCCTTTCAAGGAGTCCTCCCGACCAACAGGAATCACCGTCACCCCACCATCCCGCAACTCGAAGTCCACTTTGGTTCCGGGATGCAGATTCAACTTCTCCCGAATGGGTTGAGGAATTACAACCTGTCCCTTGGTTCCAACCACATGAGTCATACCAAGCAGTATAACTCAGAGTGAAAGCGTGTCTGGGTCGGTTTAGGGCTAAGGACTCTTGGTGCGTTGTGAGAACTTGGCTCGGGCAAGGACGGCCCTAGCAGTTCGAGCAACCGCGTAGTCGATCAACTGGCCGTCTGCGCCGATCGAAGCGGTTCCCTCCGCTTCGGCCTTCTCGAACAGGTCCAGGATGACGCGGTGGTGAGCCACCTCCTCGGGGGTGGGGGTGAAGACTTCGTTGATGACGCTCACCTGGGCGGGGTGGATGGCGAGTTTGGCGACGTATCCCATACGGCGACCCATCCTGGCTTCAGTGCGAAGCGCCTCGGAGTCTCGGTAGTTCATGAAAACGCCGTCGATGGGATTGGCTATGCCGGCCGCGCGGGCCGCCAGCAGGACGCGGGAGCGGGAGTAATTCAACCCCGTCCCGGTGGGGTCCCACTCCACGCCGAGGTCGGCTACCAGGTCTCCCTGCTCGGCGCTGCCGAACATGACGGCCTGGATCCTCGGGAGGCCATGAAGGATCTCAAAGGCGCGCTCGACCGCTACGGCGCTCTCGATCATCGGGACCAGGGTTATTGAACCATCCGGTCTTCCCGTCGCGGTCTCCAGGGCGCTGAGGGCGCCGCACACCTGCAGCATCACCTCTCGCTGTTCTGCCTTGGGGAGGATCACCCCGGCCGCTCCGGCATGGGCCGCCGCCACCAGGTCTTCCCACATGAGCCCGGTCTGGAAACCGTTGAGACGAACGAAGTAGGGGATGGGACTGTCGGGAAGGGAATCGAGATTGGCCCGCGCCTCGTCCTTGACGTTGGTAGCCACCGCGTCTTCGAGGTCCACGATCACGGCGTCGGCGGCCGACCGGACCGCTTTGGCGATCAGGTCGGGACGGTGGCCCGGGGTGAAGAGCATCGAGCGGACCGCATCCATTCAGTTTCCCTTCTCTCGTTCTCTGAGATCAGCCTGCTAGGGGGCATATAGTACCCGTGATGGGCTTCATCACGACAGTGACGGGTGACGTGCCGACCGAAGAAATCGGCGCCGTCCTCATGCATGAGCACATCCTGTGCGACTTCCACAGGATCACGAATGACCTTAACCAGTTGCTGGATGATCCCGACCTGGTAAGCGCAGAGCTCGGCCACCTGGAAGGAACCCCGGTGCGAACGGTGGTGGAGATGACCAGCGTCGGATTGGGCAGGGACCTGAAGGGCCTGCGCGACATCGCCATGCGAACCGGTATCAACATAGTGGCCGGCTGTGGTTGGTACCGTGAGCCTTTTCTCCCACGGGAGGTCTTCGAGACAACCTCGGACGGCCTGGCGGAGATCCTGGTCTCCGAGATCAATGAGGGAGCTCAGGACGGGGGAGTGCGGCCGGGGATCATCGGAGAGATCGGCGCCAAGCGGGTGCCGATGACGCCAGCCGAGGAGCGGGTGCTTCGGGCCGGTGGGTTCGCGCAGCTCGAGACGGGAGTCTCGATCTATACCCACGCCTCCCGGAGCACGGTGGGGATCGAACAGGCCAGGATCCTGATCGGCATCGGCGTCCCTGCCGAGCGGATCGTGATCGGACATGCCGACACCGTGCCCTCGAACCGGAAGAAGTACTGGTCGGAGTTGTTGGACATGGGTGTCACCCTCGGCTTCGACACACTCAAACCGGACTTCCCCTATGAGGTGGGAGTCCGCATAGGCGGTCTGACCTGGCTGGCCGAACGGGGATCGCTCGATCAGGTGGTGGTCTCCAACGACATCTCCTACCGGTCGCAGCTTCGCTCATTCGGCGGCGGCGGTTACCCGTACTGTGTCACCGGCTTCATCGATTTGCTGCGAGAGGCCGGGTTCGGCGACCGGGAATTCCAGACGATATTCCGGGACACGCCGGTTCGACTTCTCGAGCCGGCCTCGGCTGGGACATCCACTACCCCATCATCGCCGGGGTAGCGGGCGTTTCGGGAGTCATATAGTTCCCGCCATGGGTTCCATCATGACAGTTACGGGGGAGGCGCCGAGCGCAGAAGCGGGCGCCGTGCTGATGCATGAGCACATCATGTGTGATCTTTACCGGATCAGTCTCAACTCGGATCACCTTCTCGATGATGTCGACCTCGCTGTTAGTGAGCTCCGATACTTGGATGTCACTCCGGTGCGAACCGTTGTTGATGTGACCAGCGTCGGATTGGGTAGAGATCTCGAGACGCTGCGCGGCATCGCTGTGCGGACCAACCTCAACATAGTGGCCGGCAGCGGATGGTACCGCGACCCCTACTTGCCTCCGGAGGTCTTTCGTGAGACCTCGGACTCTCTGGCGGAGATCCTGATCTCGGAGATCGAGGAGGGCCTTGGAGACACGAGAATCCGACCGGGGATCATCGGAGAGATCGGGGCGCTGAGGAGTCCGATGTCGCCCGCGGAGGAGCGGGTCCTGCGCGCCGGGGGCTTTGCCCAACTTGAAACGGGGGTGTCGATTTACACCCACGCCGCCCGCAGCACGGTGGGGATCGAACAGGCCGAAATCCTGGTGAGGATGGGTGTTCCACCCGATCGCATAGTCATCGGCCACTCTGACACCGTGCCCCGTAAGGAGTATTGGACAGCGTTGCTGGACATGGGAGTCACGCTCGGTTTCGACACCGTGAGGCCTCACTTTCCGTATGATCTGAAAGTTCGGGTGGCGGCCTTGGAATGGCTGGCTGAGCGGGGTTCTTTGGATCGCGTGGTGGTCTCCAACGACGTATGCTTCCGGTCTCATCTGCGAGCCTTCGGCGGGGGTGGTTACCCGTTCTGCGCCGCCGACTTCTTCGACGCTCTGCGGCGGGTCGGGTTCGGGGATCAGGAATATCAAACGATCTTTCGTGACAACCCGGTACGGCTTCTCGAACGGTCGAACGACAGCTAGGCGAGAAGGGTGAGACGGCCGGCGTTGCCGTCCACAGCCACCAAAGGGTTCTCTTTTTGCTCTGACCGTCGCCGGGCCTCGACGGCCCGATGGCGAAGGTCGACCCCGCACAGAGCAGGAACCCCCAGCCACCCGGCCACTTCGAAGAGATGCGCGCCGGGACTCCCTTCCTCGGTGACCAGGCCTGCGGCGTTCCAAAGCAGCGGGGCGATGTTCCCGACCGGGTGGGATGCCACGATGACCTCTCGGGGACAGAACCGGGCGGCATCCTCAGCGTTCCGAATGAATCTGAGCCGACCGACTCCCCAGCCTCCCGCAGCCGGGGTCCCGGAGACGGGCTCACCTAGAGCAGTGATCACGCCATAGATCCAGGGATCCCACTTCGTGGTACCCACCCGACGCATGGGGCCGGGCAGTTTGGGGGGCGCCGGGTCCAGGGTGTCCGGGTCAAGGTACCACATCCAGCCGAGGTGAGGAATCACCTCGGCTTCGGTGAGCGCATCCCCTAAGAACTCAAGGGTTCGCAGATGTTTGGCAGCCAACTGCCGATCAACCGAAGGAGACCGAGAGATCAAGTCGCCGAGGGGCGGTCCGTCGCCGCCGACGAGCTCCGTCCAGGCGCTCTCGACCTTGTGCAAAGACTCCCCTCTCCAACGTTGGGACATCAGCATCGAAGCCCCGCTGTGGACTTCCTCGGCCAGGGTCGCCACCTGTGCGCGGAGCTGTCCTCCCGACGCGGGGGACAGGTCTCTGAGCCCGATGGCCCACCGCCAAACGAACTTCTCTCCCATTGGGCCGGGCCATCGGATCATCATGCGGACCGCTTCGGCCATCCATGGTTCCCCGCGGTGGGCCTGGTGGGGAACCTGTGTTCTCATCCCTTCGTCTCGGGGATCAACCCTGCATTGTGCTTGGAGCAGGTGAAGATTTCCCTCCTGGTCGGCCGCCCACTCGATGTGATTGCACCGGATGGCCTTGGCGACAGATCTGGTCAGATCGGCGATCCGGTGAAGGAGTCGGGCGCCGAGAGATGACGAATCTCCCTTGACGCTGCCGTCGCGGGTGATCGAGGCGACGTGTCCTCTTTCCCGGCCGGACACCAATCCGGCGGGATGTCCCCGAGTGCCGATCACCGTGACGGTTCCGTTCTCTCCGAGGGCGGCGACCCCTCCGCTGGAGGGTCGGATCTCGGGTTGGACCAATACGGCCATCCCTACGTCGCTGGGAGGTGTGCCCACTACCCGTCCCCGTTCCAGGGTGGATGGATTGAAGATCGAAGCCCAGCATCCGATCACGCCCTGGATGAGATCCTGGGGTCTCATCCCCAGGTATGACGAGAACGCGCCGGCCCAGAGGCTCTCCGCCTCTGCCCGGCTTGATGACCGCACCACCAGGGTGTCGCCGAGTCGCCGGGTTGCTTCTAGAGCCAAATCCTGGAGCAGCAGGGGTGGTTGGCGGTTGAATACCGCCGATCTGGCTGCTCCGGAGTTGTTGGTTGATCTCAGTACAGCTTCGCCGGCGCTGACAGCCGGGAGGGAGATATCGACCGGCACGACGAATCCGTCGAGAACCGGCAGACCCTCGGCGCGGGCTTTGGCCAGCCGGCTGGCCTTGGCTCCCACCATGGCCGGGTTTTTCGCATCGGCCTCGTCGAGCCAGACCAGACGGGCCGCTTCAGGCATGGGTCAGTCCACGACGATTATCTCGTGAGACTTGTAGGTGGAGACCATCTCGATCCCGGTCTCGGTGACATAAAGCATCTCCTCCAGCCGGACCCCGAAGCGATGGAGCTTTCCGTGCTGGGTCTCCAGGGCGAAGGTCATCCCCGGCTCGATCTCAACAGGGTGGTCCAGGGACCAGATCCGGGAGATCACCGGCGGGTCGTACTGGGCCAGGCCCAGGCCGTGACCCCAGAGGTTGGCCGCTGCCTGGTCCTCCTCCGCGTACCCCCACGCTTCCTGGGCGCTTGGCCACTTGGAGGCGACGTCGGCGGTGGTGACGCCCGGCCCGGTGGCCTCGATGGAGTCCCAAAGCCAGGTGTGCGCCTCGTCGTAGACGCTCTGCATCTCGTCGGTGGGCTTCCCGCCCACGCAGTAGGTGCGGTACACGCAACTCTTGAAACCGTTCCAGGTGAGGGCGGCCAGGTCGACGATCACCAACTCGCCGGGGCGGATCATCCGGTCGGAGAAGTTGCGCCAGTTGGGCCAGGCGTTGGGACCCGAAGACACGATCACGTCTTCCACGTCCTCCATGCCGGGAATCGAATACAGCTTCTCGAACCCGAACGCGGCCACCTGGTTCTCGGTCATCCCTGGCTTGATGAAGTTGGTGATCTCGTAATGGACGTAGTCGCAGATCGACCCCACTATCGAGAAGGCCTTGACCTCGTCGGGGCTCTTGATGGCCCGAGCCTCCATCATGGGAGTCATGCCGTCGGTCCACTCGATACCGTGCCGCTGGAAGGCGCCGACCAGGTTGATGTCGATGAAGTCGACGCCCAGCGGCTTGTCCTTCACCCCGGCCGCCTCCAGGTCGCTGATCAGGGCCTTGGTGAACTTGTTCACCTGCTGGGTGGAGGCCGGACCAACCGCTCCCTTTATCCAAGCGTACGAGTACCGGATGTTCTCCTTGGGGATCCAGGGGTTGTGGACCTCCAGGTGGAACCCCAGGTCGCCCTGCTCATATACGATCGGCGGCTGGTCCTCGATCAGCACCACATAGCGAAGCCCGGGCTTGAGACGGTTCCACCCCGGGGTGAGAGTGGAGGAGACATACCGCATGTTCTCGTCGTAGAACAGCAGCAGGGCGCCGAGGCCGTGGCGCTTCATCGCCTCGTGGGCTCTCTTCAAACGCCACTGCCGGACCGCTTCCCAGTTGATTCCCTCTTTCCAGTCCGTGCTCAACACCCCGAATGCTTCCCTCATGTCCTTCCTTGCTCGACTGGGAGAAATCATACCGCCGTCACCCCTCTCAGGGCGTCGAAGGGACGGCCCTCAGGGCGTCAGGAGGACCTTGAGGTGGTCTCCGCTCCCGGCGGCTGCGAAGGCCGCGCCGGCCTCCTCCAGGGGGTAGCGGGCGGTGATCAGGGGCGCCAGCCGGATCCTGCCGTCTGCGGCCAGACGGATGGCCTCGTCATAGTCCCGAGGTACAGCGGCTCTCGGATTGTGAAGGGTGAGTTCCTTGAAATACAACTGGTAGTAGGGCATCTCGGTTCCCCCGCCGGTCACGGTGCCGTAGATGATCACGTCGCCTCCCGGCGCCGCAAGGTGGATCGATTGGACGACCGTCTCCTCTTTTCCCACCGACTCGATCACCAGATCGGCGCCCCGTCCGGATGAGGCTCGGGCGACCACGTCTGATGCTTCGTCGGGGGTGGCGACCAGGTCGGCGCCCAGGCCCTTGGCCAACTCCAGCTTCCAGGGTGAACGGCTGACGCCTATCACGAGGCCCGCTCCGCGATCGGAGAGCAGTTGGGTGTGGAGAATGCCGGATACACCCAGGCCGATCACGACCGCCACGGTGTCGGAGGACACCGCCACCGGCTGCTGAGAGTGGACCACCGTGCCCAATACCTGCAGAAGGCCCGCTTCGTCCGGTGGGATCTGGTCGGGGACGGGATGGAGGAAACGCTCCTCCAATGAAATGGCCTCGGCGAACACCCCGTCGAAGTCCCGCCCCAGAAGGCCCCCGCGCCCGCACAAGTGGGGCCTGTCTCTATGGCACAGATAACAGTCGCCGCAGTTGATCCCCGGATTGACGAGCACCCGCGCTCCGGGAGCGACCTTGGCCTCCGGCGGAGCCTGTGCCACGGCGCCCACCAATTCGTGGCCGAGCACCCGTGGGTAACTAACCGGCGTGGAGCCGTCAAGGATCTTGAGGTCCGTCCCGCATATCCCGGCCCGCTCCAGATGTACCAGAGCCTCCGTATCCACCCGAGGGAAAGAGACATCCACCACCTCGAGCCTGCCCGGTCCCGTGGCCGCAGCAACTCTCACGCTTTGTCCCGCCGCCTTGCTTTCACCAAACGACCTCCGAGGGTCAATCGGCGTCCAAAATGCCGCAGTTTGGCCTCCCGACCCCGACGAGGGGGAGTCATGCAAACATCTCTCGCCGGCGAATGCCTACCACCAGGCGTCCCCACTGGCGGAGGGACTCTTTGTGGAGTTCCCGTCCATGCTCCCCGCTTTTCTGAAATGCTGGGGTCTGGCAAAGACGGTATTGGCAGGTCCTCGGGGTTGGCTACGAGGTTTGGGTAGCTGTTCTGTTTATCCGGGGTTGGTGTTCTTTTACGCATATGCAGCCGGTTCGGCGTCCACCTGCTCAGATCGTACCCGTGTCCCACAAACCTAATCGCATCTCCCGGGATTCGACATGGCATCAACCATGACAACAGGGTGTATATCTTTGGCCAGATGAGAGCATGCCGGTGACCGACCAGCCCACTGCTCCGCCGACGTCTCGGGTTCTTCCCTACTTCTGTTTGGGTTGGGTTGTGCTGGGTCTGGGCTTCAACTGGCCGATACTGGATGTCGGCGTAGCCAGCATGCCGCCCCTCTGGCTGATGACCTTCCGCCTCCTTGGAGGGGCGCTGGTCGGCTTCGGGATGAACGCGATGGTGAGGAGGCGAGCCTTCATTCACCGCCGGGACCGGAGAATCGTGACGGTGCTGGGGATCTTCCGTCTGTTCGCCATCTTCATCTTCGTCTTCTACGCCCTCCGGATTCTTCCTCCCGGTCGGTCCGCCATCCTGGTGTGGACCAGCACGCTGTGGACGGTCCCCATAGCGTCCATCTTCCTGGGAGAGAGAATGTCCCGGTTGCAGACCTCCGGGCTGGTGATCGGGATGTTGGGAATGGGCGTGGTGGTCGAGCCCTGGGAGTTGAGTTTCTCCGAGCCAAGGGTTATCTGGGGATACCTGCTGATAACGGGTGCGGCCCTCTCGGCGGCATGGACTTCCGTCTATATCCGGGGACACTCCTGGACGGCCAGTCCTCTGGCGTCCACGCCCTGGCAGATGCTGGCGGGGGGCGTCCCGGCCGTGGCCGCAGCCTTGGCGGTGGAAGGAATGCCCGATATCCAATGGACATGGGCGGTGTGGGGCGTGGTGACCTACCAGGCGACTGTTGCGGGTCCCATTGTGGTGTGGGCACACCTGACCGCCCTGAGGCACATCCCGGTGGTCCCGGTCAATCTCACCCTGATGGCCACCCCGGTGGTGGGACTTCTGGCCTCATGGTGGTGGGCTGAGGAGATCATCACGCTGACGTTGGTGGGAGGATTGGTGATGATTGCCGCAGGGGTGTCGGCCAACATCTTCGGGGACGACCATCTGCGCCCACACCGATCCGGCATGACGTGAGCCCGAGATCCCAAAGGGAGCAATTGGCTCTCCTGATGACGGTCTGCTGTCTGGGCATGACCCACCTCTCCCTGGTCTCCCCTGCGCTCCCCGAGTTGGCCAAGACTCTGGGAGTTTCGATCTCGGTGGTGGGCTGGGTGCAGGGCTCGGCGGCGTTTCCCGGGATTTTCCTGGCGATCTTCGCGGGCTACCTGGCCGACCGCTTCGGAGGGAGACGGGTGATCCTGGTCTGTGTGACCATCTTCACCATCTTCGGGTCGGCGTGTTTTTTGGCCACTTCCTTTCCGATGCTGTTGGGGTTGCGGATGTTGCAGGGTGTCGGCACTTCGGCCATCGTGGGGGTGGGCGTCACCCTGATCGGTGAGTTGTTCGAGGACGACCGGCAGCGGTTGAGGGTTCTGGGAACCAACCTCGCCCTGATGTATCTCACCCAGTTGGTTGTGCCCGTCCTTTCGGGGATCGTGGCGGCGGGCGGGGCCTTCCGCCCGTTCCTCCTCTATCTTGGCGGGGCGCCGATCGCCATCTGGGCCATTCGTCTGGCGGTCGGCCGGCCAAGGGAGGCGGGATCCTCTCCGATAAGGCATGTCCGGGCGGCCCACCAGGATCTGCGCCGCCGAAAGACGGGAGTGGACTTCCTGGGCCTGGTGCTGATCACGGCCATTGGGGTGTCGGTTTTTCAGGGAGCGACGCTAACTGCGGTCCCGCTGATGCTGGACGATGTTTTCGGGACCGCCAGCACCGGACGGGGCTTGGTGGTGGCCGCATTTCTCCTGGGGGCGGTGGCAACTGCGCTGGGGGTGGTCCGGGTGATCTCGGGGAGGATTTCGGGACGGGTCTTGAGTGCCGGGATCTGGTTGATGTCGATAGGGATGTTCACGGTGCTGATGGCCGGGTTCCCGTTCATGGTCTCTGGAGGTCTGGCGTTGGCCGGGGCGGGGTTCGGGTTGGTGATCACCCTGGTGCAGCGGGAGGCGTTAGCCTCCTGTTCCGCGGCCTATCGGGGGGTGGTGATGCTCACCTGGGTGGCAGGTGTGCGGGTCGCCCAGGTAATAGCACCGCCGTTCGCTTCGTTCGTTACCGGTGTGGTGGGTCCCCGATCCATGTTCCTGCTGGCCACAGTCATGACCGCCTGTGCAGCTTTGGCTTGGCGTCCTCTGAGACGCAGACTCAGGGGCGCCTTCTATTCCTAGGCGATCGGCGGTTCCCGGGGGGATGGCGGTAGGGTTAGACCCATGACAAGACTTCCTGAAATAGGTTCGGCCGCGGCGGTTTCCGACGGTGAGGCGCCGGTCTTGGTGGTGCCGATGGCCGCCGACCGAGCGCCGGGGCCGGGCGCCGAGTACGTGTTGGATCGACTGGGCTCGTGGGTGGGCGACCACCTGGAGGGAGTGGGTTTCTCCGGCAATCCGGGGGATGTGTCGGTCATCCCGACCGGGGGTGGATTCGGCTACAAATGGGTGGTGGTGGTCGGCGTAGGCGACGATCCCGACCATGAGACGGTGCGCAGAGCCTCGGCTGTCGCCTACCGTGCGGCTCCCCGGGCCGAGAGCCTGGTCACCACCCTCCACCAGGTGTCCGTCCTCGGCACCCTGGCCGCCACCGTGGAAGGGGCGCTCATGGCCGGTTATCGATACGAGAACTATCGGAGCGAGAAGTCGGACCGGCCGCTGGCGAAGGTGCTGCTGGCCTCCCCTCTGCCTTCGGATTGGGCCGACGCCGCCGAGCGGGCCCGTATCGTGGCCGAGGCGGTGGCCAACGTTCGGGACTGGGTCAACCAGACCGGACTCGACCAGGGGCCGTCCGACCTCGCGGCCCAGATGTCGGAAGTGGCGACCGGAGCGGGGATGACCGTCGAGGTATGGGATGAGGAGAAGCTGGCCGAGGAGGGGATGGGCGGGATCCTGTCGGTGGGTCGGGGATCGCACCGTCCGCCGCGCCTGGTCCGGTTGGTCGGTCCGGCGCAAGGTCCGAAACTTACCCTGGTTGGGAAAGGCATCACCTTCGATACGGGCGGGTTGTCCCTCAAGTCCCCCACCATGATGGAGAACATGAAGACGGATATGGCGGGCGCCGCGGCGGCCGCGGCGGCGGGGGCGGCCATCAGCCGACTCGGCCTGGGAGTGAGAGTGGAGGTGCTGGCCGCCCTGGCCGAGAACATGCCGGGTGGGCGGGCGTCCCGTCCCGGTGATGTCTTCACCGCCCGCAACGGGAAGACCGTGGAGGTGATGAACACCGACGCCGAGGGTCGGCTGGTCCTCTCGGACGCCCTGAGTCTCGGAGTGGAGGGATCGCCGGACCTGATGGTCGACCTGGCCACCCTTACCGGGGCGTGCAAGATAGCCCTCGGCCTGGAGATAGCCGGGCTGTTCGGGACCGAGGAAGCCAGAGAAGCGGTGGCCGCGGCGGCAGCGGCGGCGGGAGAGAAGGTTTGGCCGCTTCCCCTGCCCCCCGAGTACCGCAAGTTGCTCGACTCGCCGGTGGCGGACATGAAGAACACCGGGGGGCAGTGGGGCGGCGCGATCACAGCAGCGCTCGTGTTGCAGGAGTTCACCGCCGATGTCCCGTGGGCGCATTTGGACGTGGCTGGACCCGCCAGATCCGCCAAGAAGGAGCACTACATCTCAGAGGGCGGTACCGGTTTCGGAGTTCGGACCCTGGTCGAACTGGCATCACGGATGGCGGACCAGGGCTAGACAGGGCGTGACAAAACTTCCCGACATAGGTCCGGCCGAGGCCGTGTCCGGCGGCGAGGCGCCGGTGCTGGTGGTCCCCATGGGCGCCGACCGAGCGCCGGGGCCGGGCGCCGAGTACGTGTTGGATCGACTGGGCTCGTGGGTGGGAGAGCACCTGGAGGGGGTGGGTTTTTCGGGCAAGCCGGGGGAGGTGGCGGTAGTGCCCACCGCGGGAGGGATCGGTTACCGATGGGTGGTGATGGTGGGTGTCGGCGACGACCCCGACCACGAGACGGTCCGCAGAGCGGCGGGCGCCGGTTACCGTGCTGCTCCCCGGGCCGGGCGCCTCGTCACCACTCTTCATCAGTTGCCGGCGCCCGGCGCTCTGGCCGCCGCGGCGGAGGGATCGCTCATGGCCGGTTATCGATACGAGGACTATCGGAGCAAGCCCTCGGACCGACCGCTGCCCGAGGTGGGTTTGGCCGCTCCCCTCCCCTCCGATTGGAGGAAGACGGTCGAGCGATGCCGGGTGGTTGCCGAAGCGGTCAATGCCGCCCGGGACTGGGTCAACCACCCTCCCCAGAACCAGGGTCCCGTTGACTTGGCCGCCTCGATGGCCGCCATGGCGACCGAGGCCGGAATGACCGTCGAGATCTGGGATGAGAAGAGACTCACCAAGGAGGGGATGGGCGGGATCATGTCGGTGGGCCGGGGATCGCACCGCCCTCCTCGCCTGGTGCGGATGGTCGGGCCGGGGGAGGGTCCCCGGTTGACCCTGGCAGGGAAGGGAATCACCTTCGACTCGGGAGGGCTCTCTCTGAAACCGGCCAAGAACCAGGAGTTGATGAAGTTCGACATGTCCGGGGCCGCCGCAGTGGCGGCCGCCGGGGTGGCGATCACCCGGCTCGGTCTGCGGGTTAGGGTGGAGGTGCTGGCTGCCCTGGCCGAGAACATGCCGGGAGGCGGGGCAACCCGGCCGGGGGATGTCTTCCGTGCCCGCAACGGAAAGACCGTGGAGGTGGTGAACACCGACGCCGAGGGTCGGCTGGTCCTGGCGGACGCCTTGAGCCTGGGCGCCGAGGGATCGCCGGACCTGATGGTCGACGTGGCGACTCTGACCGGAGCCACCGCGGTGGCGGTCGGTCTCAGATACGCGGGACTGTACGGGTCCGAGGAAGCCAGAAGAATGGTGGCCGAGGCGGCGGAGACGGCAGGGGAGAAGGTTTGGCCGCTTCCCCTGCCCCCCGAGTATCGCAAGTTGCTCGACTCGCCGGTGGCCGACATGAAGAACACCGGAGGTCGATGGGGCGGGGGGATCACCGCCGCCCTGTTGCTCCAGGAGTTCATCGGAGACGTCCCATGGGCGCATCTTGACATACCGGGACCGGCCAAGACAAAGGACGCCAAGCACTACCTGGCGGCGGGCGCCACCGGCTTCGGGGTGAGAACCCTGGTGGAACTGGCTTCGCGGATGGCGGCCGGCTAGACCCTCCTGACCGCCCGGGTCGCTGCCGTTTCGTCGTCGCGATAAGTCTTTGGAAGGTCACGACACAACACTCGACTATTTCTTCTGCCCGACCCCCGCCGAGGTAGGTAACTTTCCTTCTCGCCACCAAGGGAGGGGTAGTGAAAAGGCAGGGGAAAGTTTGGCCGGCAGCAACGGCGAAACGGGGGGGGGGTT
>VXSV01000020.1 GCA_009837815.1 Acidimicrobiia bacterium
GCCAGACCCAGACCCACCACCGCCAGGGTCGCTCCCGCAGCCTCGTCGATCACCACCCAGCCGGGATCGTCCGAGAAGGATTGGGAGGCCCACACCGAGACCCCCGTCACCAGGACGGCCAGGAGAAGTTGCGCCGGCCACCCCAGTTCTCCGGCCGCCATCCCCGCCGCCAATCCCACCGCGGCGCCCAAGGTCCCGGATCCGGCGTCGGATCCCGTCACCTTGCCAAGGAGCAGACCCACCCCGAACACGGAGGCGATCGTCCTGCGCATCGTTTCCCAGGTTACCGGGGCCGCCGAGACCCCAACGGAGCGGACAATCCGAAACGTTCGGTTAATCGGGCTGCCGAGTGTGCCAAACTAGGGGCGCATGGAACCCTCAATGTATATCTGGATGGACGGTAAGTTGGTCCCCTGGGACGAGGCGAACGTCCATGTACTAAGCAACGCCCTTCATTACGGAACCGGGGTGTTCGAGGGAATCCGGGCGTATGAGACCGACAACGGGACGGCGATCTTTCGGCTCACCGAACACCTCGAACGGCTCCATCGTTCCGCCCGGGTGTACCGCGTGCCCCTCGCATGGTCGGTTAAAGATCTCGCCGAGGCCTGCCGCACGGTAATGAGGGAGAACGAGTTGGAG
The DNA here is from genome assembly GCA_009837815.1 of Acidimicrobiia bacterium. Lineage (GTDB taxonomy): Bacteria > Actinomycetota > Acidimicrobiia > Spongiisociales > ZC4RG35 > Bin76. Next base: position 643 of record VXSV01000020.1, read on the forward strand.
GCAGGATACATACGCCCCCTGGTCTACTACGGGCTGGGGGCGATCGGCCTCAACCCCACGGGCGCCACCTCCCACACCGCCATCGCGGCCTGGAGATGGGGCGCATACCTGGGAGAGGAAGGGGTCTTGAACGGCATTCGGGTGGGGGTGTCCTCCTGGCGGCGGATAAGCCCTGCGGCCTTCGTGCCGGTGGCCAAAGGGTGCGGGCAATACCTCAACAGCGTCATGGCCAAAATGGAAGCGCTCAGCAACGGCTATGACGAAGCCTTGTTGTTGAACGCCGACGGCAACATTTCCGAAGGGAGCGGGGAAAACGTCTTCCTGGTGCGAGACGGCGTGGTGCTCACCCCTCCGATCTCCTCGGGGATCCTGGACGGCATCACCCGCCACACGGTGATGACCCTGCTATCCCGGGACGGCATCGAGATCCGGGAGGCCACTCTCACCAGAGGCGATCTCTTCAACGCCGACGAGGTGTTCTTCACCGGCACCGCCGCAGAGGTGACCCCGGTGCGGGAGATCGATACCCGACCGGTCGGCTCCGGCCGCCCCGGACCGGTCACCCGGCGCGCCCAGGAACTTTTCGAGCGGCTCACCTCGGGCGGCGATCCCGACCTGGGGGACTGGCTCGAGTATGTTTGAGCGGTCCACGGCGCCCTCCGCCTAGATGCCTCGCCAACCGAACATCGATCCTCCCGACCAGGATCTCCCGCGGACGGCTCTCGCTCCTGCGGCGCCCGCTCGGTGGAGTCCCGGCCGACCGGGGATGATCACCTCACCCGACCAGGTGACCCCGGGAGGTCTGTTCGGGCGCCCGGGCCCGGACACCGGTTGGGCGTTTCGGATAGTCCGCCAGGCGGGCCTCCCGGCCGATCAGATGCAGGGAGAGGCGGTCCTGGTGACGCTGATGGCCGCCCGAGCCTCCCTCTTCGGCCGGGCGCCGGTCCCCGAAGACCTGGACGTGGCTCGGATCCTGATGGGATACGAGGAGACAGCATCGGAACAGGCGGTCGAGCGCGGGCGTGGGTGGCTCCGCCATTCCCGCCACGAGCCGGTCCCGGGAGCGGCCGCAGCCGAACAGATCGGATCCGAGCTTCTGGTCATGTCACCCGGCGATCTCCGATCAGCCCTCGCCGAGAGGAGCTGAGTTCCTTGGCGAAGATCGTCCGGTTCCGCCACGGCGACGACATTGCCTACGGGGTGGCGGAGATGGAGGGAGTGACGCTCTATCGGGGCTCTCCCTTCGTGGTGTGGGAGCCGACCGAGGCGATGCTGGGCTGGGATCAGGTGAGGGTGCTGTCGCCGGTGCTGCCCACCAAGGTGGTGGGAGTGGGCCGCAACTATGTCGATCCCGACGCTCCCTACCCCGGGGAGCCCTATGTGTTCATGAAGCCCACCACTTCGGTGGTGGGCCCGGGCGCGGATGTGGTGACGCCTGCGGCCGTGTCGGCGGTCAGCCATGAGGCGGAGTTGGCCGTGGTCATAGGGAGGGTGGCCAGACACATAAGGGTGGAGGACGCCGGGGCATACATCCTCGGGTACACCGCTGCCAACGACATAACCGCCCGCCAGCTTCTGGATGACCCCCTCGATCTCACCCGGGCCAAGAGTTTCGACACCTTCTGCCCTCTGGGACCGATGATCGAGACCGAATTCGATCCGTTGGAGCCTCAGGGCGTGGAGTGCCTGATCGATGGTGAACTGCGCCAGTCCGGGTTTACATCGGAGATGATGTTCGGACCCGGAGAGTTGGTCTCCTATGTGTCCTCGATGATGACCCTGCTTCCCGGGGACGTGATCCTCACCGGCACTCCCGACGGGGTGGGCCCTGTCTATCCGGGCAACGTCATGGAGGTGCGGATCGAGGGGATCGGTTCGCTGGTCAACCCGGTGGTGCGGGCGTGACGCCCCGGCTGAGGGTGGCGCCGTCGCCGACCGGACTCCTCCACGTCGGAACGGCGCGTGCCGCCCTCTTCAACTGGTTGTACGCCCGCCGCCGCGGCGGCATCTTCATCGTCCGGGTGGACGACACCGACCGGCAACGGTCGACTGCCGACTTCGAGGAGAGGATCCTCCAAGCTCTGCGATGGCTGGGAATCGACTGGGACGAGGGGGTGGAGGTGGGCGGCCCGCACGGCGCTTACCGCCAGAGCGGACGGTACGAACGCTATCGGGAGGTGGCGGCGCAACTGCTGGAAAGCCAAGCCGCCTATCGATGCTTCTGCAGTCCCGAGGCGCTGGCGCAACGCAGGAAAGAAGCCCAGCGGGCGGGACGGCCGCCCGGGTATGACGGACGTTGCAGGTCCCTTGACCTCCGGGAGTCTGAACGCAGGCAAGATGCGTCAGAAAACCATGTTGTGCGATTCGCCATGCCGCGCCCGGGCATTACGGTCTTCGAGGACATGGTGCGGGGCGAGGTTCGGTTCGACCATGAGGCGATCGATGACTTCGTGATCCTCCGCAGCGACCGATCCCCCACCTACCACCTTGCCTCCACCGTGGATGACGTGGACTATCACATCACCCATGTGGCCCGGGGAGAGGACATTCTCCCCTCCACGCCTCGACACATCCAGATCACCAGGGCGATGTCCGCCCCCGAACCGGTCTACGCCCACCTTCCCCTGCTCCACGGCCAGGACGGTCGCAAGCTCTCCAAGCGCCATGGAGCAACCGATGTGGGCGAATACCGAGCCAGGGGGATCCTGGCGGAGGCACTGTTCAACTACCTGTCGCTGCTGGGATGGTCGATAGGTCCCGAAGCGACGATATTCAGCCCTCAGGAGGCCGTGGAGGCATTCGACCTCGCCGACGTCTCCTCCAGCCCGGCGGTCTTCGATCCCGTGAAGCTCGAGTGGATGAACGGCGAGTACATACGGAACCACATCTCGGCCTCCGAGTTCTCGGTCCGGGCCCGTCCATACGCTGAAGCGCACCTGGGTGTCTCGGTGTCCGACGCCGAATGGGAGAGGGTCGTCCCGATGCTCCCCCTGGTCCAGGAGAGAGTCAAGCTGCTGTCGGAGGTGGGACCCCAACTGTCATTCCTCCTGGAGGCGGGGATCGAGTACGACGAACGGTCCTGGCGTAAGGTGATGAGGGCCGAGAGCGTGGCGCCGGTGCTCACCGAGGCCATCTCGGCGTTGGGAGAACTAAGGGAGTGGCGGACAGAGACCATCGAGGAGGCTCTGCGGGGGTTGCTGGGCCGGTTGGAGGTGAGCGCCCGGCGCGGGTTCCAGCCCATCAGGGTGGCGGTGACCGGGTCCTCGGTCAGCCCGCCCCTTTTCGAGTCGCTTGCCGCGTTGGGGCCCGAAAGGACGCTGCAGAGATTGGAAGGGGCCCGCGCCCGGCTCTCCCGATGACCTGACCGAGGAGCCGACGCGAAGGGCCGCCCTTCCTACCGCATATAGCATTCATCCAAAAGCACCAGAAGGGTTTAGTTCATGAGCGCACCTCAACGGGTGGCCATCACCGGCGCTGCGGGGCAGATCGGGTACAGCTTGTTGTTCAGGATCGCCGCCGGGGAGATGCTGGGTGCGGACCAGCCGGTCATACTCCAGCTACTGGAGATAACCCCGGCCTTTCCCGCTCTCGAGGGAGTGGCGATGGAACTGGAGGATTGCGCCTTTCCCCTTCTGAAGGGAGTGGTGCTGACCACCGATTCCGAGCAGGCAGTGGCGGACGCCGACGTGGCGCTGCTGGTGGGCGCTATGCCGCGCCGGGCGGATATGCAGAGAGCCGACCTGCTGGAAGCCAACGGGGCGATCTTCTCCGAGCAGGGCCGGGCCCTCTCGGAGTCGGCCGATCCCGATGTGAAGGTGCTGGTGGTGGGCAATCCGGCCAACACCAACGCCTACATCACCGCCGCCAACGCACCGAACATCGACCCGGCGCAGATCACTGCCATGACCCGTCTGGATCACAATCGAGCCATCGGTCAACTGGCGGCCAAGGTGGGAAAGCCTGCCGGCATGGTGACCAGGATGAGCGTCTGGGGGAACCATTCCGCCAGCCAGTACCCGGACCTGTTCCATGCCGAGGTGGGGGGGAGGGACGCATTCGGTTTGGTGGGCGACCGCCACTGGGTGGAGAACGATTTCATCCCCACGGTGGCCGAACGGGGCACGGCCATCATCAAGGCCAGAGGCACATCCTCCGCAGCGTCGGCGGCCAACGCGGCGGTCAGTCACATACGGGACTGGGTGAAGGGCACCCCTCCCGACGATTGGGTGAGTATGGCGGTAATTTCCGACGGATCGTACGGGGTGCCGGAGGGTCTGTGCTCTTCCTTCCCCTGTGTCTCCCGCGAGGGCCGATGGGAGATCGTGCCCGGCCTTGAACACTCGGATTTCTCCCGTGAGCGAATCCAGGCATCCGTGGACGAACTGGTTGCAGAGCGCGACGCCGTGGTCGAGATGGGGTTTGTCTGAACCCCACCGCCGGGTTGAGGCTCAGGGAGGCGCCAGTCGCCGGCTAGTACTCGACGTCTATGTCCGAGACGGCCGCCAGCCATTGTTCGATGCCGTTGCGATGCACCATCAGCTTGGCCAGGTTGCCCGAAACCTTGATCTTTCCGGTGATGAAGGCGGACTGCACGTTGAGGCTTCCCTTCATGATCGCCGCCGCGGTCTCGTAGCTCTGGCTGATGGTCATGTCGAGATCCTCGCGGATGCCCAAGGCGATGGTGATTGCCTGGGGTGTGATCATCAGGTGGTAGCCGGTGTCGCCCAAAGGAGAGTCCAGGACGTTGAACTGGATGGCCAACTCCATTTCGCGGGCGGCGTCCTGAAAACCCTGGTGGTTTTCCAACGCCGTCGTCACTTCCGACAGCCATTCGGGGCTCAGAAACTTCACTGCCATTGTCCCTCAGGCTAGTCGCCCGGTTTGGGCTATCGGCAATCAGGCGAAGACGATCCGGTTGTTCTCTATGGAGTCGATGATGGCCGCAGATTCGATCTTCCACCCGTGGGTCTCCAGAAGAGACCGCCCACCGGTGAAGGTTTTTTCTATGACGAATCCGAAGCCGGTCAGCCGGTTGCCCGACTCCTCGATCATCTCTCCCAGCGCTTCTGCGGTGCGGCCCCGAGACAAAAAGTCGTCCACCACCACGATGTCCCGCCCGACTCCCAGCAGTTCTTTGCGGATGGTTATCCAGGTGCTCCCCCCCTTGGTGGGAGAACTCACCCTCCTGATGACGTGGAGATCGGGGTCGAGCCGGCGGTTCTGCTTCTTGGCGTAGATGAAGTCGACCCCCGCCGCCTTGGCGGTGCTGTAGGCGGCCGGTATGCCGGATGCCTCGGCGGTCAACACCAGGTCGAAGTCCCCGAGTCGCGCCGCCAGCCACTCTCCCACGCTGCTCATCAGCACCGGGTCGGTCCGGTGGTTGAGAAAGCTGTCCACGATAACCAGATCGGACTCCACCCGCCCCGATTCCAGGATTCGTCTCCGCAGTTCTTCCATGCCGGTTTCTACTCCAGGGAGGGTAAAACCCGGGAACGGGTCAGCTCGAAGGCGTCTATCTCCCCGAGGTGGCGAAGCGTGAGGCCTATATCGTCGTAGCCGTGGAGCATCCGCCATTTGGTGAAGTGGTCCATCGCAAAAGTGACGGAGAGTCCGGGCGCCTCCACGGTCTGGGATTCCAGGTCGATGAGGATCCGGGTTGCGGGGCGTTCGGTGGCGAGCCGGGTGAGGGTGGACACCTCCGCGGCGGGAAGCTGGATGGGGAGCAGGCCTATCTTTGTGCAGTTGGTGCGGAAAATGTCGGCCAGGGAAGGTGCGATCACGGCCTCGAACCCCCAGTCTTGGAGGCCCCAGGGGGCATGTTCGCGCGACGAGCCGCTCCCGAAGTTGGGTCCGGCCACCAGCACCTTGGCATCCTGATACCTGGGCTGGTTGAGGGCGAAGCCGGGATCGAGTTCTCCTCCGGCGTTTCTTCTCCAATCCCAGAACAGGAACTCTCCATAGCCGGTCCTCTCCACTCTTTTGAGGAACTGCTTGGGCATGATCTGGTCGGTGTCGACATTCGCCCGGGGCAGGGGAAGCATGGTGCCGCTTATCACCGAGACCGGCCTCATCGGCGCTCGTCCCAGTCCCGTATGTCCACGAACCTGCCGGAGACCGCCGCGGCGGCGGCCATGGCCGGGGAGACCAGATGGGTGCGCCCGCCCTGGCCCTGACGGCCCTCGAAATTGCGATTCGAGGTGGAAGCGCACCGCTCTCCCGGCTGGAGAATGTCGGGGTTCATTCCCAGGCACATGGAGCAACCTGCGTCTCGCCACTCGAATCCGGCCTCGACGAAGACGGCGTCGAGTCCTTCGGCTTCGGCCTGCAGCTTGACCAGTCCGGAGCCGGGCACCACCATGGCAGAGACCGTCGGGTGAACCCTCTTTCCCCGGATCACCGCGGCGGCGTCGCGAAGGTCCTCGATCCGAGCGTTGGTGCAAGAGCCCAGGAACACCCGGTCAACGGTGATCTCGGCGATGGGGGTGCCGGGCTCCAAGTCCATGTAGGCAAGGGCTCGGATGGTGGAGTCCCGCTCCAGGGGGTCGTCGAACTCCTCCGGATGGGGTACATGATCGGTTACGGCCGCGGTCTGTCCGGGATTGGTTCCCCACGACACATACGGCTTCAAATCCCCTGCGTCGATGCTCACCTCGGCGTCGAATGCGGCGCCGGGATCGGTGGGGAGCGAACGCCACTCCGACAGCGCCTCATCCCATCGGGCGCCCCGGGGGGCGTGGGGGCGTTCCTCCAGGTAGGAGAACGTGGTCTCGTCGGGGGCGATCATCCCCGCCCGGGCACCCGCCTCGATGGACATGTTGCACACCGTCATCCGCCCTTCCATGGAGAGCCCCTTTATGGCCGAGCCCCGGTATTCGACCACGTGACCCTGCCCGCCGGCGGTGCCTATGCGGGCGATGATCCCCAGGATGATGTCCTTGGCGGTCACCCCGGTGGCCAGATCCCCGTCGACGGTGATGGCCATGGAGCGGGGCTTGGGCTGGGGAAGGGTCTGGGTGGCGAGGACATGTTCCACTTCGGAGGTGCCGATCCCGAACGCCAGGGCGCCGAACGCCCCATGGGTCGAGGTGTGGGAGTCGCCGCAGACGATGGTCATGCCCGGCTGGGTCACTCCCTGTTCGGGGCCGATCACATGAACGATGCCCTGGCGGGGGTCATCCAGTCCGTACAGGGTGATGCCGAACTCCTCGCAGTTGTGAACCAGGGCGTCGATCTGCTTTTTGGAGAGGGGGTCGCGGATGGGAAGTCCCCGTCCGGTGGTGGGCACGCCGTGGTCGATGGTGGCCAGCGTCAGGTCGGGCCTGCGCACCGTCCGTCCGGCCAGCCGGAGACCGTCGAAGGCCTGGGGCGAGGTGACCTCATGAACCAGGTGCAGGTCGATGTATATCAGGGCCGGTTCGCCCTCGACCTCCCGCACCAGATGGCGGTTCCATACCTTTTCGAAGAGGGTCTGTGGCGTGGTTGTGACTCCGGTGAGACGCGGGGACAACAATAGCGGAACTTAGGTCTCCCCGAGCAAACGGCTGTCGGTTCTTTTGGTGACCGCCACGCCTGCCGGGCCGGGTTAACCTAGGTACCGACCCGTATCAGGAGAGGAGTCTTGGCAGAGAGCAAGATCGTGCATGTAGTGGGCACCGGCACCGTCGGCGAACCGTTGATCGGCATGCTGGCCGACAACCGGGAGGCCTTCGGACTAGACGAAGTCACCTTTCACAAGCGCACCCCGTTGCTGGCCGAGCGGGGCAAGGTCGAGGACCTGGTTCGCAGGGGGGCGATTCTGGCGGTGGATGAAGACCGGCGGGTCGAGTTCCAGTCCCTGGGCCACAACCCCGAATACGAGAAGTGGGAAGCCCTGGAGCGGGCGTCGGTGGTGATCGACTGCACCCCGGCCGGCAACCAGAACAAGGCCGAACTGTATGAGTCGGTGGCGGGTCCCCGGGGCTTTCTGGCCCAGGGATCGGAGTTCGGTTTCGGGAAGATGTATGCGCGGGGGATCAACGACGATGCCCTGGACGCCGAACGGGATCGTTACCTCCACATCGTGTCGTGCAACACCCACAACATCTCCTCGATGATCAAGTCGCTGGCCTTCGACTCCGACGGAGCCTCCCACCTGGAGAACGGGGAGTTCCTTTGCATACGGCGAGCCAACGACATCAGCCAGGATCGAGGTTTTGTGGCCAGCCCGACCGTCGACTCCCACAAGGACGGAAGGTTCGGGACCCACCACGCCCGCGATGCGCACCATCTCTTCGCCACGCTCGGCCACGACCTCCCGATCTACTCCTCGGCGATCAAGCTGAACACCCAGTACATGCACACCACGCACTTTTCCGTGACCCTGGATCGGGAGATAAAGGTAGAAGAAGCGGTGGAACGCTTCTACACGAACCCTTGGGTGGCCGTCACGCACAAACGGTCTGCCAACCAGGTGTTCTCCTTCGGGAGGGATCACGGTTACTACGGCAGGCTTCTTTCCCACGCGGTGGTGGCGCTGTCGTCTCTGTCGGTACGCAACGGCAACCAGGTGGTGGGGTTCGCCTTCACCCCCCAGGACGGGAATCCCCTGCTGTCCACGGTGGCGGCGATGCTCTGGTACTTGTATCCGGGTGACGTCGAACAGCGCATAGACGTGTTGCGGCGGTACCTCTTCAGGGAGGTCTGATGGCGAATCCCGGACGGTTGCAGCGTCAGGCTCTCACCGCGGTGGAGCGGTCCATCGAGGCGTTGGGGAGGGGCGATCCAGTGTCGGCCAGGATGGCTATCGCCACTGCCCTGGACCGCGACCAAACCGGCATATACGTGGGGATGGCCGACGCGGTCGACTTGGCGGCGGGGATGCTGGAGCGGGAGGAACCGGTCAGTGATGAGGCTTGGAGTCACCTGGCTGACGCGGTGGGGCCCGGACCCCTGCAGGCGTTGGTGGAGGCGGTCCGACATTAGGGAGTGGTCGCTGCTCGCCCCCCGTCATGTCTGACTATCACCTCCACCTGTACCCCCATCGGCTTCATCCCTCCGATCCGATTCCCGAGGGGTTCCCGGTCGACCTGATCGAGACCTACTGTGAAGCGGCCGCAGCGTTGGGGGTGGCGGAGCTGGGATTCACCGAGCACCTCTATCGGTTCGAGGAGTCGGGTGAAGCCTTGGGCCGGTTCTGGGAATCCGACCGCGCCAAAGGGCCGCCCTACCGGGCCTTGGCCGACTTCACCGCCCGCATGGTGGACCTGGACCGGGTTTTCCGGATCGAACAGTATGTGGAAGCCGTGCTGGAGGCCAAGCACCGGGGACTTCCGGTTCTTTTGGGACTGGAGGTCGACTTCATACCCGGAACCGAAGAAGCGGTGCTGGAATTGCTGGCTCCTTACCCCTGGGACTATCTCCTCGGGGCGGTTCACTGGGTGGGGGGATGGGCGATCGACACTTCCGAGTGCGTAGGAGAGTTCGAGCGGCGGGGCGTCGAGAAGTCCTGGGAACAGTATTTCGGCCTGGTGGTGGAGATGATCGCGTCGGAGATCGTCGACGTCGTGGCCCATGTCGACTTGTGCAAGAAGTACGGTTACCGGCCTCGCCGGGAGCCGGTGGATCTCTATGAACGGGTGGTGGAGGCCGCGGCCCGGAAGGGAGCGGCGGTGGAGGTTTCCAGCCAGGGCCTCCGCAACCCGGCCCGCCAGGTCTATCCCTCGCCCGTATTCCTGAAGATGTTCCGTCAAGCGGGGATCCCGATCACCCTGGCCAGTGACGGGCACGCCGTATCCGAGGTGGCCTGGGGTCGGGCACAGGTCGTGGAAGCCGCCCGGGAGGCCGGATACGAGGATTACCTGCGCATGGGAGCAGACCCCCGCCGGGTTCCGCTTCCCGAGGTTCGAGCACCGGCAAGAGGCGACCGATGATCGTTGAGGTCATAACCGTGGGCACCGAACTGCTGCTGGGACAGATCGTCAACGGCAACGCCGCCTTCATAGGGGAGGCATTGGCGGCCAAAGGGTTCGACGCCCACTTTCAGGTGACGGTCGGGGACAATCCTGCACGGATGGAGGCGGCGATCGCCACGGCGCTGGACAGAGCCGACGCGGTGATCATCACCGGGGGGATCGGCCCCACTCCGGATGACCTGACCCGCGAGGCGATCTGCGCGGTGACCGGCCGTTCCCTGCGGTTCAGTAGTGAGTGGGCGGAGGTCCTTCGAGAGCGCTTCTCGGGGATGGGAAGAGAGATGCCCTCCAACAATCTCCGTCAAGCCGAGTATCCCGAGGGCGCCGAGTTGATCGAGAACCCGAGGGGGACCGCTCCCGGCCTGGCATTGTCTCACCAGGGCAAGTGGATCTTCGCCGTGCCCGGGGTGCCCCGGGAGATGGCCGGGATGCTTGCCGAGGATGTCCTGCCCAGGTTGACCTCTGCGGCGGGGATCTCCGAGACACTGGTCAGCAGGGTCATCAGGACCTGGGGTCGATCGGAGTCGGGTACCGCCGAATTGCTGGAGGACCTGTTTCTTCGCTCGGAGAACCCCAGCTTGGCCTATCTTGCTTCGGCCGGTGAGATCAAGGTGCGCATAACGGCCAAGGCGGCGGACGTGGAGGCGGCGGAGCGTATGATCGCTCCCCTGTCCACCGAGATCTGCAGGCGCCTGGGACCGGCGGTGTTCGGCTTCGATGACCAGACCATCGAAATGCGCCTGATGGGGTTGTTGGAGGAGAGAGGGTGGACTATCGGAACGGCCGAGTCCATGACGGCCGGGATGGTGGCTGCCCGCATCACTCTGACGCCCGGGTCTTCCCGTGTGTTCCGGGGATCGGTGGTGAGCTACGCCTCCGATCTCAAGCAGCGGATGCTGGGCGTGAGCGCTGAGGCGCTCGAGGACGGGGCGGTGTCGGCCCGTACCGCCCGGGAGATGGCGGAGGGAGCCCGCCGGACCCTGGGAGTTGACGTGGGGTTGGCGGTGACCGGGTCGGCGGGGCCCGCACCGGCCGACCGGCCCGTGGGAGTTGTCTATGTCGGGGTGGCGACGCCCGGGAGGGTGGAGTCCCGCCGGTTGCAGATGCCTGGAGACCGCGAACGCGTGCGCGTCTACACGACCACCGCCGCTCTCCACCTGGCGCGGCTCGGCATCAGCGGAGTGTGGTGGAACCGGTAGGCCGGATCTTCCTGGCGGTGGATCTGACGTCCGAGGCCCGACAGGCCCTGAGTGGGCGGGTGATGGAGATGGCCCGCCACAGAGAGCTTCCCGGGCGCTCGACTCCTCCCCGGAACTGGCACATGACCCTTTGGTTTCTCGGCGATGTCGCCCGAGACCGTTTCGAGATGATGTGCCATTACCTGTCAGAGGCTCCCCTCGGCGACGCCTTCCGGTGTCGGTTCGGGGAGTGGGGGAGCTTTCCCCGCCCTCGGCGGGCCTCGGTCCTGTGGGTGGGGGTTTCGCGTGGATCCTCATCTCTCTTCTCTCTGGCCGCAGCGACGAAAGAGGCAGTGACCGGTGCGGGAATACCGTTGTCGGAGCGGCCCTTTTCTCCTCACCTCACCTTGTCCCGGATCCGTCCGCCTCAGGACGTCCGGGCGCTCTTGGATTCCGCCCCCTCGGCGGAGGTGGAGATGACGGTGAGGGAGGTGACGGCCTTCCGCAGTCACATGGGCGGGGGCCCTCCCCGCTATGAGGCGCTGGAAAGGTTTCCCTTGAGTTGACCGGGCCGCACCTTCGGCGCCCCGGCCGGAAAATGCTTGGCGCCGAACGCATGTTCGATTATCATGTTGGGAAAGTATCCGGCCCTGATCGCTTGAAAAATGCTTCGAAACCGGACCACAATCACGTAGCTTTGTCACAGCGGTCTTATAGCTTGTCTATGACCGTTCAAAAGAAAGGAAACAACGATGAACAGGGAAAAAGCCTTGGAGATGGCGGTGGGCCAGATCACCAAACAGTATGGGAAAGGCGCTGTTATGAAAATGAGCCAGGCTGCCCACGGGAGGCCGGAGGTGATCTCCACCGGCGCCTTGTCCCTGGATGTGGCTCTGGGAGTGGGTGGTATGCCGCGGGGGAGGGTGGTCGAGATATTCGGTCCCGAGAGTTCGGGGAAAACCACCCTTGCCCTCCATGTGGTGGCGGAAGCGCAACGCAATGGGGGGATAGCCGCTTTCGTGGACGCCGAGCACTGCCTGGATCCCACCTATGCGGCGGCTTTGGGAGTGGATGTGGACGAGTTGCTGATCTCCCAGCCGGACACCGGCGAACAGGCTCTGGAAATCGCCGACATGCTGATCCGCTCCGGCGCTCTCGACGTGTTGGTGGTCGACTCGGTGGCGGCCCTGGTGCCCCGAGCGGAGATCGAGGGTGAGATGGGGGACTCACATGTGGGGTTGCAGGCTCGGTTGATGTCGCAGGCTCTCCGCAAGCTTGCAGGTTCGCTCAACCGCTCTCGTACAACGGCGGTCTTCATCAATCAGTTGCGGGAAAAGATCGGAGTGATGTACGGCTCTCCGGAAACCACCCCCGGGGGTCGGGCTCTCAAGTTCTTTGCCTCGGTGCGGGTGGATGTGCGCCGCATCGGCTCGATCAAGCACCGCGGAGAAGAAGTGGGCAACCGGATCAGGGCGAAGGTTGTGAAGAACAAGATGGCGCCTCCCTTCCGCAAGGCGGAGTTCGACATCATGTTCGGCAAGGGAATCTCCCGGGAGGGCAGCCTTCTGGACGTGGCCTTGGACATGGGCTTGGTGCAGAAGAGCGGTTCGTGGTTCTCCCTCAATGACGACCAGCTTGGACAGGGCCGGGAAAACGTGAAGCAGTTCCTTTGTGAGAACCCCGAGATGGCCATGCAATTGCAGGCGAAGATCTATGAACGGGTCGGATTCGGCGTGCCCGGTCTGGACTCCGACCGCGAGGTGCGGGCGGTGTTGGACGCCATGGAAGGCGCAGCCTCGGCCCGATGACCCGCCGACCGAGGGGGGTCGGCCGGCAATTCGGCTGCCAAGGCCGGGGAGAGCACCTAAAATAGGGTTTCGAATCTTGCTAACAATGTGAGCCGAGATCCGGGTGCTCTCCCGCCGGGGACAGTCCGGTCAAGACTCGGTCTGGAAAACTCCCCGAATGTCAATAACACAAATTACCTGGGTCGTGGCCTTGGTGGTCACGGTCGTCGTAGTCATAGTCGGACTGATCATTGCCCTGATCAGAGTCCGGGTCGGCGCCGGGTCGGCTCATGTGGAGGACAAGGTGGCCGAAGCTCGGCTGGAGGCCCAGCGGATCCTTGCCCGGGCCGAGGAGGATGCACGGGCGAGGGCTGAGAAGCAGAGAGCGACCGATGAGGAGGAACTCGGCCGCCAAAAGGAAGCGGTGGACGCCCAGAGAGCGCGGATCGCTCAACGGGAAGAAAGGCTGGAGCTACAGGCCGCCAACCTTGACGAACGGGAGAGGCTGCTCCTCGACCGGGAAGTCGAAGCAAAAAGACTCAGGGAGGAGGCCCAGGAGGTGGAGGACCAGGCTTGGAGCGACTTGACCCGCCTTGCGGGCCTTGACCGGACAGAGGCCCGCCGCCAGATCATGGAAAGAGTGGAGCACGAAGCTCGCCGAGACGCCATGATGTTGATCCGCGACATAGAGATCCGTTCCCGGGAGGAAGCCGAGTGGCGGTCGCGGGGGATCCTGGCGGGAGTGGTGCAGCGCATGTCCCATGAGGTGGTGAAGGACGCCACTTCCACGGTGATCGAATTGCCCAGCGAGCATATGAAGGGCCGGATAATCGGCAGGGAGGGTCGAAACATACGCGCTTTTGAAGCCGCCACCGGAGTAAGCCTGATAATCGACGACAAGCTCCCCGAAGCGGTAGTCCTGAACAGTTTCGACCCGGTGCGGCGGGAGGTGGCTCGCCTCGCCCTGGAATCTCTGATTGTCGACGGGCGTCTCAACCCGACATCTGTCGAGGAGTCGGTGGGCAAGGCCGAGTCGGAGGTATCCCATGCAATCCGGGACGCCGGAGAATGGGCGCTGTTGGAGGTCAATCTAAGCAAGATGAGACCGGAGTTGATCGAATTGCTCGGCCAACTTCGCTACCGCACCTCCTACGGGCAGAACGTCCTCGACCACCTGGTGGAGTCGGCCCATGCCGCCGGGCTGCTGGCCGGAGAACTGGGAGTGGATCCGGTCCCGGTGAAACGAGCTGCTCTTCTGCATGACATCGGCAAAGCGGTGAGCCACAAGCTGGAGGGATCCCATGCTCACGTGGGCGCCGAGATAGCACGCCGGCTGGGAGAGGACCCGGAGGTGGTGCACGGCATCGAAGCCCATCACAACGAGGTGGCGCCCCGCACGGTCCTGGCCGTGCTGGTGCAGGCCGGGGATGCGTTGTCGGCGGCCCGGCCAGGTGCGCGGCGGGAGTCCTATGAGCAGTACACACAGAGACTCGAAGGTCTGGAGACTATCGCCACCTCCTATGCGGGGGTGCAGAAGGCTTACGCATTCCAGGCCGGGAGGGAAGTGAGGGTGCTGGTGGATCCCCGGCAGGTGGACGACCTGACCGCCGGGGCGCTGGCCCGTCAGATCGCCCGCCAGGTGGAGGATGAGATGCAGTATCCGGGGAGGGTGGAAGTCACGGTTATAAGGGAAAGCCGCTACACCGACTACGCGCGATGAGCGTTACGCTGCTAGCCAGTCCGGTTCGCAAAGTCCCCCCCTCTGTCCGCAAGCCCAGGAGGGAGGGCCAGACCTACTACATACGCACCTTCGGGTGTCAGATGAACGAACACGACTCGGAGCGGATCGCAGGATTGCTCGAGTCGGACGGGATGGCGCCGGCCGACTCCCCGACCGGGGCGGATCTGGTGTTCGTCAACACCTGCACTATTCGCGAGAATGCCGACAACCGTCTGTACGGAAACCTGGGACAGTTGAAGGTCTTCAAAGACCAGCGGCCCGACATGCTGCTGGTGGTGGGAGGGTGCGCAGCTCAGAAAGACCGGGAATTGGTGCGGGAGAGGGCGCCATGGGTGGATGTGGTGATGGGAACCCACAATCTGGGTCGGATTCTGGAGCTCATGGACCACGCCCAGGAGTGGGGAGGGGTCACCGAAATCTACGAATCGCTGCACGACCTTCCATCCCAGCTGCCCACCCGCCGCGAATCCCGGCACTCTGCCTGGGTGACGGTCCAGCTGGGATGCAACAACACCTGCACCTTCTGCATCGTTCCCGCCGTTCGCGGCCCCGAGGTCAGCCGTCGACCCGGGGAGATAATAAGGGAAGTAGAACAACTCGTCTCGGAGGGAGTGGTGGAGGTCACCCTCTTGGGCCAGAACATAGACACCTACGGGCGGGATCTGGCCTTGAACGGACGCCGCCGCCCCATCTTCGCGGAGTTGCTGCGGAGGGTGGGTGAGGTCAATGGGATTCGCCGCATCCGGTTCACCAGCCCTCACCCCGCAGACTTCAGGGAGAACGTGGCCAGGGCTATGGCAGAGACCGATGCGGTGTGCGAACAGTTGCACCTGCCTCTCCAGAGCGGCAGCGATCGGATCCTGGCCAGGATGCATCGGGGCTACAACGCGGAACGTTTTCTGGCCCGTCTGGCCATGGCCAGGGACACGGTCGATGACCTGACGGTCTCCACCGACATCATCGTCGGGTTCCCCGGGGAGACCGAGGAAGACTTCGAGGACACTCTGGCTGTTGTCTCCGAAGCCCGATTCGACCAGGCCTTCATGTTCGTTTTCTCTCCCCGGCCCGGCACGGCCGCGGCAGGGATGGACGACTCGTTCGTGGATCCCAACGCGGTAAAGCGGCGCTTCCAGCGGTTGGTGGAGATCCAGAACCGGATATCGGAGCAGAAGAACGCCGAGATGGTGGGTAGGCGGGTGGAAGTCCTGGTGGAGGGACCTTCCAGGAAGGATCCCCGGGTGGTGAAGTCCCGCACCAGGGGCGGAAAGATCGTTCATCTTCAAGGTGAATTCCCGGCCGGCACGTTCCTCGAGGCCGAGATCACCCTGGCAAGGAGGCATCACATGATGGGAGAGCTGTACTGAGCCTTCTGATGGCTGTGGTGGGACCTACCGCCTCAGCCAAGACCGAAGTGGCCATGGGCTTGGCCGAAAGGATGGGCGCCGAGATCATCTCGGTTGACTCGATGCAGGTTTACAGGGGGATGGACATCGGTGTGGCCAAGCCTTCGAAGAAAATGCAGGCCCGGGTCCGCCATCACCTCATCGATCTGGTCGAGCCAGACGAGAACTTCACGGTGGCAGAATTCCAAAGGAGGGCTCGTCGCCTCATCGCCGACTCGACGGTTCCTCTGATTGTCTGCGGTGGATCGGGCCTTCACTTTCGGGCGGTGGTGGACCCCTATTCCTTCCCGCCGCACGACCCCCGGATACGATCGGATCTGGATCGGCTGGCTCCCGCCGAGGCCCGGGCTCGGTTGCTGGAGGCCGATCCGGACGCCGGCAGCCACCTCGACTTGTGCAATCCCCGCCGGGTGGTTCGAGCCCTGGAGGTTTTGAGCCTGAGTGGACGCACTCCCACCGAGCGGGCGGAGGAGGGGCGTCGACGGCAGGTGCAGGGCTATGAACCGCTGATCCCTTTCCGGGCAGTGGGCCTTGATCCGGATGAGCATGTCGGGGCCCGGGTGGCGGCCCGGCTGGAGGCGATGCGAAAAGAAGGGTTCCTGGAGGAAGTGGCCGGACTGGCCGGCCGGTTGGGGGCAACCGCTTCCCAGGCGGTGGGATACCGACAACTCCTTGCTGTGGTCCGGGGCGAGATCACCGAAAAGGAAGGATTCCGGCAGACCGAGCGGGCTACATTGGACCTGGTGAAGAGGCAGCGCACCTTTTTCCGGCGGGATCCCCGCATCCGATGGCTGCCATGGTCCCAGGATCCCGATGAGCGCCTGGCCATGGCGTGGGGAGCGTTCTCTGGAGGCGTCACATGAAGTTCTGGAAGATGGAGGGGCTGGGGAACGACTTCGTGGTGGTGGTCGGATCCCATTCCTTTACCACTGCCGAGATTGTCGCCCTCTGCGACCGGCGGAGGGGAGTGGGGGCGGACGGGGTGCTGGTGGTAATCGGAGAACATGGTGGGGTGGGCATGTCGTATTTCAATGCGGATGGCTCCGAGGCCGAGATGTGCGGAAACGGTCTTCGATGCGTGGCCCGGCTGGCTGTCGACCTGGGTATGACAGACCGTCGGGAATTCTCGGTCGACACGCCCTTGGGTCCCCGCAGAGTCAAGGTCTCCTCATCGGAGGTGACCGCGGAACTGGGCCCGGTGACAGTCGGGGAGCAACGGCGTATCGGTGAGCGGGACTTTCATCTGGTGTCGGTGGGCAACCCTCATGCCGTCTCCTGGGTGAATGACCTGGATGGCATTGGGCTGGAGGTGGCCGGTCAGGCGCTGCAGGATGTGTTCAGAGGAGGAATCAATGTGGAGATGGCCAGGGTGGATTCCCCCGCAGGAATGTCAATGCGAGTCTGGGAACGGGGGGTAGGCGAGACCAACGCCTGCGGCACCGGCGCGGTGGCGGCCGCAGCAGCCGGCCTCGCCCAAGGCCTGACCCGTGAGAAAGTGGAGGTGAGGTTGGTGGGAGGCGCCGCACAGGTGACTCTGGAAGAGGAAACATCGTGGATCACCGGTCCTGCCCGGCTGGTCTACCGGGGTCAGTGGCCCGGCTGAAAAACCTTCCCTAAAGTCGCGAAAATCCCCCTTCGGGACCCTCCCCCACCACCGCCTTTCCAGGGTAGAACACGGCCGGTCCAGCCCGGAATCAGGGCTTGGTGAATGAAAGTCTGACCTTCGACACGGTCCTGGTGGCGCCTGAGCGGACCGGCTTGGTGTTTTGTTCTTACCAATGTGAATGGCTGGTGGGACAAAGTCAATCCTCTCGGCGTCGTTTTTTTCACAACCACCGCCCCATGTCCTTGGCGACGGGCCATGGCAGGGG
>VXSV01000036.1 GCA_009837815.1 Acidimicrobiia bacterium
GTCCCCACATTCACATGCGGCTTCACCCGCTCAAACCTCACCTTACCCACAACCACACATCCCCTTTCTAATCACTTACCTGTTCTCGTGTGAAGCAGTTCTTCACTGATGGATTCGGGAACATCCTGGTAAGCCTTGAATTGCATCGTGTACGTGGCTCGCCCCTGCGTCCGAGAACGGATGTCTGTGGCAAAGCCGAACATTTCGCCCAGTGGCACGGCGGCGGTGATGATCCGGGCCGTTCCCCGCTGGTCGGTTTCTCCAATCCGGCCCCGGCGCGCGGAAATGTCGGCAAGCACTTCTCCCATGTATTCCTCGGGAGCGACCACTTCCACTTCCATGACCGGTTCCAACAGCTTGATCCCCGCCTTCTGAGCGGCGGCGCGGATCGCCATCGAACCGGCTATCCGAAAGGCCAGTTCGGAAGAATCTACCTCATGATGTGAACCGTCGACGAGGGTCACCCGCAGGTCCACCACCGGATAGCCGGCCAGAATACCGCCGTCCAGCGCCTCCTTTATGCCGGCGTCCACGGCCGGTATGTACTCGCGGGGCACCCGACCCCCGGTGATGCTGTTCACGAATTCGTATCCGCCTCCCGGGCCGATCGGCTCGATGTCGATCACCACATGGCCGTACTGGCCTCGACCGCCGCTCTGGCGTATGTAACGGCCCTCGATTCCGTCGGTTCCCGAGACGATGGTTTCACGGTATGCAACCTGGGGTCTTCCGATGTTGGCGGCCACCCTGAACTCCCTCACCAGGCGATCCACAAGCACCTCCAAGTGGAGTTCTCCCATTCCGGCGATGATGGTCTGCCCCGTTTCGGCGTCGCTGCGTACCAGGAAGGTGGGATCCTCCTCCGAGAGCTTTTGGAGGGAGTGGCTCAGCTTGTCCTGATCGACCCGGGTTCGGGGTTCGATGGCCACCCAGATCACCGGTGCGGGGAAGGCCATGCTCTCCAGGCTGATCGGAGCGTGCACCGCCGAAAGGGTGTCACCGGTGGTGGTGTCGCGCAACCCCACCGCGGCCACGATGTCGCCCGTGTAGACATGTTCCACTTCCTCGCGATGGTTGGCATGCATTCGCAGCAAGCGCCCCAGCCGCTCCCGGCGGCCGTTGGAGGTGTTGAGGACGGCCCCGCCCTTGGAAGCGGCGCCGGAGTAAACCCGGAAGTAGGTGAGCTTCCCCACATGGGGGTCACTCATGATCTTGAAGGCGAGAGCAGAGAAAGGCTCGTCGTCGGTGGCTCTGCGCTCCAGGGTCTCTTGGGGGTTCTTCGGCAGGAATCCCTGCACCGGCGGCAGGTCCAAGGGACTGGGCAGGTAGTGGATGACCGCATCCAACAGAGGCTGGACCCCCTTGTTCTTGAATGCCGCGCCGCACAGGACCGGCACGAACAGGTGGTTGAGCACCCCGACCCGGATGGCCGATCGTATCTCGTCGGGGGTGATGTACAGGTCTTCTAAGAATTTGACCAGAAGCTTCTCGTCAACCTCGGCCACCTGCTCCAGGAGTTGGGCGCGGTAGCGATAGGCGATGTCCAGCATCGGCTCGGGAATCTCGCCGGTGTCCCAGCGCTTCCCGTCGTCTCCTCTCCACTCGTGGGCCTGCATCTCCACCAGGTCCACCACGCCCCGGAAGCCGCTTTCCTCGCCCAACGGCAACTGCAGAACCAGTGGCGTGGCGTCCAAGCGATCGCGAATCGATTCGACGTCCGCGAAGAAGTCGGCGCCTACCCGGTCGAGCTTGTTGATGAAACAGATTCGCGGGACCTGGTAGCGGTCGGCCTGGCGCCAGACCGTCTCTGACTGCGGTTCCACCCCGGCGACCCCGTCGAACACCGCCACCGCCCCGTCCAGGACCCGGAGGCTCCGCTCCACCTCCACGGTGAAGTCCACGTGTCCGGGGGTGTCGATGATGTTGATGCTGTGGTCGTGCCAGATGCAGGTGGTGGCCGCCGAGGTGATGGTGATGCCCCGCTCTTGCTCCTGGGCCATCCAGTCCATCGTGGCGGCGCCCTCGTGAACTTCCCCGATTTTGTAGTTCCGGCCGGTGTAGTAGAGAATCCGCTCGGTGAGCGTGGTCTTCCCTGCGTCGATGTGCGCCATGATCCCGATGTTGCGTGTCCTGCTCAGAGGCACCTGGCGCATGCGCAGTAGGCGATTTCCACGGTCGGCGGCCACAGCAACACCTCTTACCAGCGGTAGTGAGCGAAGGCCTTGTTCGACTCCGCCATCTTGTGCATGTCTTCGCGTCTCTTGATCGCAGACCCGGTGTTGTTGGCCGCGTCGAGGATTTCCCCGGCCAGCCGCAAGGCCATGGTCGGCTCCCGTCGCTGCCGCGCATAGCCGACCAGCCACCGGATCGCCAGGCAGCGGGCCCTGTCGGGGCGGACATCCATGGGCACCTGGTAGGAGGAGCCTCCCACCCTGCGAGAACGCACCTCCATCTGGGGCTTGAGGTTCTCGATCGCCCTTCTCAGCACGCTGACCGGATCCTGGCGGGTCCGCTGCTCCACCCGTTCGAGGGCGGCGTAAACGATCCTGCGGGCCAGGTCCTTTTTCCCCTTCCACAAAACCTTGTTGATGACCCGGCCAACCAGGACGTTGCGAAATACCGGATCGGGATCGATTTTGCGCTTGGTGGCGGCCGCCCGTCTCATAGCGCCGACCTTCTCGCCCCGTAGCGGGAACGGGCCTGTCGACGGTCGGGGACTCCCGCCGCGTCCAGGGTGCCTCTTATCACCTTGTACCGCACGCCGGGCAGGTCGCGAACCCGGCCGCCTCTGACCAGCACGATGGAGTGCTCCTGGAGGTTGTGTCCCTCCCCGGGGATATAGGCGGTCACTTCGATCCCCGAGGACAGCCTCACCCGGCACACTTTCCGCAAAGCCGAATTGGGCTTCTTGGGCGTAACCGTATACACGCGGGTGCATACTCCCCTGCGTTGGGGAGCGCCGGCCAAACCGGCCGTTTTGACCTTCTTCTTCTTAGGTTTGCGCCCGCGGCGCACCAACTGTTGGATAGTCGGCATATCTTTCCTTACATCGGTGAAACCCGATCTCCGCGCGCGGAAGACCGGATTCACCTTTTTCCTGGTTTTGACCGCACCCGGAGGACACTCCGGGACTGGGTCAGGCGGAGAGCCTTAGGAGGCGGGGTGAGGCACTAAGACCACGAACCGCAAGTATATACACCGCGATCCCGTTCAGACAAACTCAAACCGGCGCGGGGTCCTCCCCGGACGCCGACCCATGATGCGGGGTGTGATACCACTCCCGACGATGGGGAAGAAGACGCACCAGCAACCACACAAAACCCCACATCAACGTGAGCGGATACCACCGGAGATAGGGCCGCACCTCCCTCAACGGCCAGAGCGCCCACACCGGCCGGCCGGCCAGCCACAGAGAGAGGGCCGCCCACACCGGCCAGGAGATGGGAAACCCCCATCCCGCGACGGCCGCCCACACCCCGAGCCCGACCGTCAGGAGCATGCGGAACGATCGCCCCGGGACCGCCAGGCGGAACGCCATGAGCATCATCGTGACGGAACGCTCCGCAACCGCCCGGCGCAGGAGCGTAGGCCCCCTGCGCCTGCGCACTCCCGTCCTCCCCTGCGCCCACCTTCGGCGCTGGAGCACGGCAGCCCGAAGGTCGGTGGGCTTCTCGTCCCAAACCCGGGCTTCGGGCAGGTACCTGATCCGATGACCCGCCTGAAGCAGCCTGACCGTCAGGTCGAGGTCCTCCGTGAACGACCCGCTCCATCCTCCAACCTCCCCCAACGCCGCGGCCGTGACGCAGAAACCTGTTCCGCTCAACTCGACGGGCCGGCCCCTCCCCCGCCCGCCGGCATACACCATCTCCCGGGTCATCCAATCTCCCAGCCCGGCTGCGGCCGCGATAGGGGAGGCGTCCAGGTTAGAGGGGAGCACCGAAGCTTGGACCGCCACCGCACCCTTGACAAGCGCCCCGGCCAGATGGGAGAGGAGGTCGCGCTCCACCCGGTTGTCGGCGTCGAGCACCGCCAACGCCTCGTCGGGGGCGAGCGGGTATTCGGCGAGATGCCATCGGAGCAGTTCTCCCTTCCCGTCCGGGCCGTGGGAGCGTTCCACCACTCGAGCCCCTGCACGGGCGGCCACCGCAGCGGTGGCGTCTTCACAACGATCGGCCAGCACCCAGACCGTGTAGGCCTCACACGGGTAGTCCTGGTCCAGCAGGTCCCCGACCAGGACCCCCACCACCCGCTCCTCGTTATGGGCGGGGATCACCACCCGCAGCGGCCGTTGCGGGACGGAGCCGGTTAGGGGCGCCGGCGCGTCAGGCACCCGACAGCCTCAGACTGACATCCACCGCCGGCGCCGAATGGGTCACCCATCCCGTCGAGATGATGTCCACCCCGGTCTCGGCAACCCGGCGCACATTGGCCGGGGAGACTCCCCCGCTGGCCTCCAGGGTGACCCTGCCTCCCACCCGCCTGACCGCTTCGCTCATCTGGGCAAGGGTCATGTTGTCCAGAAGAATCACATCCGGACCGGCCGCCGCCGCCTCGTCGAGTTCCGCCGGCGCGGAGACCTCCACGATCACCGGGACCTGCCCACCGGTCTGATCACGGGCCCTTCGCACCGCTTCGGCGGGACTTCCGACCAGGGCGAGATGGTTGTCCTTGATCAGCACCGCGTCCCACAGGCCCATCCTGTGGTTGACTCCCCCTCCCATAAGAACCGCTTCCTTCTCCCACGCCCGCATTCCCGGCGTGGTCTTGCGGGTGTCGCTTATGCGGGCGCCGGTGCCCTCCACTGCCCGCACCAGTTGGCGGGTGGCGGTGGCGATCCCCGACATGCGACCCAGAAGGTTGAGCGCCACCCGTTCCGCGGCCAGGATGCTCCGGGCAGGACCGCTCACGATCGCCGCCTCCTCTCCCTCGTCCAGGTCGGCGCCGTCGCAGGTCTTGGGTTCGAACCTCACCCGGGAGTCCAGGAAACGAAAGGCGCCACCTGCCAGGACCAGTCCCGCCACCCTTCCCGCCGACTTGAACACCACCGCTCCGGTGGCCATGCGACGCTCATCGACCAGGGCCTTGCTGGTCAGGTCCCCGGCCGTCCCCAGGTCCTCGGAAAAGGCCTGCTCCAATAGGTGGCGGGGGTCTCCCGGGCGGGTCAGCTGCGGCCCACCTCTAACATTCGCTCCACCGCCCGCCGTGCCCGGACTGCCACATCGGGATCCAGCACCACCTCGTGGGTCATGGTCAGGAGCGAGGTCTTGATGTTGTCCAGGGTGATTCTCTTCATGTGTGGGCACAGGTTGCAGGGCCGGACGATCTCCACGTCGTCCAGTTCGTAAGCGACATTGTCGGCCATGGAGCATTCGGTGAGCATCATCACCTGGGAGGGTCGGTTGTCCCGGACCCAGTTGACAATCCCGTGGGTAGAGCCCACGAAGTCGGCCTGGTCGAGAACCTCGGGCGCGCACTCGGGGTGGGCGATCACCGGAATCAGAGGGAGCTGTCGGCGGAGGGCGGTGAGCTCTTCTCCACTGAACCGCTCATGGACGATGCAGCGTCCCTCCCACAGAATGATCTCCACATCGGTGTGGGAAGCGACGTAGCGGCCCAGGAAACCGTCCGGCAGAAAGATCACCCGCTCGGCCCCCAGCGACTCGACCACCGCTGCGGCGTTCCCGGAGGTGCAGCAAATGTCGGATTCGGCCTTGACTTCGGCGGAAGTGTTCACGTAGCTGACCACCGGCGTCCCGGGATGGAGTTCTTTGAGACGACGAACGTCGGAGCCGGTTATACCCTCGGCCAGCGAACATCCGGCTCGCAGATCGGGGATGAGCACGGTGGCGTCGGGGTTGATGATCTTGGATGTTTCGGCCATGAAGTGAACCCCTGCCATGAGGATCACCTCGGCGTCGCTCCCGGCCGCCATCTGGGCCAGAGCCAGGGAGTCCCCTACCATGTCGGCCACTCCGTAGTAGATGTCGGGGGTCATGTAGTTGTGAGCGGTGATCACCGCGTTGCGCTCGGCCTTGAGTTGTTCTATCTCTTGGATCAGCGGCTCAAGCGCGGCCCGTTCCTCGGGCGGAAACACCGAAGGCTTGCGGGAGATCTCGAGAGTGGCAACGCTCATTGTCTGTCATCTATGGGCAATGGCATAAAGAATACCCTGTCCGGGCGCCCGCCGTCCACCATATGGAGCCGGATTCGGCGGGTCACATCCTTTCTATCACCGCCGATGCGAAGGCGGAGGTGCTCACCTCGGTGGCGCCGTTGCGCAACCGGGCCAGGTCGTAGGTGACAATTCCTTCGGAGATGGTGCGTTCCATTCCGGAGATAACCAGTTCGGCCGCTTCCTCCCATCCCAGATAGCGGAACATCATCTCTCCCGACAGGATCAAGGAACCCGGATTGACCTTGTCCATCCCCGCATACTTGGGAGCGGTTCCGTGGGTGGCCTCGAAGACCGCGTGTCCCGTATTGAAGTTGATGTTGCCTCCGGGTGCGATTCCTATCCCGCCCACCTGGGCGGCGAGGGCATCGGAGACGTAGTCGCCATTCAGGTTGAGGGTGGCGATGACGTCGTATTCGGCAGGTCGGAGGATGATCTGCTGCAAAAAGGCGTCGGCTATGACGTCCTTGACCAGCAGCAGGTCCCCGGGGTCCCCTCCGGAGTCCGCCCAGCTCACCGCCCGGTCGGAGAACTCCTCTCTAACCACCTCGTACCCCCAGTCACGGAAGGCGCCTTCGGTGTACTTCATGATGTTGCCCTTGTGAACCAGGGTGACCGAGCGGTAGTCCCTGTCCAGTGCGTAGCGGATCGCGGCTCTGACCAGGCGCTTGGTGGCTGTGATCGACACCGGCTTGATCCCGATTCCCGAGTCCGGGCGGATCGCCCATCCGAACTCGGCCTTCAGGTATTCGATGAGCCTGGTTGCTTCCGGTCCCCCATGCTGCAACTCCATGCCTGAGTACACGTCCTCGGTGTTTTCCCTGAATATCACCATGTCCACCAACTCCGGGCGGAGTGACGGAGAGGGCACCCCCTTCAACCATCTGACCGGCCGGATGCAGGCGTAGAGGTCGAGCGTCTGCCGCAGGGTCACGTTGAGGCTGCGGATCCCTCCCCCCACCGGGGTGGTAAGGGGACCTTTGATTGCGACCAGGTGCTCCCTGATGGCGTCGAGAGTCTCTTCGGGAAGCCACGAACCGGTCTGGCGGAAGGCTTTCTCACCGGCAAGCACCTCCGTCCACGCGATCCGGCGGTCCCCGCGGTAAGCCTTCTCCACCGCCGCGTCTGCCACACGCCTGGTAGCACTCCACACATCTGGTCCTATCCCGTCGCCCTCTATGAACGGGATGATCGGGTTGTCAGGCGTGCGCAGCCCGCGGGCGGTGTTTTGGATTGTCTCCGGCATGCTTGTCTACAACCTCGATCCTGGAACGACTTGGGCCATCCAGCAGATTACACGCCCCAGGAGGCGCTCCAGCCGATTCCCCCAGGCGCCGCGCCGAGGGGCGGGTCCGCCGCCGCGACCCCCGACGGCTTGGGGGACCTCCCTGCCCGGGGGGCGGACCCGGTCGACGCCGGCTGAGCGGCAGGGCCGAAACCTGCTCAGGCCTCGAGGACTACCAGCAGGTCCTTGGCCTCCACCTGGCTTCCCGCCTGTACCAGCAACTCCTTTATCCGGCCGGAGTCAGGCGCGTAGATGGTGCTCTGCATCTTCATGGCCTCGAGAGTCAGCAACTTGCTATTGGGGGTCACCTCGTCACCGACGGTTACGAAGAGTCCCGTCACCACCCCGGGCGTCGGCGCGCCCACATGACCGGGGTCGGCCCCGTCGGCCTTACGGGCCGCCGGTTTATCAGACTGGAGGGAGCGGTCGCGGACCCGCACCTGGCGGGGAGCTCCGTTCAGGTCGAAAAAGATGGCTCGGTACCCGTCGGGCTGCGCTTCGCCCACTGTGTGGAACTTCACGAACAGTCGCTTCCCGGGTTCGATGTCGAACACGCTCTCCTCTCCTTCCTCCAGCCCGTAGAAGAACACCGGGGTGGGGAGAAGTCCGACATCGGCATACTTGTGGCGGGTCTCCGCGAAGCCGGCGAACTCCGTGGGATAGAGCAGGTAGCTGAGTCCGTCGGCCAGCTCCGCCTCCCGGCCGAGCAACTCCGAAGCGCTCTCTATCGCGCCCTCGATGTCGGCGCTCGGAAGCCGGGCCCCCGCCCGCCCCTCGATGGGCCGGCTGCGGCACAGCAGTATCCGCCGGATGTCATCCGGCCATCCTCCGGGCGGTTCGCCCAGCGACCCCCGCATCATGTCCACCACCGATTCGGGAAAGCCGACGTTGTGGTCCGGGGGCAGCCGCCGCACCTCGTCGCAGGTCATCCCCTTGGACAGGAGGAACAATGCCAGGTCGCCCACCACTTTGCTGGACGGGGTGACCTTCACTATGTCACCCAGCAGCCGGTTGACGTCGGCGTACATCTCCTCTACTTCCCGCCACCGGTGGCCAAGACCCAGAGCGGTGGCCTGCTGTTGCAGGTTGGTGAACTGCCCGCCGGGAATCTCGTGCTCATACAGCCGAGCGCTTCCCGACCTGGGGGCATTGTCGAAGGGCCGGTAGTAGGTGCGGACGGTCTCCCAATACAGAGAGCAGTCGCCCAGCGCCTCCGAGCTAAGTTCTGTGTCCCGCTCCGTGCCGCGGAGCGAACCCACGATCGTATTGAGGTTGGGTTGACTAGTGGAACCCGACACCGCGGCCACCGCCGCATCGACAATGTCGACGCCGGCTTCGCTGCTTTTGATGAGCGTCGCCGCCTGCAGGCCGCTGGCGTCATGGGTGTGGAAGTGGACCGGCATCCCCACCTCCTCCCGCAGCACCCTCACCAACTGGGCAGCGGCATACGGACGGCACAGCCCCGCCATGTCCTTGATGCAGAGGATGTGGGATCCCATGTCCTTCAGCCGTCGGGCCAGATCCACGTAATAGCGAAGTTCGTACTTGGGTCGGTTCGGGTCGAGGATGTCGCCGGTGTAGCAGATGGCCGCCTCGCAGATGGCATGGGTTTCGCGCACCGCCGCGACAGCCACCTCCATGTTGCGTAGGTCGTTGAGGGAATCGAAGACTCGGAAAACGTCGATGCCCTGGCGGGCGGATTCAATGACGAACTCCCGCACGACGTTGTCGGGGTAACTGGTGTACCCCACCGCGTTGGAAGCCCGAAGCAGCATCTGGAAGCAGATGTTGGGAATCGCCTCCCGCAATAGACGGAGGCGCTCCCATGGATCTTCATATAGGAAACGGAGAGCGGCGTCGAAAGTTGCGCCTCCCCACATCTCGAGGCTGAATAGGTTCGGCAAGCGCCTGGCCACCGCCCCGGCCGTACCCAGCAAATCAAAGGTGCGTACCCGGGTGGCCAGCAGCGACTGGTGGGCGTCGCGGTAGGTGGTGTCGGTCACCAGCAGCCGGTTTTGGTCCCACACCCACTGTGCGAATCTGTCCGGTCCCATTTCGAGCAGCAGGTCCCGGGTGCCGGGGGGTGGCTCGACGCTCATGTCGACCGGCGCCGGCGGAGGGGGCTTCAGGTTTCTGGGATGCTCGGCGCCCGCCACGGTGGGGTTCCCGTTGAGGATGGTGTCCCCGATGTATCTGAGTAGCCGATTGGCGCGGTCACGGGGTGGCTGGATGTCGAACAGTTCGGGTTTTTCGTCGAGGAAGTGGGTGGTCACTTCTCCTCTCTGGAAGTCCGGGTGGTTCACAACATTGCGCAGGAACTGGATGTTGGTCTCGACGCCCCGGATCCGGAACTCTTGCAGGGCCCGATCGGCCCGGGTGCAGGCGTCGTGCAGGTTCTGATCCCAGGCGGTCAGTTTTACCAGGAGAGAGTCATAGAACGGACTGAGGACGGCTCCCGCATAAGCGTTCCCATCGAGGCGGATTCCCATCCCCCCGGGGCTTCGATAGGTCTGGAGGCGGCCATAGTCCGGGGAGAACTCGTTTGCGGGATCCTCGGTTGTGATACGGCACTGCAGGGCGGCGCCCAATCTTGGAATATCGCGCTGGGGAGGAATCGAAAGCGGGGCCTCGTGGAGACGCCGACCCTGCGCCACGAGAATCTGGGAGCGCACCAGGTCTATCCCGGTCACCATCTCGGTGACGGTGTGCTCCACCTGGATACGGGGATTAACCTCGATGAAATACCACTCTCCGGTGTCGGGATCCACCAGGAATTCCACGGTGCCGGCGTTGACATAGCCCGTGGTGTGGGCAACCCGGATGGCGGCCTGACAAATCTGGTCCCGCAGGTCGTCCGGAAGGTTAGGCGCCGGCGCAAGTTCCACGACCTTTTGGTGACGCCTCTGGACCGAGCAGTCCCGCTCCCAAAGGTGCACCACCGACCCATGGGCGTCGGCCAGGATCTGCACCTCGATGTGGCGCGCCCTTGCCACGTAACGCTCCATGAACACCGAGCCGTCTCCGAAAGTGCGCTGTGCTTCCCCTCGCGCCTCCTCCAGCCTTCCCAACAAATCATCGGGACCGTTGACCACCCGCATCCCCCGGCCTCCTCCTCCAAATGACGCTTTGACGATCAATGGATAACCCACCGACCGGGCGGCGTCGAGAATCTGAGGGGGGTCTTGGGAGACAGCCCCGGTACCGGGAACGGTGGGGACCCCGGCCTGACGGGCCAGTCGCCGGGCGGCGGTCTTGTCGCCCAGGGCCTCCAGCAATTCCGGTGGAGGCCCGACAAAGGTTATGCCGGCCTCCGCGCATGCGCGGGAGAACCGACTGTTCTCCGAGAGGAACCCGTAGCCGGGGTGGATGGCGTCCACCTCCCGGTCCTTGGCCAGAGCGATGATCCCGTCGATGTCGAGGTAGGCCGCAACCGGTCCCTTGTCGGCGCCTACCTCATAAGCCTCGTCGGCCTTGAACCGGTGCAAACTGAAGCGATCCTCGTTCGAGTAGATGGTGGCGGTCCGCAAGCCGAGTTCTGTGGCGGCTCGCATGATCCGGATGGCTATCTCGCCCCGGTTGGCGGCCAGGATCTTCTCCACGATGCTCCCACATTAACAGACAAGCCCGGCGTCACGGCGCCCGGCCGGCGTCTGACCATCGGCTGTGCCAGGTGTGTCTCCAACTGCGGCAATCAAGCCGTCGGAGGGGTTTCGGCCAGTCCGCCGATGAGCCGGCCCGGGCGCCGGTCAGAACCCGAACCGGTCCAACATCACCGAACGGCGCTGCCATTTCTTCTCGACAACCACCCGCAGGTCCAAATAGACCCTCGCCCCGAAGAAGCCCTCCAACTCCTGGCGGGCGTCGCTTCCCGCCTCTTTCAGCAGAGCGCCTCCCCTGCCGATCACGATGCCCCTCTGCGAACCGCTCTCCACCACCAGTTTGGCTGCTACGACGACCAGTCCGTCGGGCCGGACCTCAAAGTCCTCCACAGCCACCAGCAGGGAGTGGGGAAGCTCGTGCCGGAGGCGGACCAGGAATTTCTCGCGGATCACTTCGGCGGCGAAAAACCAATCGGGCTGGTCGCTGACCGCGTCGGCCGGGAAGTACATCGGACCCTCGGGGAGGCGGGCGGAAGTCTCAGCGACCACTGCTTTCAGATTCTCCCCAAAGAGTGCGCTTATGGGCACGTAGGCGCCGAAGTCCCATCGGGCCGCTTCGGTGAGGGCCATGGCGATCTTCTCCTTGGAAACGCCGTCGATCTTGTTGACCAGAACCACCACCTTCGACGGATCAGCAGCCAGCCGCTCAGCGATCCTCCGGTCCCCCGGGCCGATGGGCCGGCGGGCGTCCAGCACGAACGCGACCGCATCGGCGTCGGCCAGAGCCCCGTATACCAGGCGGTTGAGGCGGTCGCCCAACTCGTGGCGCGGCTTGTGCAGGCCCGGGGTGTCCACCAACACCATCTGCCATGAAGGGGGGTCGCCGCCCGGATCGGTAACCACACCTCGGATTGTGTTCCTGGTCGTTTGAGGACGGGGCGAGGTGATGGCGACCTTCTGTCCCACCATGGCGTTCACCAGGGTGGACTTGCCGACATTGGGACGGCCCACCACCGATACGAACCCTGATTTCATCACTATCAGAGGCTGGGGCCTAGCCTGCCGCCGCCGCTCTTACTCCTCCGCCGCTGCGCCGCACCCGGACTTCGGATACCCGATGACCGAGAACTTCCTTCACCAGGAATTCCACGCCGTCGGTGGAAAGCATCTCCCCCACCGCCGGTACCCGGCCTGCCAGGGCCAGTACCAAGCCTCCAACCGTGTCCCACTCCTCCTGGGGCAGGGCTACCCCCAACAGGTCCCCCAGGTCGTCCACAGGGAACCGTCCGTCCACAAACAGCACTCCCCCCTCCTCGACCCGGAGCCACTCGTCTTCTTCGTCGTGTTCATCCACGATCTCGCCCACCAACTCCTCCAGCAGATCCTCGATGGTCACCAGGCCTGCTGTGCCGCCGTGCTCATCGATGACCACCGCCATGTGGTCACCGTGGCGGCGCATCTCCCTCAGCAGATCGGAGACCGGCTTGGTCTCCGGCACGTACAAAGGGGTTCGCTGGATGGCCGCCACTGTTGCGCCGCTGTCGCCCTCTGCCAGCGCGGGGAGTAGATCCTTGGCGAGGGCCAGGCCGACCACCCGGTCGATTCCCCCGTCCAGCACCGGGAACCGGGAGAATCCGTACTCCTTGACGGTCTCGGCCAACTCGTCCAACGTGCCGCTCACCTGCACCGTCACCATGTCGGGACGGGGAATCATCACCTCCCGGACGATGGTCTCGGAAAACCCCAACACTGACGAGATCATCTCTTTTTCCTCCGACAGTTCCTGGTTCTCGGGCTCGGTTTCGTCGGAGTCGAGGGCCCACCGTGGTCTCCACAGGCGGGCGTGCAGGAGGGCGGCAACTTCAACCAGCCAGGTCATCGCCTCTGCTCCCCGCCACAGCCGACCCAGCAACCCGGCCGCGGTTCTGCCGGCCGTGGTGGTGATCACAGCCCAGAGCGCCGCCAGGCCTCCTTCACCGGCGGCGAGGCCCGCGGTGAGAAGAGTCGCCGCCAGTATGGTGATCACTCCTTCCACCCGCCAGCCGGCCATAGTCATCAATCCGTCCCGCCCCAATAGGCGAAGATGCCGCTCGGCCCGGTCCACGCCTTCGGCCGCGGCCCGCGCCACCGACGCCCGGTCCATCCGCTCCAGCGAGGCCAGCCCCATACGCAACAGGCCGGCGATCACCAGAAGACAAGTTCCGACCCAGATCAGAGTCATCGTCGTTTCAGTCCCTCTCTGGCAAGATGCCTACGTTCCCTCTGCTCCATCACCTCTGCTTCGCTGTCGGAGTCATGGCGGTAACCAAGCAGGTGCAGCACGCCATGCACAACCATCAGTCCCATCTCCTCGGACAGCCGGGTTCCCACCCGAGCCGCCTGGCGGGTCACATAGTCGGGGGCAATGACTATGTCCCCGAGATGCAACGGGGGGCCGCTTTCACCACCCCCCGCCACGCCGTCGCCCGGTTCCATCACCTGGAGAGGAAACGCCAGCACGTCGGTGGGGCCCCTATAGCCGCGGTGTCGAAAATTCATCTCCGCCATTTGCCCCTCGGGAACCAGGGTGACATCCACGAGACAGTTTCGGCCGTAACCCTCCCCGGCCAGCACCCCTCCCGCCAGACGCCCCAATAGGCCATGATCCACCGGTGAACCCTGCTCGTCGATGATCTGCACGGTCATCTGCGAGCCTTGCTGCTCGGATCAGGAGGTTCGTCGGAACTGTTAGATGAAGGGTCTTCCATTCAGGGGAAGTTGGGGTATTGGATGCGCTGATGGTAGTGGCCCGCCATGGCTTCTATGAAGGCATTCCTGATGGCTTGGATGTCTGCGAACGTGACAGAAGCCTCGTTCAACTGCAAATCGGACATTTTCTCCCTGATGATTCCGTCGGTCACAGCTGCTATAGCCTGCTGGGTGGGCTCGGACGG
Organism: Acidimicrobiia bacterium; assembly: GCA_009837815.1. Classification (GTDB taxonomy): domain Bacteria; phylum Actinomycetota; class Acidimicrobiia; order Spongiisociales; family ZC4RG35; genus Bin76. The sequence goes on from VXSV01000036.1 coordinate 13,990, forward strand.
CGCGCCCTGGCCCGGGGTCGTCTGGAAAGCCGCTCGGCATGCTCCTTCCACAGCGTCGGCCAACATCAGGATGGCCATCTCCTTGGATCGCGGCTTCTGTCCAACGTGTCGGTAGTCATCAACATCGACGTTCTCCTCTCCGTAGAGCCCTATGGCCTTGTCGTAGAAATAGCGCATCACGCCGGTGCCGTGGTGGGTGATGATCCCCGCCGCCACCGATGAGGGGATACGATGGCGGGCCGCCAAATTCATACCGTCCGTGACATGGCTCCGGATCATCTCCGCCGACTCCTCGGGGCTCATGCGGTCGTGCGGATTGACCATTCCGAATTGGTTCTCGATGAAAAACGACGGGTTCTCGGTCTTGCCGAGGTCGTGATAGTAGGCGGCCGCCCTGGCCAAGAGATTGTTGGCGCCTATCGCTGTGGCTGCGGCCCCGGCCAGGGTTCCCACCATCAGGGAGTGGTTGAAGGTGCCGAACGCCTTCTCCTGAAGCAGTTGCAGGGCCGCATGGTTGCGGTCGGTGAGATCCAGCAGCCGCAATGTGGTGGTCACATCGAAGATGCTCTCGAAAAAGGACATGGCGGCCAGCGCCACCAGGGCCGCCAGCAAGGAAGAAGCGAAGGCCAGCACCGCGGCCTGCAACATGGTCCCGGTCGGAGACTGGGTGAGGCTGGTGTGAAAAATCCAGGCCGTGGCGGCGGCGATCACCGCCAAGGCGGCCGCCGAGACCGCCACCGAGTTACGGAAGGCCCGACGGCTGGAAGCGGCCGAGACGAAGCCCACCGGCGCCAGAGTGGCCAGGAGGGCATAGATGGTGGCGCCGGGATCCCGGGTGCCGACTGCGGTAACCACCACCAGGATCACCGACATGAGGATTCCGGCCCGGCTGTCCAAAAGGACGGCCGTAAAGTAACCGAACGCCACCGCCGGCATCACATAAACACCCACCTCATAGCCGAAAACGTCCCCCACGAAGGTGACGAATCGCACCGCTCCGGCTGCCAGCACCGTCAGGAGCCCCAGCAGGCTCAGAAGGTGAACCCGATCCCAAAGATCGGCCCGATAACGGGAGATGTACAGGGCCAGCACCGCCATCACCGCTCCCAGCACCACCAGCACCCCCGCCTCCCGCACCGGCCTCCCGGTGGCCGCGCCGGTCTGATCGATGGCGTCGATGATCAGCCGGGTCAACGGTTCCCCCTCACTGATGATCGGCTGTCCGGAACGATAGGAGACCGTCACCTCACCCTGGGCGTCGCGGGCGCCCTGGCGCAGTTGTTCGGTGGCGGCGCTGTCCAACAGGGAATTGGGTCGGAGGAAGGAGGCGGCGACGTCAGAGGCCGCCTCGCCCGCGGCCGGGTCGCGGACATCGCCTATGAACACGACCGGCGGATCCGAGAGGATCCGGCTTTGGGCGGAGAGAAGTTCCTCGCTTTTGATCTCCTCAGCGAAGGACTCGGCGGTCAGCGTGAGCGCGGCCTGCTCGATCTCCACCAGCCCCGGAGGTTCTCCCAGGGCCTGTCGGATGACATCCTCTGTGGCCACCTTCACCAGGGTGGCGACCGAACTCTCGTCCAGCTGGGGATAGGAGCGAAGCAGTTCGGGAACCTGCAGGGTGGCGGGGCGGGTAAGAGGCGTGAATGGAATGGGAGAAACCGCGCACTCGGCGCCGGTCCCCAGGCACACGACCTGTTGGATCCGCCTGGGAAGAAAAACCGTGAAGTCGGAGGGGAGATCGGGGTCCGAGCTGTCGACTATCACGTCCCACACTCCTTCGGTCACCTCAAGTCTGAAGTCCCCGTTGGCCTGGGTTTGGGTGTCACGTCCCTCCCCTGATGGCGCCAGAGCCCGCACGGTCACCAGATCCACCCCGACCTCCGGATAGTCACCGAACTCGGTGATGAAGGAGTCGGCGTTGAAATCCAGGAAGATCCGGCCTACCAGGGTTACGGTCGCCGGGGGGGGAAGGGTAGTGGTGGTGGTGGTTACAGCGGAGGTGGTTGTGGTGGTGGCAAGTGTGGTGGATGTGGTTTCACCGGTCGGGTCCTCGGCGCCCACCGCCGGTCCCCCGGCGTCTTCGCCGGGCGACGAATCTTCACCCGGCTCGGCCTGGGAAGCAGGGTCGGTGGTGGCTGCCGGGGCCACCGTGGCGGCTGTTGAAGGGATCGTGGTGGTGGTGGTTGTTGTGGTGGTGGAAGGAGGGGGGACAGTGGTTGTGGTGGTGCTGGTCGGAGGAAGGGAAAGTGTCTCCACCCACTCCGGCTGCGGCCCGACCACCCCCCTTCTCACCGCCGCGAACAGATCGGACAGGTCATCGCTCACCTGCTGTTCGATCCTCTCGTTCCGACTTGTGACGCCGTCGATCCGCTCCGCTGCTGCTTCGCGGAGGGATCGGGTCGCCTCCTGGTCAACAACCTCGCTGTTGCGCTGGGCCACGTAGGGACGGGTGGCCAGATCTCCCTCGGCCAGTTCAACTTCTCCGCTGGCGGCGCCCACGGTCAAAGTGGCCCAGGAGAGCATTACCGTCGAGACCAGGACCAGCGTTCGTATCAACGGCCTCTCCCACGGCACCGGGGACCGGTTACCGGAAGCGGTCATGGTTTGGTTCCCCCGATCCGTGCCGACTCCTGAGGAAGTTGCTCTTCTCATAGCGTTGATAGGCGTCGATTATGTCGGCCACCACCCGGTGCCGCACCACATCCCGGCTGGTCAACTCCACGAAGGCCACCCCGGGAATGTCGCGAAGGATGTGGCGGACCACGCTGAGCCCTGAAGAGCGGTTGGAGGGGAGGTCCGTCTGGGTGAGGTCTCCGGTGACAATCATCTTGGAGTTGAAACCGAGCCGGGTGAGGAACATTTTCATCTGCTCGGGGGATGTGTTCTGCGCCTCGTCGAGGATTACGCATGCGTCGTTGAGGGTGCGACCCCTCATGTAGGCGAGAGGGGCGATCTCGATGGTGCCGCGCTCGATCAACCGGGACGTCTCCTCGGGACCGAGCATTGTCCACAGGGCGTCATAGAGGGGACGCAGGTAGGGATCGACCTTGGCGGACAGATCCCCGGGCAGAAAACCCAGCCGCTCCCCCGCCTCCACCGCCGGGCGGGTGAGGACGATTCTTCGACAGCTCCCCTGCACCAGCGCTTCCACTGCCGCCGCCATCGCCAAATAGGTTTTCCCGGTGCCGGCCGGGCCCACCGCGAATGTGGCGGTGTTCTCGCGGATGGCCTGGACGTAGAGCAGTTGGCGGTGGGTCTTCACCCTTACCAGCCTGCCCCGCCCCACCGACAGCGTCTGGTTCAGCACTCCGGCCGGATCCGGAAGCTCTTCTCGCACCATCTGCACGATCGGACCGACATGTCCCGCCAGGGAAGTTCCCTCCTGAACCAGCAGAAGCAGCTCTTTGATGGCCGACTCCGCCAGCTTCACTTCTTCCGAGGGGCCCTTGAGGGAGATGCTTGCGCCCCGCGCCACCATGCGGACTTCGGGAAACGACTCCTGGAACTCCCTGAAGTGGGAGTCGCTGGTCCCGAGCAGGTCCCGCAGGAGATGCTGGCTGGGCACCAACACTTCCCGGTTGGAGGCTTCAATGGTCAAAGCGGACCTGCGGAGGTCAGGAGACTGCGGGAGTCATCCCGGCGGCCAGTTCATCCGGCGGCCTCCCAATAGATGAAAGTGCAGATGGAAGACGGACTGGCCTCCATCAACTCCCACATTCGTCACCCAACGCCACCCGTTCTCCAACCCCTCCCGGGAGGCGATCATCCGAGAGAGTCTCACCAGCTCTCCCATCATCTCGGGGTCATCGACCTCGTTCAGTGACTCGACGTGCCTGCGGGGAATTACCAGCACATGGGTCGGCGCTTGAGGGTTGATGTCCCGGAAGGCCAGCGCCGATTCCGTTTCGGCGACCATCTCGGCCGGAATCGACCCCTCCGCAATCTTGCAGAACAGACATTCGCTATTCACTGAACCTCAAACCTCCCAGCCGAGGTGGTCTGTGCCGATTCCCACGCCCGCCGCTCTTGCATCCTACCACCCCCTAGCGCCATCCGACCTGGGTTTGCGGGGCCCCCGGCGCCTTTTGGTTCCCACCCCTCGAGGCAGGGGAGCCTCTCCCCGGAGTTCGGCCAGGTCCCGCAGGAGGTCCTCCTCCTCGGGCGTAAGGGCCTTGGGAACCTCCACATCTACCTCTACCAGGAGGTCCCCGCGCCTCCTCCCGCCCATCTGCGGGGTTCCTTGACCGGTGAGCCTCTTTACCCAACCCGGCTGGATGCCCGGCGGGATGCGCAGAGTTTGAAAGCCCCCCTCCAGCAGGGGTATCTTGATCTCGGCTCCCAGCGCCGCCTCCGTGAAGCCGATCGCCACACGGTGAATGAGATGATCCCCCTGCCTATCGAAACGGCTGTCCCGGCGGACCTCCACCTCCACATACAGATCCCCGGCCATTCCCCCCAGC
>VXSV01000093.1 GCA_009837815.1 Acidimicrobiia bacterium
TTTCAAGCCCAAGCCCCCATAGCATATTTCTGCCTTTCCCTGGGGCTCGTTTATGTGTTAAACATCCAGGGGCTGGGGAGCTTGGGGGGTACCTATCACGGTGGGGGCGGTGGTGGCGCCCCGGAATCGCCGCGTCTACAAAGTGCGGGACTCCAAGCTCCTCAAGCCCTCGGAACGGGAGGCTCTCTTCGACCGGATCGTCGGCTGGTGTGCGGCTTGGGCGGTGGGGCACGCCAGCGCGGCGGAGTGTGACCGGCTGGGGATGTCAGATGCTCAGCGGCTGGCCGCTCGCCGAGCCCTGTCCGGGCTGGGCGTGCCGGTGGACGGCGTGCTGGTGGACGGCCGGTGGGACTTCGTCGGCCACCGTAGCACCCGCCGGATAGTTGGGGGCGATCGGACCTCCCTCTCGATCGCCGCCGCCTCGGTTTTGGCCAAAGTCACCCGGGACCGGATGATGATCAACGAGTCCTCTTGCTTTCCCGCCTACAACTTCGAGGACAACAAGGGGTACCCGTGTCCGGTGCACCGGGCGGCTCTGCACGCCGTGGGCCCGAGCGCCATCCATCGCAGGTCCTGGGTATTCATGGAGGGTCTGGTGTGGACGGGCGTTCCCCGGTACCGCCGTCCCGACTCCCAGGGCGTACTCCCATTCGAGGACTCACCGTCCCGAGCCCACCTCTTTCCGCCTCCCGCCCGCGCCGGTCCCACGAATAACGTTGGCGGGCGGCCGCTGTAGACCTAGAATGTCCTAGCACAACGTGGCTACCAGGACGCCCACCCGTCGGAGGCAGAGCGGGCGGAGGCGGGTGTCCTCCAAGAAAACCAAAAAGCCGGTCAAAGGGAAATCGGTTCCCAGTCGGCCGGTGAGTCCGCCTCAGCCCAAGTTGCCCTTGGGGAGCCGGCTGTGGTCTGCCGCCTCTTCCCGGATGGGCAAAATCGGCGCCGAGGGGTGGGGCGTCGTCCTTGTGCTGTTTTCGGTGATCCTCACCCTGTTTCTGGTGGGCGCCGGAGGGCCGGCGGGAGAGGTCGTCAAGACTGTGTTTTCTTATCTGTTCGGCCAGTGGTCCGCTTTGACGCCCCTCGCCCTGCTGGGAGTGGGCTTGGTGCTGGTTTTGGGGAAGCCGGCCCTCAGCAAGCGGCGGCTCTTCTTCGCGGTGATGATCTTCTTCTTCTCCACCTTGGGACTGTTCCATCTCCTCACCGGCGCTCCGTCCCTGGCGAGCGGGGCCCGGATCATCGGTGAACGCGGAGGGGCGGTGGGCTCGCTGATCGCCTTTCCCCTCCAGCGCTCGATCGGATACGCCTCCACCTTCGTGATCCTGGTGGGGGGAGTGACCATGAGCGTCCTGCTGGTCAGCAGGACACCGCTCCGGGAGTTTTTCGTGGCCCTGGGGGAGTTGATGATGTGGGCGCCCAGGACGATTCGGCGCCGCCGGAGGCTCTCGCGCATCTCCAGGGCGGTGGCTGCCTCGACATCGAACTCGACGCCGGGCGCGGCAAAGACGCCGGCCAGGACCGCCGGGAGGCGCCGGGGATGGAGGAGGAGATCCCTCGGGTCTGGGCCGTGGCCTATCGCCCAGGTGCTGGAAGTCCCGGACGCCGACACCCATCCCATGGTTCCGGAGCCGGAGGTTCCCGAGGTGTTGGAAGAGGATCCGGGCGCGGAGACCGACACACCGGGTTCTCCTCTCCTAAAGGTGGTGGAGGATCCCTCGCCGAAGGGCAAGGACCGGTCGGTGCAAAACGGGCGGGTGAGGGCGGGAGACGCACCGGCCGGACCTGCTCGGGCTGTAGAGATCTCCCCGGACGGCGGGGCCGCTCCGTCCTCCGAATACCACCTTCCCCCGCTGGACCTGTTGAGAAAGGGGGGAAAGACGACGGGCAGCTCCGAAGGGCTGAAGACCACGACCGCCGCCCTGCACAAGGCGCTCTCCGACCACGGGGTGGACGCCCGGATCACGGGGGTGGTGTCGGGGCCCTCTGTCACTCGCTTCGAGATCGAGTTGGCGCCCGGGGTTAAGGTCCAGAAGCTGGCGGCTCTCTCAAATGACATCGCCTATGCCCTGGCCACTCCGGACGTCAGGCTGCTGGTTCCCATCCCGGGCCGATCGGCCATCGGGGTGGAGGTGCCCAACGTTCAGCGGCGGCTCGTCAGGCTGGGCGATATCCTGTCCAGCTCTGAGGCCCGGGGGGACGACCGTCCCCTGGTGGTGGGGCTGGGAATGGACATCAGCGGCAAGCCGTGTCTCCTCGACCTGGCCGAGCTTCCCCACGTGCTGATCGCCGGGGCCACCGGGGCGGGCAAGTCGTCCTGCATCAACTCGATGATCACCTCCCTTTTGACCAGGACCAGTCCCGAGGATCTCAGACTGATTCTGGTGGACCCCAAACGGGTCGAGTTGAGGCAGTACGAGGGGGCTCCCCATCTGCTCACCCGGGTGATCACCGATCCGAAGAAGGCCGCCGAGGGGCTCAAGTGGGTTGTGGCCGAGATGGACCGCCGCTACGACCTGCTGGCCGAGGCAGAGGTGCGGGACATCTCCGGCTACGCGGCGAAATGGAAGATGGGAGCCCTGGAGGCAGAGAAGTTCGACCTCTTTCCGTATCTGGTGGTGGTGGTGGATGAACTAAACGACCTGATGATGGTCGCCGGACGTGAGGTGGAGATGGCGATCGTGCGCATCGCCCAGATGGCGCGGGCGGTCGGCATCCACCTGGTGCTGGCCACTCAGCGCCCGTCAGTGAACGTGATCACCGGGGTGATCAAGGCCAATGTCCCTTCGAGGCTGGCGTTCAGCGTGGCGTCCCAGACCGACAGCCGGGTGATCATAGACTCGGCGGGCGCCGAGAAGCTGGTGGGGCAGGGCGACATGCTGGTCGTGACCGCCCGCCGGCCCCGGCCGCAGCGGATTCAGGGCGCCTGGGTTGACGAAGCTGAGATAGCCGGGGTGGTCTCCTGGATCACCCGCCAGGGCCGGCCCGACGAATCGGTCGACGAAGTGCTGGAACTGGCCCTCACCCAGGAGTCGGCCGGGACCCCGCCCGAGGACGACGAAGACGAGGAACTGCTGAGACAGGCGATGGAACTGGTGGTCCGTTCCCAGCTCGGCTCCACGTCCATGCTGCAAAGAAAGCTGCGGGTTGGTTTCGCCCGGGCGGGCCGCCTTATGGACATCCTGGAGCGTCGCGGGGTGGTGGGGCCCTCTGTCGGTTCCAAGGCCCGGGAGGTGCTCATCGGTCCCGATGAGTTGGGAGTTCCCTAACCGTCCGGATTTCACCGACTTTGGTGTTCGGGTCCCGTCGACGAACCGGGGGAACTCTGGTTTCAGGTCGGCGCGCAAGCCGGTCATCAACAGCAGTGGATGCTGACCGGCTAACCTTCGCGTGACGAAAGGATCGAAGGAGCGAACGTTGAAAGCCCCTCCCTCCCCGGCGGGCTTCGCCAAAGGAGCCGACTGGACCGCGAGGACCTACATCAAGGTCGCCGACGGCCTGACTGATATGGCGGGGTGGCTAGCTCGGGCGGTGGTGTTGATCCTCATCCCCATCGGCTTCCTGAACGTCTTCCTCCGCTACGTCGGCCAGTATGTGGAGGCACAACTCGTCAACAACACGTGGATCGAAGCGCAGTGGTACCTGTACGGGTTGGTTTTCCTCTTGATGTTCCCCTACCTGCTCCGCTACGACGGCAACGTGCGGGTCGACTTCTGGTATGCCGAGCGCAGCGACTGGGTCAAGGCCATGATCGACCTGATCGGACACCTGGTCGGCCTCGTGCCGTTTACCCTGCTCGCCATCTGGGTCTCGTGGAAGCCGGTTTGGGACTCATGGCTGCACTGGGAGATGTCCCCCGATCCCGGAGGTCTCCCCCGGGCCCCGATCAAGGGGATGATCCTGGTGGCGTTCGTACTCCTGGGAATGCAGGCGCTGGCCTCTCTGATACGGCTGGCGGCGTTCTTCACAGGGCGGGAGGAGCAACTGTTCATGGATCGCGAGGCCCCGATGAGAATCGAGTGATGAGAACCGGATTCACAGGGATGAAGAGGACCGGCTGATGAGTGTCGAGTGGCTCGCCATCATCATGTTCGCGGTCTTTTTGGTCCTGCTGCTGGCGGGATACCCGGTGGCGTTCTCGTTCGCCGGCACCGCCATCGTGTTCGGGGCAATCGGAATCCTCCTGGGCGAGTTCGATTTCAACCGGTTGATCATTCTGTTCAGCCGCTGGTTCAAGGCGGTGGACAACTTCACCCTGCTGGCTGTTCCCTTCTTCGTCTACATGGGGGCGATACTGGAGAAATCCGGCTTGGCCGAACGGATGTTGACCACCATCGGCATGGCCCTGGGGCGCCTGAAGGGGGGATTGGGTCTGACGGTGGTCCTGGTCGGCGCCATGCTGGCGGCGGCCACCGGCGTGGTGGCGGCCACGGTGATCGTAATGGGCCTCCTTTCTCTTCCCACCATGGTGCGCTACGGCTACGACCACCGCCTTGCCACCGGGCTGATCACCGCCTCGGGGACCCTGGCCCAACTCCTGCCGCCTTCCCTTGTCCTGATTCTCCTGGCCCAGGTGGTGGGAGTGTCGGTGGGGGACCTGTTCCTGGGCGCCATGGTTCCGGGTTTCATGCTGGCGGCCCTATACGGTCTCTACGTGATCTATCGGGCCTACAAGGACCCCGACGCGGCGCCCGCGCTTCCCGACGAGGCCCGGACCATCCGGGGCTTGCGCCTGGTGCGAGAGCTGCTGATCGCGGTCGTGCCGGTGATACTGCTCATCCTGGCGGTTCTGGGTTCGATCTTCGCCGGCATCGCCACCCCCACCGAGGCGGGTGCGGTGGGCGCCACGGCCGCCGTCGCCCTGGCGGCCGCCAACCGCAACCTGAACCGCTCCGTCCTGGTCGAAGCGTCACGCTCCACGGCCAACATCACCGGCCTGGTCCTGATGATCCTCTTCTGCTCGACCTTCTTCCAACTGATTTTCGACCAACTGGGCGGACAGCGCCTCGCCCAGGAGATTCTCACCGGCCTTCCCGGAGGGTTCTGGGGTTTCATCATTATCGCCAACATCGCCGTGTTCCTATTGGGGATCAACCTGGAATTCATCGAGATCACCTTCATAGTGATGCCCATCTTCGTCCCCGCGGTGAAGGCGCTGTTCGAAACCGGAGTCACCCCCTTCGACACTCTTCCGGCCCTGATGATCTGGTTCACCGTGATGATGGCTATCAACCTCAACATGGCATTCATCTCCCCTCCGGTGGGTTTCTCCCTCTTCTACCTGCAGAGCGTGGCCCCTCCCGAGGTGAGAACGCTTGACATCCACCGGGGGGCCCTGCCTTTCATGGTCCTCCAGGGTGTGGCGCTGGTGCTGGTGATGATCTTCCCTCAGACCGTGATCTGGCTGCCGAGCGCGGTCGGCTGAGGCTGTCCTCCAGTCCTGTCCCTCCCTGAACCTTGGCGCGGATCCCTTCCGGCCCGGTCTCTGTTAACCGGTGTTAAATGGAGGAGGGACGGGTTTCAATCCCGTCCCTCCTTTTGCGTTTGCGAGGGGATCGACTAGGCCCTGCGACCGGTCCAGCTGACCATCGCGGTCTCGGCGAGACCGTGCCACTGGGTGATTCCGGCGCGGAATTCCTTCCACGCCTCATAGATCGTGGCGAAGTCGTCATCGGACGCGGCGGTCTCGTCGAACAACTCGAAAGAGGCATCCTCGGATGCCTGCATCACATCGTCCGGGAAGGGACGCAACTCGATGTCCGACCGGATGATCTCGGCCAGGGACACCGGGTTCTTGGCGTCGTAGCGGGCCATCATGGTGGCGTTTGCCCCATAGGCCGCCGCTTCGACGATCGCCTGGTACTCCTCGGGGAGATCGTTCCACCGGGACAGGGGGATGAACGTATCCAACTGCGGGCCCGGCTCCCACCACCCCGGGTAGTAGTAGTACGTGGACACCTGGTGGAATCCCATGGTGGTGTCGTCGTAGGGTCCCACCCACTCGGTGGCGTCGATGGCGCCGGTCTGGAGAGCCTGGAAGATCTCTCCTCCGGGCAGCACCTGGACGGTTACTCCCAGCCTTTCCATGACCCTGCCGCCGAAGCCGGGTATCCGCATGCGCAGACCCTCCAGATCGGCCGTCGAGTTGATCTCCTTGTTGAACCAACCGCCCATCTGCACGCCGGTGTTCCCGGCAGGGAAGTTGATCACGCCGAAACGGTCAGCGTAGAAGTCCCTCATCAGGGGCAGTCCGCCGCCCTCGTACATCCACGCGTTCTGCTGGCGATAGGTCAGTCCGAACGGGAGCGCGGTTGAGAACGCCGTTGCCGGGCTGAGGCCCACGTAGTAGTAGGAGGCGGTGTGTCCGACCGGGATGGCGTCCTGCTGGACGTTCTGGAGCACCTCCAGGCCGGGGACGAGTTCGCCTCCCGCCCGGGGGGTGATCCGGAAGCGTCCACCCGAAAGCAGGCTGACCCGCTCGGCAAAGTCGACCGCGCCGCCGTAGATAGTGTCGAGCGACAGCGGCCAACTGGTGCCCATCTCCCACTCGATTTCGGGTCCGCCTTCCGCCGCCACCACCTCGGCCGCCTCGGCGCCTGCGGTAGTAGCCGGTGCGGCGGTGGTTGCCGCCTCTTCTTCGTCTTCGCTTGCACAGGCAGCCACGGCGGTCAAAAGACCACCGGCCGCCACGGTCATCCCGGCTTTCTTCAGAAAGTCACGCCGGTCGACCTTGGTCTCGATCGTCTCCTCCAGGGACGGTCCTGAGTTCTTGCTTGCCATGTGTGCTCCTTGCTGTCGCTTGCCGTTCGTCATGGTGTTTGAGTCTATCCCACGGATTTCCTATATGCCCGGTCAGTGGCGAATGGGGCTTTGTTTTCGTGCCGGATACTCTGACCAAGGCGGCGCCCCCTTCCCAGCTTTTCCGAGGGTGAACTGTCCCCGATTGTGGCATCTTCGCAACCGGGCCGCCGGGAAAAGCCCTTGGGGGGTCTATTGATCGGGATTGGAGCGGTCCTGCCTTACCATTCGAGCTAGCGTGACCGGTTTTGGCAACATCCCTGGGACGGCCGCCATGGCACTGGTGGTCTTGTTGGGCATGGGACCGTCCGCAGGGGGTGTTTCCTCCGGCCTCCTCGCCGACGGGGTTCCCCACTCGCACCCCCAGGATCCGGCGCCCCCACCGCGGCCGGAGAGGGAACCCGCTCCGGTCGTCTACCTCACCTTCGACGACGGGCCTCACCCAATTCACACGCCCCAGGTGCTGGAAATCTTGGCTGCCTATCAGATAAAGGCCACCTTCTTCGTGGTGGGCGACATGGTGCGAAGGTGGCCGGACCCCGCCCGGCAGATAGTTGAGAAGGGCCATGCCATCCAATTGCATTCCTGGAATCATGACACCCTCACCGCTTTCAACCGCAAACAATTCACCAGGGACATGAACCGGACCCAAACCGAACTGCTCTATGCCACCCGGACGCAGGGCACCTGCTTGCGGCCTCCCTATGGCGCCACCAACTCAAAGGTGGAGAAGTGGGCGAAGGAGTTGGGGCTGGCAGTCGAACTGTGGGATGTGAGCGGAAACGACTGGACCGACATTACGGCGGAGGGGATCGCCAGGAGGGTCTTACGCGGGGTGGCTCCGGGGTCGGTGGTGCTTCTCCATGATGGGGGTGGTCCCCGCTCCCGGACGGTCTCTGCGCTGGACATCATCATCCCCGCCCTGTTGGAGGACGGCTACCGCTTCGGACTGCTGTGCCCGACCAACCCGCTGTCCGTGGAACCGGCGGTATGTGCGTTCTCGCCCGCCTGGCCGAGGATGGGGACTTGTGACCGCTACTCCGCGGGGAGTATTCAATAGCGTTTCGCCGTGGCGGGAAGGCCCAGTCCCTTCAAGCCGATGGCGAAGCCCTCGCTCTGCAGGGCTGCGGCGAGGGGGTGCTCCTCAGAAGGGAGGTCGTTGATCCGTTCTAACCGGAATCGGCGGTGGCGTTTGCCCAGCTCGGCCAGCCCTTCAGCCAGCGTCTGGGACGTCAGGCCCCCGATTTCCCGCACCGTCAGGCGACGGTGGTTCAGGAAGGCGGCCAGTTCTCCGTTCCAAAGCGCCACATAGCAACCCGCGGCTCTGGCGAAGCGGACCTCGGGGAGTTTGGGCCAGGGAATCGCCGCTCCGTAGGGGTTGGCCGGGTCGGTGGCCGCCAGCACCACGAGCCGGGGTTCGGACTCCTCCCGGAGGCGGTCGACCGCTCCCGCCAGGGCGAACTGGGCCCCTCCCAGACCCTCGATGAAGTAGCCGCGCCGGGACTTGCCGGTCTCCTCCAGGCGAGCCATCACCGGGTAGATGCCCGTGAAGCCTCCCGGTATGCCTTCTGCGGCCACCACCGACCGGGCTACGATCCCGTGCCGTTCCAAGAGTTGGATCCCCACCGCGGCGTAATGCTCGGTGGCCCACGCCGGGCCTGCGCCGGACCGGTTGGGCACCAGCGACCACCTTCCCGCCGTATCCGGGGGGAAGGCCGAGTTCCGGCGGCGACCGGTGTGGGAGCGGCGGGCGCGGAGATGTGCCCGCAAGGGGTGGAGGCTGTCGTTGGTAACCAGTCCGCTCCACACCAAGTCCCACAAGGCGTCGACCACATCGGCGATGTCTTCGTCGCCGGCGGCATCGAGGATCTCCCCGAAGAACGACGCCCCCCGTCTCTCGAGATGCTGTCTGATGGCCTGGTGAAGGGGGTGGTCGGGGGGATCGTCCGGTCCCCCGGGATCAAGCCTGCCGAACCGGTCCCGCAGATAGAGCGCCACCTTTCCGTCTCGGCGCCCCAGCGATCCCCTCCCTACCCAGATCACCCGGCCCTCCGCCAGCAACTGGTCGAGCCGCGGCCTTGGATTGGAGTGGCGGGCCGCCAGGACGTCGGTCTCCAGCACGGAGGCGGGAACCGGGTATCCCTGCAACCGGCCGATGGTTCCCAGCAGCGAACCGGGGCCGCCGGGGGGATCGTCTCCCACCCGGTGCCATGCGATGAGAAACCGGGCGAGCGCCGAGGGGTCGACGGGCTCCACCTGGCGGCGCAGGGAGGCCAGCGAGCGACGCTTTAGCCTTCTGAGCACTTCGGCGTCCACCCACTCGGGCGGCCCTCCGGCCCGGAACACGCCTGCGACTACCCTTGCCTCGCCTCCCAAGCGGGATAGCACTTCTTCGGTCACCGCGGTGGGCAGGCCCAGGGCGCCGGCTGCCTGAGAGGCCGGGAAGGGGCCGTGGGTGCGGGCATAACGGGCGACCACGTCTCCCAGCGGGTCGTCGACGGGCTCGGAGAACGCCGCCGGGACGCCGGGCGGCAGTTGACAGCCCAGTGCGTCCCGGAGGCGGGCTGCATCCTCGACCGCTGCCCACACCGGCCGGGCGGCCACGGTCACAGGGATCACGCGGCGGGCATCGCGAAGCTCCTCCAGGGCGGCGCCTGCTCCGCGGGCGCGCAGCTCCAGGTCGGATAGGGTGAGCGGACCCAGTCTGCGCAACAGGTCATGGACACCGTCGGCTCCACGAGCCTGCCGTTCTTCGGTGAGGTGCTGGAGTTCCAACTCCAGGGAGGCGACCACGTCCGGCGAGATCAATTCGCCGATCTCTCCTTCTCCGAGCAGTTGGGAGAGGAGATGGCGATCCAAGGTGATGGCCATGGCCTTGCGCTCGGCGGCCGGTCCGTCGGTCTCGTAGAGGAAACCCGCCAGAAAGGCCTGCATCAAGGATGTGGCGAAAGGGGAGGCCTGGAGAAGTTCCACCTCCACCAATCGCACCTTGCGGCTGCGGAGGTTGGTGAGCAAAGACCGCAGATAGGGAAGGTCGAAGTCGTCCTGCAGCACCTCCCGGTAGGTCTCGAGAATGATCGGGAAGGAGTCGAACCGGCGTGCCACCGACAAGAGGTCCGCGGCCCGTCGTCGCTGAAGCCACAGCGGAGTCCGGTACCCGGGGCGCCGGCGAGGGAGCAGGAGAGCGCGGGCGGCTGCCTCCCGGAACCTGGTGGCGAAGAGGGCGGTGCTCGACAGGTGATCCATCAACAGGTCGGAGACCCGGTCGGGGGTCAGCAGGATGTCGTCGGCACAGGGGGGATCGTCTGCATCGGGAAAGCGGAAGATGATCCCGTCGTCCGACCATGCCGCGTCGATCTCGATCCCGTAGCGGGAACGTAGATGGCCGATGGCGGCCATCGCCCAGGGGGCGTGGACCCGCGCTCCCAACGGGGAGAGGACCACCATTCTCCAGTCTCCGATCTCGTCCCGGAAACGTTCCACCACCACGGTTCGGTCGTCGGGAAGGGTGCTGCCTGAGGTCCGCTGGTCCTCCAGGTAGGCGGCCAGGTTCTGGGCGGCCCACCGGTCGAGGCCCATCTCTTCTGTGAGGCGCCGTTCCGCTTCCTCCGTTGCCAGGGCGGAGGTCTCCCTGAGAAACCTGCCGATCGCCAGCCCGGTCTCGGCCGATCGCCCTATCGTGTCTCCCCGCCAGAACGGCATCTGGCCCGGGACGCCCGGCGCCGGGGTTACCTCTATCCGATCGTGGGTTATGTCGCCGATTCGCCAGGAGGAGGAACCGAGGAGAAAGACGTCGCCGGGCCGGGACTCATAGACCATCTCCTCATCGAGTTCCCCGACCCTGCTGCCGTCGGGGAGTTGGACGCGGTAGAGGCCCCGGTCGGGAATCACCCCGGCGTTGGTCACCGCCAGTTGCCTGGCGCCGGATCGGGGTTTGACGGTGTCCTCCATCCGGTCCCACACCACCCGGGGCCGGAGTTCGGCGAAGAGGTCGGATGGGTATCGTCCGGCCAGCATGTCCAGGGTGGCCAGGAACACCTCCCGGGAGAGGTCGGCGAAGGGAGCGGCCCTACGCAGCATCAGGTACAGATCGTCGACGCTACGTTCGGATACGACCACCGCGGCGACGATCTGCTGGGCCGCCACGTCAATGGGATTGGTGGGGATGACGGTGCTTTCCACCTGTCCGTTCCGCATGCGCTGGGCGACCACTGTGGAGGTGAGCAGGTCCCCCCGGTACTTGGGGAACAGCTTGGCCCGGCTGGTCCCGCCCACCTGGTGTCCGGAGCGCCCCACCCGCTGGAGACCGGAGGCCACGCTGGTGGGCGACTCGATCTGGATGACCAAGTCGACCTCCCCCATGTCGATGCCCAACTCCAGGGAAGAGGTTGCCACCACTGCCCGGAGCTGCCCGCGCTTGAGGCCGTCTTCGATCTCCAGCCGGCGCGCCCGGGCCACCGACCCATGATGAGCCCGGGCGATCTCCTCCTCTGCCAGGTTGTTCAACTCGGCGCACACCCGCTCGGCCAGTCGCCGGCTGTTGGTGAACACAATGGTGGAAGTGTGCTGTCGGATAAGGTCCAGCAATCGCCGGTAGATGGAGGGCCAGATGGACCGGGACCGGGTCTCCTCGCCTTCTTCCACCGGCTCGGGCTGGGTCATGTCGCGGCTTGGAACCACCAGTTCCAGCTCCAGGGGACGGCGATGGTCGGCGTCCACGATGGTCACCGGGCGGGGCCGGTGGGGCGACTCGGGGTGTTCCACGGCGCCACCGCCCAGGAAGCGGGCTATGGTTTCCAGGGGTCGCTGGGTGGCCGACAGGCCGATCCGCTGGGGCGGGGCGTCGGTGATCTCCTCCAATCGTTCCAGGGACACGGCCAGATGAGCACCCCGCTTGGTGCCTGCCACGGCATGCACCTCGTCGACTATTACCCAACGCACCGGCGTGAGCCGCTCTCGTGCGGCCGAGGTGAGCATCAGGTAGAGCGACTCGGGAGTGGTGATGAGAATGTCGGGAGGGCGACGCAGCATCCTCTGGCGATCGGATGCAGGCGTGTCGCCGGTCCGCATGAAGGTGGTGAGCGCCGGAAGGGGTTCGGCGCCGATTCGAGCGGCGGCGTGCCTTATCCCGGCGAGGGGAGCCCGCAGGTTCCGTTCTATGTCGTAGGCCAGCGCCTTGAGCGGAGAGATGTAGAGCAGGCGGCACCGGGCGCCTGTGGGGGGGAGAGGCTCCTGACACAGCCGGTCGAGGGTCCACAGGAAAGCGGCCAAGGTCTTTCCCGAGCCGGTGGGTGCGTGAATCAGGGTGTGGCTGCCCGAGGCGATGGCCGGCCAGCCCAGGGTTTGGGGGAGAGTCGGAGAATCGAAGGTGGCCTCGAACCAGGTGCGGGTGGCAGGAGCGAATAGCTGCAGGATGGAGTCTCCCATTCTGAAGTCAGCGTAGAAGGTCTCGGTGACAAATGGCCCGGAGACCCCGGCAGAGGTCTGTGTTCTCTCCGGGGGAGATTTCAGTAGACGGAGAGAATCTCCAGGGCGTGCTCTGCCGTCTCGGTGGAGCAATCCAGGCTGGTCTCCGAAGGCGCCAGGCGGTGGACGGCCAGGCGCGCCCAGTCGGAAGCGCTTCCCTTGATCTGGTGGGGGGACTGCTCCTCGCCAAACACCCACTTGTAGTACTGGGGTCCGATCACCTCCACCCGCAGGGGCGGGTTCTCCCCGTTCTCCTGGAACTGGTGGGCCAGGGTGGCCCATCCCAGCCAGCAGATGTGGCGTATGCGGGTGGTGTCCTCGTACTCGTCTCCCATGGCCTCGTAGATGTCAAGCCCGTAGGCCCAGGTGTCGGTCAGCCGGTAGATGGCCACGGTCTGTGCCGCCATCTGGCCGCCCATCCACGGTATCAGCTGGGAGGGGGACATCTCCGAGAGGGGCTCGATCAGCCCGGCGCGGCCCTTTCTCCACCATTCGATCACGTCCTGAGGTCTGATTGCCCGACCCCTCCTCACTCCTTCCCAGTGCAGGTCACCCCCCTCGCCTTCGCCGACGGGAAGGTCCTCTCCCGCCACGGTCTGGGCGGTCAGTTCCTCGAAGTGGGCGAGATGGCTGACAATATCTCGGATGTCCCAACCCTGCACGGCGGTGGGTGTGCCCCAGTCGCGCACCGGGATTTTCTGGAGATACTGATCCAGTGACTGCTGCTCGGCGACGAGGTCGGAGAGGATGGTGCGCACCATCCTCATTCTATCAGGTTTTAGGGTCGGCTTTTCGAAAGGGCGGCCCACTCGGGCCTTGCCGGACCACCGCTCGCCATACCGTCTCATAGTGGTCGCGGTCGTGCGGGTCCACTCTGGGGAGCACCAACTCCTCCCAGGCTCGACGGAGCGGATCGGGGTGCTCGGAGAAGATCCGCAAGCCCGTCGGCAGGCGGTCGAGGGCGCCTCGAAGTGACATGGGGGTCTCTACCCGGGTGTCGGCGTCGGTGGCCTCGAAGGATGCGTTTATGTCCACGGTGAGCCGGGCGATGGCGGTGATGAAGGCTTCGGTCATCGCCGGATAACGCCGCCGAAGCATCGCCTCCACCTGGGGGGCGGTCGGAAAGTTCTTCTCCCAGATCACCCAGCGGTCTGCGAAAGCCTTATTGAGGGTCTGGGTGCCTGCGTAGTCCCTCAAGTCTGTGGGGTTCATGGTACCGAATATGCGTACGTCGTCCCGAAGCCGGATGGTCTCGCCGGTGGGAAGATCGAGCGCGGCGTAGCGATCGAGGAGTCCGTGCAGGGCAAAGAGGGTCTCCGCGCCGGCCGCGTTCAACTCCGAAAGGTTGATGAGCGCCGGGCCGCGCAGCGCCCGGGTGATGTCCCCGTCCTCCCAGCGGCTCTCGGTGCCGCCCTTGCCGTCCCCGTGCAGCCGGGTGGAACCGATCAGGGTGAGGTCCCGCACCTCCCCGGTCATCGGGACCCGGTAGTAGGGGAGGCCCAGCCGAGCGGCGAACTGTTCGATGTCGTGATCCTTGCCGGTGCCCATGTGACCGCGGACCGCGATGTGGAGGGAGACGTACCCCGGAGGGCGAAGGCGATGCACCTTCTCCAGCGACGCGAATCGATAGAGCATTCCCAGGTCCACGTAATAGGGATCGGGCGTGGGGATCTTCCCCGTACGCTGGGAATAGTCGGGCAGTTCGGGAGCCACCGAGAAGGGATCCAGGCTGATCTCCCGTTCGGGTTTGCCGGAAGGGTGGTCGAAGGTCGCCGGTCCGGTCATGCCGCGGGGGCCTTCAGGCTGTGAAGACTCCGGCGCAGGAGGTCTTGGGTTCCCTTGACCATCGCCCGGGCCAGTTCCCCGGGATGGTGCACCACCTGATGGCGCGGGTAGGCGGCGGCCACCGTGTCGTCGCCGATTCCGATTCCCAGCACGGTGGCTCCCCCTCTCTCGACTGCGGAGACGGCATTGGCCAGGTTGCGGACCGATCCTCGGGTCATTCCGTCGGCCAGCACTATCAAAAGGCGCGTTTGCGCACCGAGGGCGGCCATCCTCTGGGCGGCGTGGATGACGTTGAGTTCATCCACGTTTGCGGCTTTGTCGAACATGGAGACGGGCGGTGCGGTTCGGGGGTTCTTGCGGGCCTCCAAAGCGGCCTTGCGGGGCGCGGAGGCAGTCCAGAGCATACCCGCCAGTATCTCCTCGGCGCTCGCCCATCGCTTGTCGAAAGGCTTGATCAGATAGTGGTTTACAGTGGTGGTGAGCCGCTCGGCAGACTCCCCGTGGCTGGCTTTCAGACCGGCCGTGGACTGGCTGAGAGAGCGGCTGTACGACCACTCGGTGTCCTGCCTGCGGGCCGCGAAAGACCGGTTGAACATGCTCACCTCACAGTCGATTTGCAGCTCGTTGCACAGCACCGCAACCGTCCAAGCACCCAGCAGGGCGGCTGCCATGCCCCATCCGGTCCCGGTCGGTCTGTTTTGGCGGGACTGCAGCATGGAGGCCGAGCCATCCACCAGGACGCTTACCGCGTAATGGCGCCGGGTCGGCAGGTGACGCCGCTCATAGAGACGCGCATAGAGGCCGGCGCCTATGAAGAGGGCCGAATAGGGGGAGATGTCTCCCTGGTCGAAGCCGGATCGCAGTCCTCGCCTCTGGTTGGCGGTGAAGAGGTGGAAAAGCTCTCCGGAGACCCGCCGGGGAACGACCCCCCATTTCTCCGCGGAGCGACGGTAGGCCTCCCGTCCCTGCTCGGCGAAGCGGGAGAAGGCGGCGGGAGCGGAGGAGATCAACAGCCTGCCGCCCTGGCCGGCGGGGAGGTGGATGAAAGGCGCCGCTCCTACCCGCAGCAACTGGTCGGTGCTGGATTGGTCGGTCTCCCGGGAGAGTTGGGCATCTCTCCCTGTGCCGTTCTCGGCGCCGACCGCTTCCAGATAGGACTCGGCGTCGGCCACCGCCGGGCTGGGGAGGCGGACCATGTCCAGGGTCTCGGCCGCCTTTTCGGTGACCGCCTTCCCCCCGGAGGGTTCGCGGGGAAGCGTGGGGGGAACCAGGCGGTGATCGATGGCGATTCGCAGCATGGCGAGGGCTGTCTCTCCCACTTCCCAGGGGTCGGCGAGGCCGGCGGCCCCGGCCAGTAGGCGGGCCCCGTCCCGGAGGGCGTCGGATGCGGTCCGGCTCAAAAAGCCAGGTGGCCGCCGGGCCGAGAGAACGCCGGCCGCCGCCAGGAAGCATCCCGCCACGAACTGGGACAGGTCGGGTTGGGATTCCAGGGCGGGGAGGGCGGCTCGATACAGGTCGTCGAGAATGGACCGGGCGCCCGGGTAGTTGACCAGTCCTTTGTGTTCCTGGCGAGCGTCTTCAAGGGCGAAGAAGAACAGAACGGCCAGTTCTCCTCCGGTCCGCTCGAGTGCCGCCAGAAGGTCCACGGGCTGGTCGGGGATTGGCAGAGGGCGGGCGGATTCCTCCCCGAGCAGGCCGGGCCAGTGCCCCGGGACGGGCCGCTTCTCCTCGAAGCGGCTGGAGAGAAGATGAACCACCTCGTGAAGGGCGGAGGCCACCGCCACTTCTTCGGGGGTGACCGGAGCGCGGCGCTGGTAGGCGTTCTGGAAGAGACGGGGGTCGCACACCACCTCACCGGGGACGCGGTGTGAGTGGGAACCCAGCCTGACCCGCAGTTCGGGGTCGCCCGAGAGGGTGCGGGCGAACCGGGTTATGGCGGGCGCCACCCGCTGGTAGCGGCTGACCACTTCTTCTATGGTGGTCTCCTCGGAGGAGAGGAGCCGGTGAAGGACGGTGGCAGAGCGGGTTGGCATAAGGGCCAATTTATCCCTCGTCGGTTCATCTACAATCTTCAACGGGTATGGCTCATTATCGTCTTTCGACCTTGGGCAACGGATTGCGGCTGATCACCGAGGAGATGCCTGCGCTCCGGTCGGTGTCGGTTGGGTGCTGGGTGGACACCGGCGCCCGCGACGAACGCCCCAACGAGGCGGGAGCATCCCACTTTCTCGAGCACCTGCTCTTCAAGGGCACAGAGGAGCTTTCCGCCCGCCGGATCGCCGAGACATTCGACGGGATGGGAGCGGAGTCGAATGCCTTCACATCCAAGGAGCAAACTTGTTATTGGGCTCGGCTGCTGGACGAAGACCTGCCGGTGGGGATGCGCCTACTCTCGGAGATGCTGCAGCGCCCCGCCTTCCGCCAGAACGAGATCGACTCGGAGCGCCAGGTGGTCTTCGAGGAGATCAACATGAGGGAGGATGACCCGCAGGATTCGGCGTTCGAGGCGTTCAGCCGGACCGTGCATGACGGCCATGCCCTGGGACGTCCGGTGCTGGGGACCCGCGAGTCGATCGGGGCGATGACCCGCGCCGACCTGGATGGCTATTGGAGGCGACGCTACGGCCCGGATTCGATGGTGGTGGCGTTGGCCGGGGCGGTGCGACATTCGGAGGCCCGGGAGTTGGTCGAGGAACTGTTCGGGGAGTGGTCGGGAGGGGAGGTGGGCCACAGCTTCTCCTCGAACTCGCCGTCGGCTTCGGTGGGCCTGGTGGAGCGGGACACCGAACAGGCTCACCTGGTGTTGGGAGGGTCCGGGATGGACCGGTCCGACGAGCGCCGGTGGGCGTTCGGGATACTCAACCTGGTGCTGGGCGGGGGAATGTCCTCGCGCTTGTTCACCAGTATTCGGGAAGAGCGGGGGCTGGCGTATTCCATCTTCAGCTTCAGCCACTCCTATGCGGACTCGGGCGTGTGGGGCATCTATGTGGGGACCACCCCCCGGCAGACAGCCGAGGTGATGGAACTCATCGACAGACAGCTTTCCCGGATAATGGATGAAGGCATAACCGAGGCGGAGTTGGAAAAGGCGCGTGGGGCCGCTCGGGGAGCGCTGGCCATGGCGATGGAGGACTCCCAGAGCCGGATGGTCCACTTGGGGCGTGACGAGATCTGCGGTCTGGAGCATTACTCCATGGACGAGAGGCTGGGGAGAATCCTGGCGGTGGAGCGCTCCGATGTCACCGAGGTGGCCCGTCAACTCTTCTCGGGTCCCAAAACCCTGGGAGTGGTGGGACCGTTCGCAGAGTCGGACGTGGCCGGGTACGTCACATGACGATACGCGTCGGGGTGGCCGGAGCGTTGGGCCGGATGGGGTCGCTGGTCGCCGAGACGGTGGCAGAGGCTCCCGGCATGGAACTGGTAGCCTGCTACGACCTCTTCGAAGGCGAGGTGGCGGGGATTCCCGTCCGGGTGGATGTCGCATGCCTGGCGGAGGCGGATGTGTTGGTCGACTTCACCAACCCCGAGGTGGTGATGGACAACCTTGTTCAATACCGGGATATGGACTGCCACGCGGTGGTGGGCACATCCGGCTTCACCGCCGAGCGGATCGCCTCGGTCCGCGGGCTGTGGGGAGAGGAGCATGGACCCAACTGTCTGATCGTTCCCAACTTCTCCATCGGAGCGGTGCTGATGATGCGCTTTGCCGCATTCGCCGCCGGGTTCTTCTCCGCGTCCGAGGTGATCGAACTCCACCACGACCAGAAAGCCGACGCTCCGTCGGGTACCGCCGTGTCCACCGCGCTGGGGATGGCCGAGACCGGAGGCCAGTCGCGCCAGGTCTCTTCTGCCGAGTTGTACTCGGGGGCGTTGGGCGCCCGGGTGGAGGGTGTTCCGGTGCATTCGGTGCGGCTTCCCGGCCTGCTGGCTCACCAGGAGGTGCTGTTCGGCAACCCCGGCGAGATCCTCACCATCCGCCATGACTCGACCGACCGGGTCTCCTTCCTGCCCGGGGTGATGCTGGCCGTGCTGGGAGTATCGGACCTCGAGAGCGGGGTCTCGGTGGGACTGGACGTCTTGCTGGACGCTTAGCCGCCCTGTTGCTGAAACACAGCCCAGGTCGGCGGGCGTAGGTACGCCGGCAGAGCCACATGCCCATCGGGTACTTCGCATCTGCACCACCAAACGGCGGCTCATTTTCGCTGTTTGAAGGGCCTTCGGCGGTTCCGGTAGCTGAGGTACCGGTGGGTGGTTTCTCGCCGGTCGTGTTTGGCTGGTGGTTTGAGGTGGTA
>VXSV01000045.1:0-5065 GCA_009837815.1 Acidimicrobiia bacterium
AATACGGCGGTGTTGGCGGCGTCCAGGCAGGTTTGCTCTTCGGCCGTCAGGGGGTCGAGGAAGCTGCGGTCGGCGGTGAGTTGATCCCACACCACCAGTAGCGCGGTGGCGGCGAAGCCGAAGTGTTTCGCTACGGCGAAGAGTGTGGCTGCTTCCATGTCAACTGATCCGTAGCCTGATTCCCGCCACTCCTCGACCATGGCGCCACTTTGCGCGAAGATGGAACTCCAGGTCAGGTGCAGGGAATCGGCAGTTCTGATTCCTCTGTTCTCCAAAGCGGACCTTCCCATTTCGGTCAGGTGCGGGTCGGACGGGACGATGCCGGTGTCTTCGGCCACTGCCCCGTACAGATGCGCCACGCCTTCTCGAGCCACCGCCTGCGAAGGCACGACCACATTGCCGGTGGCTAACCCGGGATCCAGAGCGCCGCAGGTGCCGATCATGACCATGCGGGGGGTTCCCAACACTCCGAACAGGTGCGCCAATTCCACGGCTCTGGGTGCTCCGTAGACGCATGAGTACACGATGGGCGTTCCCTGCCAGAAGCCGTAGAACATGTCGGGGAAGGCGAGTTCCCGCACGTCGTCCAGGTAGCTCAGGCGCCATTCTGTGCGTTGGGCTCGCCACCAGGAGCCCTCCATGATCACAGCTTTCGGGATGTCTGCGGCGTCCATTCCGAGCGCATCCAGCCACTCGTCACGACCGAGGTCCATGACGGCTCTGTGTTTGGGTGGTCGTTCGGTCATGAGGCGAGTGTCCCTTCGGATAGGCGGGATCGTGTCCATATGTACCAGCCGATGATCCAGATTGCGCCTGCCAGGACCGATCCGGCCAGGAATAGGAACACTCCGTCCCAGGATTCTTGGTCGACGAGGCTTCCCACGATTGGTGATCCTGCTCCGCCGCCCAGGTTGAACCCCAGCGAATAGATGCCGCTGACCAACGCCACGCCTGCGGGGGAGGTCATCCTGGGAAACAGGCCCAACACGATGGAAGATGACGCGCCGACCAAGGCGGTGGCTGCGGCTACGGTGGCGAATCCCGCCGGCAGACCGGAGGCCTGGCTGACCATGGCCAGCGCCGTTGCGGTGGCTCCCAGCACCAGGGCTGCCCTCAAGGCGGAGCCCGGACCTCGGGAGTGTCGAAACCAGGGTCCGACGGCGAGGATGGCCCCGATGGCGATGGCCGGCATGGCGGCGGAGAGTAGTCCGGAACGGCCCACCGGCTGGTTGTGCACCTCTACGAAGTAGGCAGGTGTCCACACCACCAGCGCAACGAAGGCGGCGCCCAAGGCCACCGCCGGGGGGAGGAGTCCCAGCGCTCGGGCGATCGAGGCACGCGGACGGTTGGCGTCCGATGACGGTTGGATCGGATCGCGCACTCCGATCCACCAGGCGACGCCGGCCGGAATCAGAACTGTGCCGGCGGCCATGAACACGGCTGTGACGCCACCTCGTTCGACGATGAAGCCCCCCAAGGCGAAGGTGAGAGCGGTCCCGGCTACGAAGGAAGACCCGAACGAGGAGATGATCCGGCCTGCTCCCTTTTCGGATACCCAGCGGCCGATTGCTCCCATGATTGGTGTCCATCCCATGGCCTGGAAGATCCCGTTGGCCGACCAGATGACCAGCGACAGGGCGAAGTTGTGGATGGTGAGGATGAAGGCGACGTTCATCAGCCCGCTTCCCACCAGGCCCAGGCCGACCAGGAGGCGTGCGCCGATCCGGTCGGCCAGGACGCCGACCGGGAGCGCCGACAGCGAGTACACCCAGAAGAACCCGGCCGCCAGGGCGCCGATGCGGGTGGCGTCGAGTCTGTGTTCCTCCCCGAGTCCGGGGACGGCAACCGAGAAGTTGACCCTACCCAGGTAGTAGATGGCGTACACCGACCATCCGGCGACGATCAGACCCCAGCGGGTGTCGTTTCCGGGCGTGGAGATGGACCCACCGGGAGGACCGGAGCGGGCCAAGGGGTCTTTACCCGGTGTAGGCGGCGGAGGGGTGTTTTTCGGTGTCGGTTCCTAGAACCCAGATCTTGTCGGGATCGAACTTCACCGGAATATTGTCTCCGTCGGCGAACAACTTGACCTGTCCGGGTTCGGTGACCGCCTCGATCTCGATGTCCCCGATCCTGATCTGAAAGCGGGCGTAGCGTCCCGCGTAGACGTGGGACAACACGGTGCCCGAGACGCTGTTCTCGCCTCCTTCGCCCAGGTCGACCGCTTCGGGGCGGATGCTGAGCACCGCGTTTCCTTCGGGAACCAGGGAGTGGGGGGCGTCGAAGACACCGATGTCGGTGGTGATCGTGCCGTCCAGGTAGTAGCCGGGAATGAAGTTGGTCCCGCCGAAGAAGGTGGCGATCTCGACGGTGTTGGGCGTGTCGTAGAAGGAGTCGGGAGCGTCGAACTGCTGCAGGCGCCCGTCGAATAGGAGCGCCACCTTGTCGGCCAGCACCACGGCCTCTTCCTGGTCGTGGGTGACGAACACGGTGGTGATCCCCATCTCGGTCTGGATCCTTCGGATCAGCACGCGCATCTCGTCGCGGAGGTGGGCGTCGAGGTTGGAGAGGGGCTCGTCCAACAACAGCACGTTGGGCTGGACTATCAACGCCCGGGCCAGGGCGATGCGCTGCTGCTGTCCGCCCGATAACTGGTTGGGCTTTCGCTCCTCGAAGCCGGGGAGCTGCACCAGGTCCAGCATGTCCTGGACGCGGGATTTGATCTCTTTTTTGTTCACTTTGCGCATCTTCAGGCCGAAGCCGATGTTGTCGGCGATGGTCATGTAGGGGAACAGCAGGTAGTTCTGGAACACCATCACCGCGCCGCGTTCTTCGGGTTTGATGCTGAGGATCGAGTCTCCGTCGAAGAGGATGTCCCCCGAGGTGGGCCGCAGGAGTCCGGCGATCATCTTCATGGTGGTGGTCTTGCCGCATCCCGAGGGTCCCAGGAGGGCGGTGAGCTTTCCGGACTCGATCTCCAAATCCAGGTTGTCGACGGCGGGGGGGTTCTTCTGGTCGAAGATCTTGGTTAGTCCGCTGAGTGTCACTTGGGTCATATGTTGCCGATACCTCCTACTGCGGCGCTGTCGCCGGACAGGTACTTGGAGCTGAGCAGCAGCACCAGGATGCCCGGCAGGATGAAGACCACGCTCAGCGCGCCGGCGATGGCTGGTTCGGAGCGGGCGAAATTGAACAACAGGATGGGGAGGGTCTCCACCTGTCCGTCACCGATCAGGAGGGTGAGGACATACTGGCTCCAGGAGATCAGGAAGGTGAACAGCGCGCCCACCACCACTCCGGGGAAGACCGCCGGGAGGGTGACGTAGCGCTGGGTGGCCCAGCGTCGGGCGCCCAGAGAGCGCGCCTGGAGCTCGTAGTCGACGTCGTAGTTGGCGTAGACGCCCGACATCACCAGGGTCATGTAGGGGAGGGTGGGGACCAGGTGGACGAGGGTCACCCCCAGGATGTTTCCCGAGAGCCCGTAGCGGATGAACATGGTGTCGATGCCGAGCACCACCGCCAGGCCGGGGACGATGATCGGAGCCAGAATCAGGACCTCCACGATCCGCTTTCCCTTGAAATTGTGAAGTCCCAGGGCGCGGCCGGCCGGCACGCCCAGGAGGACCGAGAGGACGGTGCACAAAAGGGCGATCAGGGTGGTCTGTCCGGTGGCGCCTATCACGTTGTTGGTGGGTGAGATCACCTGTTCCCAGGCTCGGGCCGAGTATTCGCTGGGGAGGATGTCGGGGTAGAACCATCGGAAGCTGATCGACCAGATGAAGAGCGGCACCATGGGCGCCACCAGGAAGGAAAGGAGGCCCATTATCCCCACCCAGCGCAGGGTGGTTCGCCCGACGGTGCGGGACCTGATCCTCGGAAAGGGTGCGGTGGCGGTGGTCATGGCGCGTCTCCCACGGTCATTCCCTGATGTAGACCCGCGACAGCTTCATGTAGGCCATGATCAGAAGCGTCGAGATGAAGGCGATCACCATGGCCATGGCCATCGCCTGGGGGCGGGCGGCCAGGTCGACGTCGGTGTAGCTCTGGTAGGCGAGGACCGGGAGCGCGGCGGGGAAGGTGCGTCCCAGGAGGTAGGGAATCTCGAAGGCGCCGAAGGTGAAGGCGAACACGATCACCGAGGCCGAGACCACCCCGGGCATGATCAGCGGGAGGGTGACCTGTCGGAATGCCTGCCATCGGTTGGCGCCCAGGGAGCGTGCCACCGACTCGTAGTCCTCTCCGACCGACAGCAATATGGCGAGGACGATCACCCCGATGAAGGGGATTTCTTTCCACACGTATTGGATGATGATCCCGATCGCCCACGGGTCGAACACCATGGCGGGAAAGTCGGCGGGTCGTTGGATCAGGTCGAGGCCGGTCATGATCCGGGATACCAGTCCGCTGTTCTGGAAGAGGTAGAGGACTCCGATGGCGCCCACCAAGTGGGGGATGGTGAGGTTGAGGGAGAAGAAGAAGTGGACGATGCGCTTTCCCCGGAAGGCGGGACGGAGCAACAGCGCGGAGGCGACCGCCAGGATGGAAGCGATCAGGGTGGAGGTAAAGGCTATGTGGAAGGTGAGGACCAGGCTCTGGAGGAACCCGTTGTCGGTGAATATCGAAAAGTAGGCGTCGAAATTGAAGTCGTTCAGCCCGATGAGGGGAAAGTAGTTGAGGCTGCGCAGGAACCCCGAGGCCAGGCCTCCCAGGAAGAGGAGGACGATGACCGCCACCGCCGGAGCTAAGAGGACCGATATGCTGAGCCGCTCAGCACCCCTCTCGGACAGGCGGAACCTGTTCATGTCGCCCGCATCCGGTTCACTTCGGCTGATCCTTCACCGTGGTTGACCGTTTACTTCGATCATTACTTTCACGGCGCCTGCTCCGCTGTTGAGGGCGGTGTCCATAGCTTCTCGTGCTCGTTCCAGGGGGAAGCGGTGGCTGATCAGTTGCTCGGGCTGGATCCGTCCCGAGGAGAGGAGCTCGATGGCTTCTCCGAAGGCGTCTCGTCCCAGGTAGATGGGGATGACGGTGGCTTCCCGGGACTGGGCGAGCATCATGTTGAAGG
>VXSV01000045.1:5165-18113 GCA_009837815.1 Acidimicrobiia bacterium
ACGGCGTGGACGGCGATGGAGGTGGGCTCGACCAGGGCGCCCAGTTCGAAGTCCATGCCGTCGGGCAGGGGGTGGAGTCCCCGAGCGGGGACCACCACCGACTCCTGGAGGGCTCCGTCGGTGTGGGGAGACCCGGTGAACGAGATGTGGGGACACAGGTTGTAGACCCCTCTGTGGCAGGAGTCGCAGTCCCAGCAGGGACGGATCGGCTCCACCGCCACGCGGGCGCCTATGTGGACTCCTTCGGTGTCCGGTCCGACCTCCTCGACCACTCCGGCGAACTCGTGGCCCAGCACGTGGGGCTCTTGAACCCGCCAGTCGCCGATCCGGCCCTCCTTGTAGTAGTGGAGGTCGGATCCGCAGATCCCCACCATCTGTGGGGAGACCAGCACCTCGTCTGGTCCCGGTTCGGGGACCGGGCGTTCTTCGATCTCGAGGCCGCCGGAGGGGTGGAGCACCGCGGCTTTCATCGGGCGCCGGCGCCTCCGGTGAGGCTCTGCAGCCGGGCGCGGACGCCGGGCAGAATGTCGTCCTGTCGGTCGAGCTTTTCGATCAGGTCGCCGTAGATGGCGTCTCGGTTGATGTCGATCGCCTCCAGCATGGTGGGAGCGTTCGGGCGTTGGCGCCAGACCAGGTCGTCATCCAGGCGAGGGGTCTGCACGGTGCGGGTGGGGACCCAGTGGCGGTTGATCAGCCAGGCGATGTTGATCAGGTCCCAGACTATCCATGACTGGCCGGGGAAGAACTTGACGCCCCGGTCGATGCGGATCGGGTTGTGGGTGTACAGGTGGTAGAGATAGTCGCCGATCTCGCCCTTGCCGCGGAAGTAGGCCTCCATCTCGGGGAGGGAGATCACCAGTTGCGCGCCGATGTAGAAGCCCGGCAGGTACACCAGGGGGACGCCTGAGTCGTAGAGGAGCCGGGAGGCGTGGGGGTCCTGGACCAGGTTGAGCGAGGTGTGGTTCGCAAAGTCGGTCCAGGTGGGATAGCCCGACGTCCAGCTCACCACCATCTTGGTGGCGATCTCGGGCGCCATCAGGAGAGCAGACGAAACATTGGTGACACAGCCGATCGCCACCACATGCAGGGGTCGCTCGTCGCCGGCCAGGGCGCCCTCGATGATACGTTCGGCGCCCTCGCTTCGAACGGGTGCGTCGGGAGCGGACATGTACCGGTCGGCGCCGCGGAAGGCCACGCCGTCTGACGGGAGGCCCATCTTGGAGAGGACGGTCTTGATCTCCTCATAGGAGGTCTCCATGCCCTCGGCGGGTCCCCACATGTCCATGGTGGCCGGATCGATGCCTTCTGCGATAAGGTGGCGGGCCCAGTAGCCCATCAGGTTGTCCGAGTCGGGTTCGCGGCCCGCCCGGAGGGCTTTGGCTGCCTCCACCACCCGTTGGCGGTAGTGGAGGTGTCCGAACGGTTCGGCCACCACCGCCTCCACCTCGATCCGCTCGGGGGATAAGAGCGCCCAGGCCATGGCGAACTGGTCGTCGATCTCGTTGTTGGCGTCGGTGTCGATCAGCACCCGGGTGGGACCGTCCACGTCGGCGAACATCTCCCGGCGGCGGTCTTCATTCACATTCGGAAATACGGTCACATCCGGCCTTTCCTGCTCTCTTTCGACTTTTCCAATCTACACCTTCTGTCACCGCGATTGAATTCAGCTCTCGGAGGCGGGCGGCGGCGGCGTCCAGAGTTCCTTCGCCGGTGGCGGCCTCTCGCCACACAGCCCGCCCGCCCAGGAATCCCGTGGCGCCGGCGCGACAGGCCACCTGAAGCTGGCGGCGAAACAGTTGGTAGTCGCCGCCCTCGGACAGGATCGCCCACGGGACCGGGCTGAGTCGGTTGATCTCACGACAGGCTTCGGCCCAGGATTCTTCGCAAGGGTTCTCGGCCGGCTCGGGGAACTGGAGCTTCAGGACGTCGGCGCCCAGGTGCCCGAAGAGTCTCACCCCCTCGGTGACCGCTTCGCCGCGTTCGTGGGGGTGGTCGTAGAGCGCCAGGGGCTCGGCGAAGAGCGGCATGTCCTGTTGGCGGCACTGGTCGACCACTTCAGTTACGAAGCTTGTCGCCGCCGAGGTGTCGCCGCCGGGGCGGAAGAACATCGAGATCTTCACCGCGTCCACTCCCAGGCGGGCGGCTCTCTCCACGCTCCAGCTGGGGAGGAAGCGGGGAGCGGTGAGGACGTCCGCGTAGTCGCCGTCCTCGATGCCGAGGATCAGCCCGGTCTCCGACAACGCGCCTGAGCGGGTGAAGCCGGTCCCCTCCAGGAAGCCGGGGTCGACCAGCATCGCTCCTCCCGCCGGACCCACGCCGTTGATCAGGGAGAGCTTCTGAGCCCAGATGTCCTCGGTGGTCATCGAATCGGGGTCGTCGGGTCGGACGGTGGCCGCGAACGATCCCACATGGTCGATGGCCAGCACCGCGAAATGCCCGGTGTGGGTGGCCACCTTGTCGAGGCGGGCCGACTGGAGCGATGAGGTGGGTGGTCGCACAGAGTTACGGGGATCGGTCAGAGTCGGATCAGTTCGAGTCGCTTGACTTCAATCGCTGGGGATTCTTCTTCATGCTGACCTCCTGAAGTGGCTGTATCCGATCCAATCCTCTAGCCGTCGACCAACTCGATGCGGGCTCGGTAACGGTGAAAGTCTGCGGTGTTGAACGTCAACAGCCGGTGTTCTCCGTGGGCGAGCATAGTTGCCACGATGTTGGCGTCGTGAATCTGCCGCCCGCCTACGAGAACTTCTTGGCAGAGCGTCGTCAACCACTCAGTCACCAGGGGGTCATCCTCAAGGATCTCGAAACTGCCGATCAGTCGTGCGACGTCCTCAAGGGCTTCCTCACGAGTGAGGGCCACCGGCCAGATCTGCGGACGAGTGACGATGGACAGGTATTCTCGTATCACCTGACGGCTGATCCGGAGCGGCTCGGGGCCTGCAAAAGCGCGTTCGAGGCTGTCCCGGGCGGTGTCGTGGTCCGGCGCGGTGGCGATACGGGACTTCACCAGCACGTTGGTGTCTATGAACACCTGGGGACTAGACCCTATCCTCGTAAAGGTCTTCTCGCCTAAGACTCAAGCTCTCCGGCCACACCGCGGCGGGATGGACGGGCCATACCTCGTGGAACGGGAGCCTCGGTAGGGGCTCGGGGCGGGTTCGTCGGAACAGCAGGGTCTCGCCATCCATATCCACCTCCGCCGTCTCCCAACCGGCGACGCACCAGGCGATGGCGTGGCTGTGACCGCTGCCGCCCCGCTGGTTCCCCCACCAGGGTCGGTGCAGGCGTGCAGATAGAGGCAGTTCAAATCCGACAACCGCCTCAACCTGGCTGAATGACGTCCTCCATTCGGAAACCTGCAGACTGTTCAGGAAGGTGTACAGCCTCCGGTATTTACCCCGGAGCACCATCTCCCGGTACTTGTCCTTCATATCTACGGCCATATGGGGTGCCCCCTCGCTTGTGCCAGGTATTAGACAGATTGTAGTGAGTTAGTGACTGCTTTAGGTACTGTAACGTCCGATTTCTGGACCAGTGGTCTGTGTGGCAACTAAGTGTCTGTGAGAGTTCAGGCGTTCAAACCGTCGATCTGCAGGTAGTCTCGCAGGGGCACCGGACGGGTGGTGCGCATACCGAGCCAGGCGGCCACCTCGGCAAGCTCTGAGGAGAGGTCGCCCTGGGCCACCGCGAAGTGATGCTCATGTCCCTGCACCACCGCGGTGTTCACCAGGTCGTCCAGTCCGATCGGTTCGCCCGAGAGCCGGAAGTTGGAGAACCAGCCGCGGGTCCCCTCGAAGCCGGCGTTGCCGGTCTCGACCACGTCGGCGGTGGCGATGAACATCTCGGTGAAGTCGTCCCCGGCATAGGCGATGGTGGTCTTCTGGGGAGCGAACCGGAGATCGCCGGAGACTCCGTAGGTGATGTCGGACTTGCGGCCCAGGGTGACGTGGTCGACCCAGCGGATCCCGTTGTCTCCTCCGAAGTGTCGAGGGGTGACCCCGCAGTGCCAGAAGAGCGCCGCGTCGGAAGCGTGGTCGAGGGCGGTGAGGTCCAGGAGGGTGGAGGAGCCGTGGATCTGGGACATCGAGTTCATCAGCAGCATGGTGACCGCTCCCGGGACGTCTCCCTCGCAGGAAACCGCGAAACCGTCCTCGGAGCCCAGGAGGCTGTAGGCCATGCACGGGGCCATGTGGTACTCCTCCTGGAAGGTGGGCCAGCACTGCACGGCCAGCGCGTCGTAGCCCTCGCGTTTGATCAGTTCCCCGAGCGCCAGGTAGACGCGGGCGTTGCGGTCCATTCCCATAGATCCGGCCGTTACTTCGGTGGCCAGGTCGGTGGCAGTCCGGACAATCGATTCGGCCGATCTGGCGTCAATGCTTCGGGCAAGGTCCACCACCTCGGCGATGGAGTGGGCGCCGATGGTGACCCCGAATCGGCCTTTGAGGGAATCCTCGTCGAAGTTCATGTTGTAGAAGCCCGGTGAGATCCCGCCGATCCACCCGATCCGCGCCGACGCCATGGCCTTGATGCCCTGCAGAGCCCGGATGGTCACCCGGAGGCGGCGGTCGGTGTCGGGTTCGTCGATGTGGCCGTAGAACCACTTGTAGGGGATCTTCTTCTCGGACAGGTGGCGTCGGATGATGGAGGCGTAGTGGTTGGCCGACACCAGGGAGTGGAGTTGGATGGACCCTTCCAGGACCGGCTCGGGAGTGGCCCAGATGCCCAGGCGGGGCGCAACCTCGGCCAGGGGTTCCAGGAGTTCTCCCGAGGCGCAGGCGGCGGTCTGCAAGAGGAGAAAGTCGATCTGTTCCGCAGAAAGTCGAGCAGAAACCCTGTGGGCTGTTTCCAGGTCGGGAACCCCGGTGTCGATGGCCACCAGGTCGAAGTTCATCTCCTCTGCCAGGGCCCGCAGCCCCCTCATAGCCCGACCGTACTGGTCGTGCTCGTCGGCATAGTAGGAACCGAACGCCACCCCCACATAGCCAACCCGAACCCGACGGTTTGTGATCACCGGACGGTCCCAGGTTTCATCACAGCCGGCCGTCGGGAAGAGACGACGGGACCAACTCGCCGAAGAGGCATTGGCGACATTTCACAGGGGATTGCGCCATCTCAGGCCTGGGAATCGGGCGAAATCGCGGTCCACGGAATGCACCTCGGCCTGGTATTCGACAGCTAGCGAGGCGATGTGGGCGTCGGTTACCAGATTCCCGCCGACACCTGCCCCTTTCAACATGTCGCCGAAGATGGTCAGATGCCGGGGCCCGGGGTTGAGAGGTGTAACAGCGGGTGACGTGAACCATTCGGCTACTCGCTGGACGGCTTGTTCGGGCCCCGCAGGGTTGGTCAGCACATTGGGGTGGGTCATTAGCCGCACGAAGCCTGTCGCAACGATCCAAGGTACGCCTACCCTCTCTTCACCATTGACCAGTCCTTCCCACCACTCCCGAGAGGAGTCATGCAGTTCGGTCCTGGCGCTGTGCGCATACACAAGCAGGTTCAGGTCGGGAATGATCACTCGAACCGAGAATGGGTTGCAGCTTCCGCCTGGAGACTGTCGTTGAGTTGGTTCAGACGAAGAGGGTCGACGCCGATTCTCAGCCCGGAGGTATGGGGTCTGACCTTGTAGGTGGGCCGAGGTTCTAACAGTCCGGGCGACAGGCCTCTTCTCAAAGCGTCATTGACAACCTGCTTGAAGGATTGATCCGTGAGGCGGGCGCGTTCTCTGAGCGTTGCCGCCAGGTCGTCATCCAGAGTCAGGGTAGTTCTCATACGGAGCATCATAGTGCGTTCCGGTATTGATGTCACGATGCCAGGGCTTGGATCTCCGGACGCCGATGGGAATCCTCCGGACGCCGAAATGTCCCCTTGCCGGTTCTGGTTGAACGGGGTTCCTATCAGGGCCTGAGTCCCATCCCGATGTCATCGTTGGTGTGTGCGCCTTGGGCGACGTCAGACCATGCTTCGAGAATGTAGGCGACGGTGCAGGCGCCGGGGTCCTCGGTCCCAATGCTCTGCTCGGCTGCGTAGCGGGCCCGCCCGGCTCCGGGCTCCATGGAGGCGGTGGAAGCCGCTCCCTCCCGGGCGGCCCGAGCCGCCGCCTGGAGCACCCCGGCCAGAGAGGCTTCCAGTTCCGCTGCGGTGCGGGCTGCCCCCACCGCCGGGGACAGGGCGTCAACCATGGTCTTCCGGCCCGGCTCGACCCTTCCGATTCGCATCACGCGGGACAGCCCCTTCTCCATCCCGGCTACCAGATCCGCAGGCGCCGCCTGGTTGCCGGACCTGTTCATCTGACCTCCGATCGCGCCGAAGAAAGCACCGAACAGCGCTCCGGCTGCGCCGCCCACCGCGTCATGGAAGGCCCGGCCGGTGGTACTGAAGACCTCGGCGGGGGTGGGGTCGCTCAATCCCTCGATGCGGCCGGTCGCCTCCGAAAGGGCGGTGGCCATGTTCACCCCGTGGTCGCCGTCGCCTGCCACCGCGTCCAGGCGGGAAAGGTCGTCCTGGTGGTCGCAGACCCGGTGCCGGGCGGCGTCGATCAACCTCCTTGAAAGGTCTCCGTCCAACACCGCCGGTTAGTGAGTACCCGGCATGACGAAACCGGCGCCACGGGCTGGGGCGTCGTAGAGAGCCAACAACTCGTCGTCCAAGTGACAGATGGCGAACGCGAATCCCGCCATGTCCAGGGTGGTGGCATAGGATCCCATCCAGGACCGGGAGACTTGGATCCCTCGGCGTTCCAACTCGGCCCGCGCTCCCCGGTAGAGGACCGAGAGTTCCAGGATGGTAAGAGAGCCCCCGTTGTTGAGCAGAAGACCGACCTGGGCGCCCGCCGGGAGATCGGCGTCCTCTACGAGGCGGCGGATCATCAACTCCGAGATCTGGTCGGCTTCCACGTCCTCGCCCAGGCGGGTCCCCGCCTCTCCGTGGACTCCCAGACCCACCGCCACCGAGGTGTCGTCAGGGTCTCCCAGGGGTTGGCCGCTGACCGGGTGGGCCACGGTCCCCATAGCGGCCGACAGTGAGCGGGTGCGGTCGCGGGCCTTGCGGGCGATTCGGGCGCACTCGGCCAGGGAAGCGCCCCGCTCCGCCATGGCGCCCACCATCTTCCACACGAAGAAGAGCCCGGCGCCTCCTCGGCGCTCGGTGATCCGGTCTCTGGGCGCGGATGCGATGTCGTCATAGAGGATCACCATCTCCACGTCTTGGATGCCCTCGTCGTCTGCTTCGTCGATGGCGAGTTCGGCGTTCATGATGTCGCCTGCGTGGCTGGAGACCAAGAGCAATACGCCGCCGCCCCGGTCGGCCGCTCGGATACCGGCGGTGATGCCGCCCGGGCCGGGGGAGGAGAAGATCGGGCCGGGCACGTTGACGTCGAAGAGGCCCTCTCCGACCCAGCCGATCATGGCCGGCTCGTGCCCGGATCCGTTGCCGATCACCACGCCGACGCGACCCTCGGGCTTGGGGGTGGCGCGTACCACCATCCCGTCGGAGAGGCGGATGATGTCGGAGTGTGCGGCGGCGTAGCCCTCCAGCATCTCCGAAACCGCGTCGGCCGGGTTGTTGAGGAACAGGCG
This sequence comes from Acidimicrobiia bacterium, assembly GCA_009837815.1. Classification (GTDB taxonomy): domain Bacteria; phylum Actinomycetota; class Acidimicrobiia; order Spongiisociales; family ZC4RG35; genus Bin76. The sequence goes on from VXSV01000045.1 coordinate 12,743, forward strand.
CGTGCGGACGCTCATGAGAGGTGCTTTCGGATGAAGGCGGCGGCGCCGGCGGCTTCGGCGTCCAGGTCTTCGTAGAGGTCCCGCCAGGCGTAGGTGTCCCGGCCGGTCTGGACTGCCGAGTTGGGAAAGGTCTCGAACACCACATAGCCGCCGTAATCCACGTCGTCCAGAGCCTCTTTGAATGACCTCCAGTCGATGTGGCCGTACTGGGGTGCGCGGCGGTTGTTGGCCGCCACCTGGACGTGGCCGATCCTCCCGGCTGCCTGGCGGACCGCCCCGGCCAGGTCTTCCTCTTCCATGTTCATGTGGAAGGTGTCGAGTTCCACCTTGACCGAGTCGTGTCCCACCATCTCGATAAAGGAGAGACAGTCCGAGACGGTGTTGAACATGTAGGTCTCGAAGCGGTTGAGCACCTCCAGGCACAGGTCGACTCCCACCTCGGCGGCGTACTCGGCCACCGTGTGCAGCGACTCGGCGGACCGTTGCCGGTGACCTTGCAGATCGCCTTCCGGGAACCCCATCCACGGTGCGTAGGTGACGCCTCCCAGGATCGGGCTTCCCAAGTCGGCGGCCTGGTCGAGACACCACTTGAGGTGGTAGACCCCCGATGAGCGAATACCCTCGTCAGGGCTGGAGACATCCATGGTGGGGGTGAGGCCGGTGCTGCACAGGACATCGAGTCCCAGGGACGCTGCGGCGCCGGCGATATCGCGCACTCCCACGTCGGTCCCGGCCACGAACGACATCTCCACCCCGTCGTAGCCGGCCTCGGCGGCCTTGTGGAAGACCGCGGACTGGTCGTCGTACCAGCTGTCCAGCCAGTAGAAAATCTCGATCCCGACCGGGCGGGTCATGGCGTTGCTCCTTCGATTGCGAAGGCGAATGCTAGGAGGGGATGGGCGGGTGCTTCGTCAATGAATTTCACGGTCACCGCCGCTCCGTGCTGGGGCGTCTCGGTGCCGATCACCCGGTGAGTGATGCCTCCTCTCACCCCGTCCAGTCGGATCGAGGCGAGGATGTAAGGCGGATCGATCCCTCCGAACGGCGGAGGGCTGTGCACCCGGGTGGCGGCAGTGACCGTTCCGGTCCCGGGGAGGTCGTACCAGTCGGTCTCGGTCAGGTGTTCTTCGCAGAACCGGCGGGGAGGGAACCAGGACGCTCCGCACCCTGTGCAGCGGGTGGCGCGGAGGACGCCTTGTTCCAGCCCCTCATAGAAGGGGCTGGAGGACCCCACCGCATGGCGATAGCGCTGGGCTATCTCCACACCAAGCAGGTACACGGGCCGACCGTCGGGGTCGGCGTCCCGTTCTGTTCCCGTTATCCGCATCAGCCCACTCTCCCGAAAACGTTCACGACGCTCAGGGACCCCACCCCGGCGTGGGTGTCGGTCATCCCGATCCGAGCGCCGGGTACCTGGCGGGCGGGTGCGACCTCGCCCCGGAGTTGGGAGACCACCTCCACCGCCTGGGCTATCCCGGTGGCGCCCACCGCCGAACCCCGTCCCATCAGGCCTCCCGAGGGGTTCACCACCACCTGACCTTCCCGATCGAACCGTCCCTCTAAGGCGGCCTGCCCACCTTGGCCGACCGGGCAGAGGCCCAGGTCCTCATACGCCTGGAGTTCCGCGCCGCTGAAGGAGTCGTACACCTCGGCTACGTCTATCTGGTCGGGTGGGTTGTCGATGCCCGCTTCGCGGTAGGCATGGGCGGCGGCTCTCCGCTTGGCGGCGAAGTGGGGAAACATCTCGTCTGTGCGGTCCGAGAGCCGGGGTCGGTCGGTAGCGGATCCGCTTCCCAGGACCGCCACCGGCGGGCGCTCGGCGAAAGTGGGGGAGTGCTCCTCCGCCCAGTCCTCGGTGGCGAGGAGCGCCGCCGCCGCGCCGTCGCTCAGGAGGCTTGCGTCGAAGAGCCTGTAGGGGTCCGACAGCGGCGCCGACGACCGGACGTCCTCCACCGTGATCGACATGCCGCGGTGCGCCAGCGGGTTGTCGAGGGCCATGCGGCGGTTCTTGACGGCGATCTCGGCGAACTGCCCTTCGGTGGTGCCGTAGCGGCGCATGTGCTCGGTGATCATCAGCGCGTAAGGGGCGGCGAAGGCGCCGAACACCGGGGTCTCCCATTCGAAGTCGGCGGACAGCGAAAGGATCTCGATGGCGGTGGCCCGGTCGACCGAGCGCCCGTTGGTCTCCCCGCCGAACACCAGGACCGAACGGGCCTCTCCGGAGCGGATGGCCATCAGGGCCGTTCGGATGGCGAGCGCTCCGGTGGCGCCGCCTCCCTCCACGCGCATCACGGGTTTGCCGGTAAGTCCCACGGTGTCCGAGAGGACCTGACCGAGGCTCATCTGGCGGTTGAAGTGGTCGCTCTCGTAGGCGGCCACGCCCATGTCGACCGGCGACGGGGTTCTGAGTCCGGCGTCGAGGAGGGCCGCCCGGGCGGCGTCGGCAACCATGTCCCGCACCGAGGCGTCATTCCGGAAGCCGACAAAGGAGGTCATGCCCACCCCGGCAACCAGCACCGCGTCTTCCGCCGATGCAGTCACGGGACAAAAGGGACAGTCGGCCGGCAGGACGAAGCCTCGCGAATTCGAGACCTATCCCGCGAAAACGGAGCTCGCGCAATTGTCCGAAGGGCCCGCCCCCGCCGCCACCACCGGTTGGTCAGAGCGCGTTTTGCCGGTCGCTGCCGGGGGCGCGTTCTGGGAATATGACCTCTCTTCACAGTGGTCTCTGTGCGGCCCGCGCGACGTCGGAGCGGACCGGGAGGTGTTCGACCCCACCAATATGCATTAGGGCCTGTGACAGTGACAACACTTCACCGTCCTGTTTTTTCGCGACCCGGCGTCATAAGTTCTTCTCCCGACCTACCCGCGGTCCGCCAGGCCGAATTCGACCAGTTCGATGTTGCCGGTGAATGGGAATTCGCCCTCGTAGGAGTCGCTGACCGGAGAGAGGGTGTCGGCGCCGACGCTGAGCGAGCCCCAGGAGATCATGCCCCGGGCCATGTCGGACATGGCCTGTTCGCACAGCACCATCCCGTCGACCTCCAGGCGTCCGGTTCCCCGGTAGTCGCCGGTGCGCTCGAACCGGAAGGCCAGTTCGGTGCTGCCCGGAGGTACCGTCGCCGGCCCGGAGGCGACGGTCTGGCGGTCTCCGAGATAGCAGTACTCGAAGACCAGCCGGCCGTCGGCCAGGTACAGGACGTAGCCGCCGCTGGTGTCGCCCACCGCCACCAGGACGCCTCGATCGGTCTCTGAGAGGGGGTCGACCCGGGCGGTGATCGAAAAGGAGCGGTTGAACACCAGGGGTGTGACGCCGCCGGGGACGCGGGTGGCGCCCCCCAGGTAGGTGAAGGTGTTCCTGGCCCTGGGCGATCCTGGGGTCTGGAAGGTGGAGGCGCGCACGGCCAGGTAGCGGTCGTCGAGGGGGAACACCGAGTAGCGAGCGGCTTCCTCGGTCCACTGCTCTACCAGTTCGGCCAAAAGGTCAGGGTGGTCTCCCGCCAGGTCTCGGCACTCTGAGAAGTCCGAGTTGATGTGGTACAGCTCCCAGGGGTCGTCCTCGAAGGGCTCGTTGCGGCGGTGGCGGGCCAGGGCCTTCCATCCGTCCTGCCACATGGCCCGATGCCCGATCATCTCGAAGTACTGGCGGTGGCGTGCAGGCGGTGAGGAGGCGTCGTCGAGGACACCTCGGATGCTGGCGCCGTGATAGGGCATCTGCTCCACACCGTTGTAGGAGTCCTCAGGTGTCACCCCGACCAGGTCGAAGAGGGTGGGGGCGATGTCGATGGCGTGCACGAACTGGGCCCGCACCGCTCCGGCGTCGGAGATCCCCCGCGGCCAGGAGATGACCAGGGGAGTCCTCACCCCGCCTGCGTAGGTGTTCTGCTTGTACCAGCGCAGGGGGGTGTTGGCGGCCTGTGCCCATCCCCAGGGGATGTTGGTCTGCGAGTGAGGCCCGCCGATGGTGTCGAACCGTTCCAGGTTGAACTCGACGGTGCAGAACCGGTCTTCTTCGTAGGTGACGATGTCGGCGCCGCCGTCCGGTCCGCCCTCCTGGCTGGCGCCGTTGTCGGAGAGGACCACGATGATGGTGTTGTCCAACCGCCCGATCGAGTCGAGGAATTCCACCAGCCTTCCCAAATGGGCGTCGGTGTGGTCGAGCATCGCCGCATACGCCTCTTGGAAGCGGGCGAACAGGCGCTGTTGGTCGGGCGTGAGGTTGGCCCATTCCTCGACTCCGGGGTTGAGGGGGGCCAGGACCGCGTCGGGAGGGATGATCCCCAGTTCCTTCTGACGGCGGAAGCGACGCTGCCGGGTCACGTCCCATCCCACTTCGTAGCGGCCCCGGTACTTGTCGAGGTAGTCCTGGGGGGCCTGGTGGGGGCAGTGGGCCGTCCCGAACGACAGGTACAGAAAGAAGGGTTGCTCGGGCTTGACCGACACCTGGTCCCTTATGTAGGAGATGGAGTGGTCGATCAGGTCCTCGGTGAGGTGGTAGCCGTCCTCGGGCCGTCCGGGGGGATCCACCCGGTGGTTGTCCTCAACCACGTCGGGATAGAAGTGGTCGGCCAACGCGTCCAGGAACCCGTAATAGCGCCCGAACCCGCGTCCCAGGGGCCACTGGTCGTAGGGTCCCACCGCGGTGGTGTCCTCCAGGGGAGCGAGATGCCACTTCCCGATGGCCAGGGTGGCGTAGCCGGCGCCGGACAGGACCTCGGCGATGGTGGCCGCCGACTCGGTGACCCGGCCCCGGTAGCCGGGGAAGCCCGAATCGACATTGGAGAGGTAGGCCATCCCCACGCTGTGGTGGTTCCGCCCGGTGAGGAGGCAGGCCCGGGTGGGCGAGCAAAGGGGAGTGACGTTGAAGTCGTTGAAACGGATGCCGCCGGTGGCCAGGGAGTCGATGGTGGGCGTGTCGATCTCCGCCCCGTAGCAACCCAGCCCGGCGAACCCGACGTCGTCGAGCACCACGACCACCACATCGGGTTTGCCGCGGGCGTCGTGTTCCATCGGCGGCCACCAGGGCGTCGAGGTGCGGAAGTCGGGTCCGATCACCCCTGGGAAATCGTCATCGGCAGGGGCGGTAGGCAGGTCGTCGGGCATCCAACTCGCTTCGTCGTTCAAACCATCGATAACCATACTTGACCGGATGGCAGACAAAGACAGCGCGCGGGCCCGGGAGGCCGTCTCTGCCTGGCCGGAGGTTGACCCGTTCACTGTCGAGTCGGTCCGGGTGGATGTCTACCGCGCGCCTACCGCTCGTCCCGTCCGCACCGCCTTCGGCGCGATGGGGGATCGGCCTGCGGTGGTGGTCGAAGTACGGTCCTCGGAAGGGTCGGTCGGCTATGGGGAGGCCTGGTGCAACTTCCCC
>VXSV01000069.1 GCA_009837815.1 Acidimicrobiia bacterium
GAGCCACCCCGGACCGCTTGGTGACCGCCATCGCCGCACCGGCCGCCGTGGCTGCCCAGAATCCCCAGGAATACTCTCCCGCCAAAGCCCCGGCCCAGACAAAGCCGGCCGCCAGGAGAAACCGGGCCTCTCCCCAGTCCGGCAGATAGGCTGTCCATGCCGGCCGGTTCCCCGGCCGCTCCATTACCGGCGGGTTCAGGGCAGGGCCACATGTTGACGGAGGTCGGCCAACTTCCGTTCACCGATTCCGGACACATCCAGCAGGTCCTCCACCTCCCGGAAGGGCCCATTGGTCTGGCGGTGGTGGACGATCCTTTGCGCCAGCACCGGCCCTACTCCGGGGATATCCTCCAGCCGGCCGACGCTTGCCCGGTTCAGGCTCACCAGGCCCGACGATCCATTCGCAGTCTCACTACCCGCACTGTGGGCTTCCAGTCGGGTTCCGGGACCCGGAACCACCACCTGCACTCCATCGGAGACCGGCGCCGCCAGGTTGATCTCATCCAGCCGGGCATCGGCCAAAGCTCCCCCGGCCGCCACGATCACATCCCCCACCCTGGCCGAGGCGCTCACCCTGACCAATCCGGGACGGAACACCCTTCCCGATACGTGCACCACGATCTCTGTCTCCCGCGCTTGGTCAGCTTTCTCCCCGCCCCCAGGCGCCACATAGACCACCCCCGTCCCGGGGATCGGCGTCACCCCGGGCGGCTGGGGCCGCCACAGCCCGAAGAACACTCCTGCGCCAACCGCCGTCACCAACATGGCGGCGGCCAGTCCCCAATGTGACTTCCCCATACCTCACTATGGATCAACCCCCGCCCGGAAGTCCAGTGCCGGGTACAGATTTTTTTAGGGGGAAGGGGGGCCGGGCCCACCGATGGCGCCCGGTGCTACGGCGGTGGCGGGTTACTTCACCACTACGTTGACCACCCGGGGCGGTCGGGCTATCACCCGGACCACGCGACCTCCCTCCAGCCAGCGCCGGATCCGATGGGACCGGAAGGCGTATTGCTCCGCGGCTGCCTCATCGATGTCGGTCGGGACCTTCACGCGGTCCCGGACCTTGCCGTTGACCTGCAGCACCATCACCACCGTGTCTTGGTGAGCCACCTTCTCGTCCCAGGCCGGCCACCCCTGAGTGGCGAGTATCCCCCCATAACCCAGCCGATCCCACAACTCGTGGGAGACGTGGGGCGCCAGGGGCGCGAGCATCAACAGCAACATCCGGTAGACCTCCCTGAAGGTCTCGGTTCGTCCTCCTCCCCGAAGGTACGCGATCAATTCGTTCAGCGTCGCCATCAACGTCGACACCACGGTGTTGAAGTGGAAGCGGTCTATATCGGAAGTCACCTTGCGCAGGGCGCGGTGAACCTCTCCCAGGATCGCCCGGTCACGACGCTCCTCCTCCCGGTCGCTGACCGAACCGATTGCTCCCATGCCCAGCCGCCACACCCGGTCCAGGAACCTCGAAGTGCCCTCGACTCCCCCGTCGATCCACACGGCGTCATCCGTCGGGGGTCCGATGAACAGTTCATAGAGACGGACCGCGTCCGCGCCGTATCGCTCGTAATAGGGCTCGGGAGAAACCGCATTCCCCCGGGATTTCGACATTTTGGCGCCGTCTTTCACCAGCATCCCCTGGGTGAACAACCGCGTGAACGGCTCTTCGGCGGGGCACAGACCAAGGTCGTAGAGGACCTTGGTTATGAATCGGGCGTAGAGAAGATGCAGAACGGCGTGCTCCACCCCGCCGATGTACTGGTCCACAGCCATCCAGTACTTGACTTTCTCTCCGTCGAAAATCCGCTCGGCGTTGTGAGCATCGCAGTAACGGAGGAAGTACCAGGAGGAGTCCACAAAGGTGTCCATCGTGTCGGTCTCCCGCCTGCCCGGCCCTCCACACCGGGGGCATGGCACTTCTACCCAGTCGGTGGCGAGGGCCAGCGGCGACTGACCCCGGGGCCGGTACTCCTCCACGTCCGGATGGATTACCGGGAGGTCATCCTCGGGTACGGGCACCAGGCCGCATGACTCGCAGTTCACCATGGGAATGGGGCATCCCCAGTAGCGCTGTCGGGACACCAGCCAATCATGAAGCCGGTACTTGACCGCCCGGCGTCCGATCCCCTTTTCCTCCAACCAGACGATGGTCCTCTCCTTGGCGGCCTCCGTCTTCAAGCCGTTCAAGAAGCCCGAGTTGATTGAGATCCCGTCCCCGGTGTAGGCCTTCTCGTCCCATCCGTCGGGTGGTTGGACGGTGCGGACTATCTCCAGTCCCCGCTCCGCGGCGAAGTCCCAATCCCGCTGGTCTTCTCCGGGGACCCCCATGATCGCTCCCGTCCCATAGCCCATCAGCACATAGTCGGCTATGTAGAGAGGAACCCGCTTCCCGTTGACCGGGTTGATGCAGTACCGTCCGATGAAGACACCGGACTTCTCCCCGGTGGCCATCCTCTCCAACTCGCTGGCCGCGGAAACCCGCTTCACGTAGGCCCGGATCTCGTCCTCGTAGGGTCCGCCCGCCACCAACCGCTCAACCAGGGGATGCTCGGGAGCGAGAACCGCGAAGGTCATTCCGTATATGGTGTCGGGCCTGGTGGTGTAGACCTCGAAAGCCCCGTCGCCGTCTTCCACCTCGATGGTGAAGTCACACCCTTCCGATCGCCCGATCCAGTTCTGCTGCATCACTTTCACCCGCTCAGGCCAGTCAAGCTCCTCCAAATCCTCCAGCAGACGATCGGCGTAGGCGGTGATCCGAAAGTGCCACTGTTCCAGATCGCGGCGGACCACCGGGGACTCGCATCGCTCGCAGGCTCCGTTCACCACCTGCTCATTGGCCAGCACCGTCTGATCCTGCTCGCACCAGTTGACGGCGGACCGGGACTTGTAGGCAAGGCCCTGCTCGTAGAGCTTGAGGAACAGCCACTGATCCCACCGGTAGTACTCAGGAGTGTGACAGGCAAGTTCCCTGCTCCAGTCGTACACGGCCCCCAGCCTGCGGAGCTGTGACTTCATGCGGGTTATCTGGCGCTCGGTGAATTCTCGGGGATGCACGCCGGTGGCGATGGCGGCGTTCTCGGCGGGCAGGCCGAAGGAGTCCCAGCCCATCGGGGAGAGCACGTTGTAGCCCTGCATCTTCCGGTAGCGGGTGAGAAGGTCCACGTAGGTGTAGTTCCGGAGGTGCCCCATGTGGAGATCCCCGGAGGGATAGGGATACATCTGCAGGTTGTAGTACTTGGGCCGCTCGGAGTCCTCGGTGGTGTAGAAAGTCCTGTCCTGCTCCCAGTAGTCCTGCCACTTCGCCTCTATCGATGCGACATCGTATTCCATGGGGGAGAACTTTACCGGCTCACAGGCCTTCCAATCGCTATTGGAATCCTCGGGAACCCGACTTCTGCCCACCCGCGGCGGCGCAGGTCGGATTCGACGAACCGATCAGCCAAACCAAATAGACTGGCTGTCACGTGAACCTCAGTTCCCTGCTCCGTTCCCGCCAGGCCGCCGGTGAACCCATCAAGGTCGGGATAGTGGGCGCAGGTCAGATGGGGGAGGGACTGGCCATCACCATGGAGCGGATGGAGGGGATGGGCGCCTACGTGATCGTGGACCGGGGAAGCGGGCGTTCGGCTGAAATCTACCGCTCGGCCGGGATCCCGGACACCGAAGTCATCCACACCGACGATCCCGACCGGGCCTCTGAGGCAATAGCAGACGGAAAGCGCGTCCACACCACCAACGCCGCTCTGGCCGGCGCACCTCCCCTCGACATAACGGTGGAGGCAACGGGGATACCGGAGATGGGAGCCAGGGTGGCCCTGGAGGCGATAGCAGCGGGAAAGCACGTGATGCAGATGAACGTGGAGGCAGACGCCACCGTGGGAGCGATCCTGCGACAGCGAGCGAGGGAGGCAGGGGTGGTGTACTCACTGTCGGGCGGCGATGAGCCGGGCGCCATAGCAGAGTTGTACGAGTTCGCCACTGTCCTGGGATACGAGGTGGTCAGCGTGGGAAAGGGCAAGAACAACCCGCTGATCCCCACCGCCAACCCCGACACCATGGCGGATACCGCCCGCCGCCAAATGATGAACCCCAAGATGCTGGCGTCCTTCGTGGACGGCACCAAGACCATGATGGAGATGACCACCATCTCCAACGCCCTCGGGTACCTGCCCGACAGACGAGGTATGCACGGTCCGGAAGTGACAACCGACATCCTTGCTTCTACCTACATACCGGAAGAGGACGGGGGAATCCTCTCAGAAGCCGGACGCGTCGACTACGGGCGGGGGATCGCCCCGGGGGTGTTCCTGGTGTTCACAACCGACCATCCCAAGTTGGTGCGGGACCTCCGGTACCTGAAAGTAGGAGAAGGCCCCTACTGGGCGCTGTATCGGCCGTATCATCTCACCAGCCTTGAGACCCCGATCTCCATCGCCAAGGCCGTGCTCAGGGGCGAGACCACCCTGGCCACCGACCGTCCCCCCTCGGCCGAGACGGTAGCAGTCGCCAAAAAGGACCTCAGGTGCGGGGAACGAATCGACGGTTTAGGGGGGTTCTCCGTCTACGGGGTGATCGAAAAGGCCGAGGTGGCCCGCCGGGAGAACCTGGCGCCCCTCGGCCTGGCGGCCGGTTCCCGGCTCACCAGCGACGTCAGGAGGGGGTCGGTGCTCACCTACGGGGAACTGGAATTGGACGAATCGAACACCATCGTCGGTCTGCGAAGAACCCAGGACGCCCTGATGGGTGGGAATGTCCGGAACGGCTCTCGCTCAGGCCATAATCGGTAGGCAGAAGAAAGCCCCGTCTGGAGAGAAACAATGAACATAACGCGAGTAGGAGTCGTCGGAGGCGGTTTAATGGGTTCGGGCATCGCCGAGGTGTGCGCCCGAGCCGGATGCGACGTGACGCTGGTGGAAGCCGACTCGGCGCGAACCGAGGCGGCCTACCAACGTATCGTCGGCTCCACCGCAAAGGCGGTGGCGCGGGGGAAGATGACAGCCGGCGAACAGGAGAGCATCCTCGCTCAGGTGACGGTAAGCGACGACCTGGAGAGTCTCTCCCGGAGCCAACTGGTGATAGAGGCGGTCTCGGAGGTAATCGCCCTGAAGCTGACCATATTCGAGCGCCTTGACCACCTGGTCGAAGACCCCGGAACCATTCTGGCTTCCAACACCTCATCGATTCCCATCGCCCGCCTCGGCGCGGCCACCACCCGTCCTGAGAATGTGGTGGGAATCCACTTTTTCAATCCCGCTCCGGTGATGAAACTGGTTGAGGTGATCCCCGCGATCACCACTTCGGAGGACACGCTGAAGGTGGTGAATGACTTCGTCTCGGCCCACCTGGGAAAAAGCGTGGTGCTGTGCCGCGATCAAGCAGGGTTCGTCGTCAACGGACTGGTGGTCCCGTTCCTGATGTCGGCGGTGCGGATGCTGGAGGCGGGCGTCGCCACCCGCGAAGACATCGACACGGCCGTCAAGACGGGCTTGAACCATCCCATGGGGCCCTTCGAGTTGGCCGACTTCATAGGGCTCGACACCATCTACGAGATAGGCAAGGTCCTGTACGAAGAGTTCCGCGATCCCGCCAACGCTCCCCCACCGCTCCTGGCCCGACTGGTCGAGTCAGGATGGACCGGCCGCAAGAGCGGAAGAGGCTTCTACAGCTACCTGTAAGCGCCGGACTCCCCCTTCGGATGTGAGGGAGGAAACGAAACCGCGGGTTGCGAAAACAAGCGCGCCGCTCAGCGACAGACGGCGTTAGCGTGAACGCCTGATGGACAGTCGATGGCGCCCTATCAAGCCCCTTGACCCGAGTGGGGTGGAGCAACTCAGCCATAACTTGGCAGCCTTGGACCGTCTGCAAGAATTGTGGACGGACTTCGCGTCTTCTTTAGGTGAGGCTGATCGTCTTACTCTGAGGCGCCGGACCCTGCGTAGGCATGCGATCGAAACCGGGATCCTCGAGCGACTGTATCAGATCGACTGTGGTGTCACCGAGACCCTGGTAGCGGAAGGGCTCACCAGAGAAGCAGTGGCGCGGGTCGGCGGGGAGCTATCCCCTGGAGTCCTCCCCATGCTGGAAGCGCAGTTGGAGGGGTTGAATCTGGTCGCTGAGTATGTGCGAGAAGACCATGTCCTGACCACCTCTTTCATGAAAGAGTTGCATGCTTTGATCACAAGAGCCCAATCCTCCTATGACGCCACCGATGCCTTAGGTAGGCCCTTCCAGGCCAGGTTGAACCACGGAAGCTACAAGACACTCCCCAACAATGTGATCAGAGCCGACGACTCCCTGCTGGAATTCGCTCCACCCGAGCAGGTCGATGGGGAGATAGAGAGGTTGGTCTCGCTGTACAACGGGATGGCCGACGTGCATCCGATAGTGTCCGCCTCTTGGTTGCACCATCGGTTTGTGCAGATTCATCCATTTCAGGACGGCAACGGACGGGTTGCCCGGGCGCTGACCCTCGTATCCCTCGGAGGTCACCACTATCCCCCGTTGGTGGTTGACCGGGAGAATCGGGACACTTATCTCGATGCTTTGGACAAGGCTAATGATGAAGATCTGACGCCACTTGGCAAACTCTTTACCAAGCTGGCCATGCGGTCAATTCGGCGCGAGTTGGAAGAACCGATTCCTGGTCCCCTCCCGCAGACGGCAAGAGAGGCGGCCCGCGCATTCGCGCAATCCCTGGAACGAAAGCGCTATGAAGAGGCAGAACAGAAAGAACTGGCAGTTCATATCCGCGCCAATCAACTCCACGGGCGCATGGGGGCTTGGTTCAAAGAAAACGAAGGTCATTTGCGCGAGATCTTTACCGAAGGGTCGCTCACTGTGACCGCCTGGACGGGAGAAGCCACCCCCGACGACCGTCGGACGAACTACTGGCGACGGCAGATCATCAGAACCGCCAGACGGGCCGAGCACTTTGCCGATCTTTCCTCCAGCACTTGGTGGACACTGCTTGGAGTAAAGGTGGACGGATACCTGATGCGGTTCGTAGCCTCGATCCACCATGTCGGCAGCCGCCGCACTGGGGTGATGGCTATTACTTCGTTCGGAGAAATCCGGATCCAGGATGAAGAGGAATCGACCCATGAGGCCATCTTCGTCGAGACCTCTTGGGATGCCTTTACGTTTACCCACGACGAGGAAGTGGAAGACAGAGCGGGGGAACTCTACGAGTGGGCTTGACCAGTCCCTGACGGTAGCGCTCCGCGAACTGATGCGCCTGACGCTGGGCGGCTGATCTCCACACTTTCGGTCCTCCTGCGGGCATGGCGTTGCGGTTCTGAGGTTCGTCGGCTCTTGGGCTTCGGGTTAGTAGATTGTGCCCTGTCGTAGATAGGAGATCCATGGGCCGGGCCAAGTACGGGCTCACGCTATCGAACCGGAGCGTCCTGCTGGGATTGTCCTCGATGGAGGAGATGAACAGTCTGGCCCGGGCGGCCGACCGGGCCGAGGTGTGGGACTCGGTGTGGCTGGGCGACTCGATCTTCGCCAAGCCCAGGGTGGACGCCCTGGTGGCCTTGGGCGCCCTGGCCGCCCAAACCGAGCGGGTGAAGCTGGGCGTGGGCTGCATGGCCAGCACTCCTCTTCGTGACGCCCTGTTGATGGCCTACCAGTGGCTCAGCTTCGACTTCGTCTCCGGGGGGCGGTCCATCTTCGTCGCCTGCCAGGGACAGCGCGAGGCGGGCGGAGGGCAGTTCGAAGAGGAGTTCGCCGCCTTCGGGATCGATCCGTCCACGCGGAGCAGGCGCATGGAAGAGGCCATCGAAGTCCTGCGTCTGGTGTCGGAGACCGAGAACGCCTCCTATCGGGGGACCTACAACAGCTTCGAGGGCGTGACGGTGCTGCCCAGGCCTTTGCAGCAGCCCCTTCCCATCTGGATCACCGGACATGCCAATCCCGCTTTTCCCAAGCTTTCAGAGAGGATCCTGCGGCGGATCGCCCGGCTTGGGGACGGCTGGATGACCACCGGCAACACTCCCGAAAGCCTGGCCACCACCCTGGCGACCATCAAGCGGTACGGCGAGGATGAGTGCCGCCCGCCGGGGGACGACTTCGAAGCCTGCTTGTATTACAACATTCACGTCACCGAAGACCCCGACCGCGGGATGGAGGAAGTGGAGTCATACATGCGGGACTACTACTTCACCGACTACGACCGTGGGTTCCTGGAACGCTGGGTGGCGATCGGCGACCCCTCCGAGTGCATCAGGCGCATCAAGGAGTTCGCCGATGCCGGAGCGACCACCATCACCCTCAGGATCGCAGCCTACGACGAAGCCGGTCAGTTTCGGAGAGTCACCGAGGAGATACTCCCGGCCCTGGTGAAATGATCGAGCGTTTCGACCACGCGGTGATCGGGATACCCGACCTTGAGGATGGGATCGCCGCCTTCCGCCGGCTGGGTTTCGAGGTGTCCGAGGGCGGCCGCCATCCCTCCCTGGGCACCCGCAACGCCATCGTGCGCTTCGGCCTCGACTACTTGGAGCTGCTCTCGGTGGAAGATGCCCGCACGGCGCAGGCGAGGGGACCGTTCGGCTCTGACCTGCTGTCTTTCCTCCGCGAGTCGTCGGGCCTGGTCGGGTTTGTGCTGGCGGGATCTCGCCTGGAGGAGCACGCCGATGCCTTCAGGTCGTTGGGCATAGGTGCTGAGGGCCCGTTCGAGATGGATCGTATCCGGCCTGACGGTAGGCGGTTGGAGTGGCGGCTGGTGGTCCCGGGCGGGTCGCCTTGGCGCAAGCCCTGGCCCTATCTGATCGATTGGATCACCCCGGAGTCGGACCTGCTGGCCTGGGACCCGCCCGGAGACCACCGGTGTGGTGTTACCGGTGTGGCGGGAATGGACCTGGTCGCCGAGGACCTGGGAGCTGCCCGAGAGATATACCAAACCGCGTTGGGACTCCGCCACCGGATGACTCCCCCGTCACCGGGAGAGACCGGAACCACAAGCTTCTACCTGCAGATCGGCTCCTTCAGTCTGGGCTTGCACCAACCCACCGGGGACGGCGCGGCCAGGCGAGAACTGGACCGCCGAGGTCCGGGACCGTTCCGCCTGCTCCTGTCAAGTCCCGATCTGGCCTACTCGGCCGCCACCCTCTCCACCCTGGACATCCCCTTCTCGATGACGCATCAATGCCTTGACATCGACCGGGACGCCTCCGCAGGCGCCAGGATCCGGATCGTTCCCGTCCAGGGTCAGGGCGCTACGACCTGACCGCCCTTGTACACCGCGGAGATCCGCTTGGTGTTGGAGATGTCGGAGAGAGGATCCCCTTGTAGCACCAGCAGGTCGGCCAGCTTGCGTTTCTCCACCGACCCCAGTTCGTCGCCCTGGCCGAGGAGGTCGGCCGCCCGACTGGTTCCCGCCACGATCGCATCCATAGGAGAGAACCCGCAGCCCTCCACCAGGAGTCGCAGTTCCTCATGCATGCTGTGCCCCGGCACCACGAAGGGGTTGGTGAGGTCGGTGCCGGCGGTGACGTTCACTCCGCCCCGGCGGGCCCGCCCGATGAAAGCCATCTGGTTGCGCAACTCCACCGGCGCCTGCTCCCAGTCGGTCTCCGAGTAGTCGAACGGATAGGCGTACTGGCCCCATTGCTCCGCCACCGCGGCGGGCATCTCGTCGAGGCCCGGAGGGTTCACCGCTTCGGGCGTGTTGCCCAACAGAATGGCCTGGGAGAGGGTGAGTGTGGGGGTGATATAGGTTCCCCGCTCGGCCATCAGGTCGATCAGACCGTCGGCCAGATCCGACTCCGGGTCGACGAAGCGCCACGGCTGCCAGCCGACCAGGGGATCGAGAATCCGGCCGGTCAACCCGTTGAGTTCATCCATCCGGTCCTCGGGGACCAACTCCCGCCCGATCCGAACGTGCTCCAGGGCGTCCACTCCGACCTTCACCGCCTCCTCCACGGTGACCATGTGTCCGACATGCGCCGAGACCCGCACGCCCCGTCGATGAGCTTCGGAGACCACCGCCCGGAGCACCGGAAGCCGGGCCCATACGTACACCTTGAGAAAGTCCATGCCGGCGTCTATCAGCTTCGAGGCCTCCCTACGGGCCGACTCCTCATCATCGATGATGGCCAGCCACCGCCAGGGGGCGGGCGGATCGGCCGGGCCGTCGAGGATGGTTCCCGCTCCGAAGAAGCGGGGCCAGTCGTCCCGCCCCTCCTTGAAGGTTCGGAACACTTCATCGGGGTCGAAGTTGCCGGTGTCCCGGACGGTGGTGACCCCGTGGCGCAGCAGCGTGGTCATGAACAGGTCCGCCAGACCGGGGGGGTCCTCCACCTGCAGGAACGAGTTGTCGGCAAGCACCCCGACATGAACATGGCAGTCGATGAGGCCGGGAATGACGGTGGACCCCGCGATGTCCACGACCTCGGTTTCGGCGGAAAGCTCGACCTCTCCCCGGCGAAAGACCGCATCGATGCGTTCGCCGTCGATCAGCACCACCGCATCGTCGATCGGGGCCTTCCCGGTGCCGTCTATCACCCTTCCCCCCACGAGTGCCTTGGCCATTGTCCTGCTCCTTCCTGCTTCGCTCGGTTGCTTAATCTAATCCCAGGCCCCGGAATGGGAGCGGTACCGGCACTCGGGACATCACGATCCGGTTCTCGTGAGGGGTAGCCTTGCCGGGGCCTCCGAAACCTTTCCGGGGGTAAACGGCGACGAAGGAGCCCTGCCATTCACCATAGTTCAGCGAACGGATCAGGAAGGTGACCGGGAACGTGGCCGAGCAGCATCCACACAACAGAACGGCCGGTACCGGCACAATGAGAGCCGCTCTGCTCCTGGGCATCGGCGGGCCGGAGATGCTGGAAGTCCGAGACGACGTGCCGGTACCCCACGCCGGACCGGGAGACGTGGTGGTGCGGGTAGCCGCCTGCGGCCTCAACAACTCCGACATCAATACCCGGGTGGGTTGGTACAGCCGCTCGATCACCACGGCCACCGAAGAGTCCGGTTACGACCGCGCTGACGTCCGGGACGTGGGCTGGGGCCGCAGGGGGCTGTCGTTCCCCCGCATCCAGGGCTCCGATGTGGTGGGACGGGTGGTGGAGGTCGGAGAGGGGACCGGCCCCGGCCTCATGGGCCGCCGGGTGTTGGTGGATCCCTGCCTGCGTGACCGCCGCCGGCCCGACGATCCGGCGTTGGCGGGCTATTTGGGGAGCGAGCTGGACGGCGGATTCGCCGAGTACTGCACAGTCCCCGCCGAGAACGTCTATCCGGTTTCCAGCAGCCTCTCGGACGTGGATTTGGCTGCCTTTCCCTGTTCGTGGTCGACCGCCGAGCACATGCTGGCGCTGGCCGATCTTCGCGGAGGGGAGACGGTGGCGGTTCCGGGAGCGTCCGGCGGGGTGGGCAGCGCCCTGGTTCAGCTCGCCAAGCTCCGCGGCGGTAGGGTGGTGGCTGTCGCGGGGGCATCCAAGGTGGATCAGGTCGCAGAACTCGGCGCCGACCATGTGGTGGCTCGACAGCCCGGTCGGGTTCCCGAAGCTGCCATGGGCGCCAACCGAGGCCCCTTCCACGTTGTGGCCGACGTGGTCGGGGGTGACGACTTCGGAGGCTGGCTTGAGGCGCTGGGTCACGGAGGAAGGTATGTGACTTCAGGCGCCATAGCCGGACCGATGGTGGAACTCGATCTGCGCACCCTGTATCTGAAAGACCTCACCCTGCACGGGGCGACGGTCTATCACCCCCTGGTCTTCGCCGACCTGGTGCGCCACATCGAGGAGGGAGCGGTCCGGGCGATCGTGGGAGGCTCATATCCCCTGTCGGACATCCACGCCGCGCAGGAGGCCTTTCTGACCAAGAGCCACGTCGGCAAACTGGTTATCACCATCTGAGCTTTTCCCGGCCGCCCGTCCGCAGACCGAGTCCTGAAGTACCATCGGAGACGCCAGCGAAGCAGGGAACCGGCATGTTCGATTGGGTACTGACCGGAGGCACGGTGATAGACGGGACCGGGCGCGCCGGATTCCGGGCCGATGTGGGGCTGGTGGGTGACCGCATCGCCGCGGTCGGATGCCTCGAGGGCAGGCAGGCGAAACGCACGGTCGACGCCGGCGGCCTGGTCGTCTGTCCGGGCTTCATCGACGTCCATTCACATTCGGAGTTCGGTCTCCTGAGGGGAGACGGTCACGAGCCTCGCCTCCGGCAGGGCATAACCACCGATCTGATGGGGCCTGACGGGTTCGCCTACGCTCCGCTCTCGCCGACTCGCCTGACCGAGATGAAGGCATACCTGTCGAGGTTCATCGGTCCGCCTGACCCCGAGTGGGAGTGGTCAGACGCCGTCGAGTACTGGGACCTGTTCGACGGGCGGGTGGGGATCAACCTCATTCCCCAGGTGGGATTCAACGCGGTGCGGGCGGAGGCGGTGGGGTGGGATCCCCGCCCGGCTACCGCCACCGAGATCGAACACATGCGGCGTCTCACCCGCCAGGTCATGGAAGAGGGGGCGCGGGGCATCCAAACGGGCCTCGACTACTTCCCCTCGGGGCATGCCGCCACCGAGGAGTTGGTGGCGGTGGCGCGGGTGGTCGCCGAGTACGGCGGCGCCTACGGGTCGCATGTCCGGGGCAACCGGGGAGAGGTCGACCCGGGCGTGCGGGAGGCGCTCCTGGTCGGCCGGGAGGCGGAAGTCCCGGTGCATATCTCCCACCTGTTCGGGTCCGAACGGCTCTATCAGGAGCTTGTGGAATCCCGCGAGGAGGGAATAGACGTCACTTTCGACGCCTACCCATACATGGCCGCCAGCAGCCACCTGGCCTATGCCCTTCCCCGTTGGGTCGATCAGGGGCCGCCCGAGCAGGTGTCCCAGGTTCTGTCGGATCCGGAGGTCCGGTCGAGGGTGGTTCCCGACATAGAGGGCTTTTTCTCAAGCTACGTCGCCCGGCCTGCGGACGCCTTGTTCTCATACCTCCCCGACGGTCCTTACCGCTACCTCGAGGGCCGTTCCCTGCGCGACGCCATGGAAGACCTAGGCGGGACGCTGACCGAGACGGTCTGCCGGCTGTTGGTGGCTTGCCGGATGGAAGTCCTGATGGTGTACCGGTGGTACGACGAGGCCAAGCTCCGCCGGGCCATGACCCATCCGCTGGGAATGGTCGCATCCGACGGCGTCTTCCTGGGAAGCTATCCGCATCCGAGAGGATTCGGCGCCCATGCGCGGGTGCTGGCCCGGCTGGTGAAGGAGAACGGATGGCTGGATTTCACCGACGCCATCCGGAGGATGACCGGCATGCCCGCGGCTCGTTACGGTCTTTCCGACCGGGGGGTGATCAGACCCGGCGCCGCCGCCGACTTAGCGGTATTCGACCCGGCCCGTTTCGAGGATCGGGCCACCTTCCGCAACCCCCGCGTCAACGCGGTCGGAATGGATTACGTGTTCGTCAACGGTCGGGCGGCCATAGATAGGGGCCGACTGGGCAACACAACGGCCGGCCGCGTTCTGCGCCGACCGCGCTGACCGGCCCGGGCTGTCAGTGTCCTTGGGAGGTACAGCTAGTTGGGATCCGGGTAGTAACGATGTCCCAACCGGGTGGCCTTGGTCTCAAGGTACTGGCGGTTGTGCTCGTTGGGGGTCACCACCAGCGGAACCCGCTCTTTTATCGTCAACCCGTAACCCTCGATCCCTCCTCTCTTGACCGGATTGTTGGTGAGTAGTTTCATGGTTCTGACTCCCAGGTCATAGAGGATCTGGGCTCCGACCCCGTAGTCGCGGGAGTCGACGGGCAACCCCAGGTTCTGGTTGGCCTCCACCGTGTCCAGTCCTTCATCCTGGAGGTTGTAGGCGACCAGCTTCGGGAACAGCCCGATTCCCCGGCCCTCGTGTCCCCTGATATAGAGCACCACTCCCCGCCCTTCCTCGGCCACTCTGTTCAGAGCCAGGTTCAGCTGTTCCCCGCAATCACACCGGACACTGGCGAACACATCCCCGGTCAGGCACTCGGAATGAACCCTCACCAAGACATCCTCCCCATCCCCTATGTCACCCATCACCATCGCCATATGCTGGCGACCGTCAACCAGGGAGTGATACCCCACCGATTGGAAAACTCCCTGCTTGGTGGGCACGCGGGCGTCCACCACCCGCTTCACCAGCTTTCCCTCGGTATGCCTGCGATAGGAGATGAGGTCGGCGACCGATCCGATCAGCAAGTTGTGTTCCTCGGCGAAGCGCTCGAGGTCCTCCAGCTTGGCGACCTCGCCGTGATCGTTCATCACCTCGGCGATCACCCCCGCCGGGTAGAGGCCCGCCAAGCGAGCCAGATCGACCGACGCCTCCGTATGGCCGGCCCGCCTGAGCACACCTCCCGGCCGGTAGCGGAGGGGGTAGACATGGCCGGGCCGGTCGATGTCCTGGGGGCGGGTCTCGGGGTCGAGAATCGCATGCACCGTCCGGGTGCGGTCGGCGGCCGAGATCCCGGTGGTGACCCCGTGGCGAGCATCCACCGCCACGGTGAAGGCAGTTGCATCCTCGGAGGGGTAAGCCTGGGGGATCATCAGGGGTATCTCCAGTTCGTCGAGACGCTCTCCGACGATGGGCAGGCAGACGATGCCGCTGGTGTGCCGGATCAGAAACCCCATCTGCTTGGCGGTGATCTTCTCGGCTGCCACGATCAGATCTCCCTCGTTTTCCCGATCGGGATCATCCACCACGATCACCATACGCCCCTCGCGGATTGCTTCGATGAGCTCTGGGACTGTTGCAAATTTCAAGTTCTGATCACCAGCAGTTTCTCAACGTATTTGGCCAGGATGTCCACCTCGATATTAGCTTTGTCCCCCACCTTCCATGAACCCAATGTGGTCGATGCCAGGGTGTGCGGGATCAGCGCGACTTCAAATGCCCTGCCGGTGACCGCGGTCACGGTGAGGGCCACACCGTCCACAGCCACCGACCCCTTGTAGACGAGGTAGCGCTCCAGCGCCTCGGGGACGGACAGCGCAACCCTCCGGCTGTCGCCCTCCGCCCGGACGTCGAGAACCACCCCCACCCCGTCGACGTGTCCCTGCACGACATGCCCGTCGAGTCTGCCTCCCAGCCGGACCGGACGCTCGAGGTTCACCGACGACCCTTCTCCCGCTTCACCCAGATTGGTTCGGGACAGGGTCTCGGCCACCGCCTCCATGTGGAACCCGGGAGGCTCCACCGCCACCGCGGTCAGGCATATCCCGTTGACGGCCACCGAATCCCCAACCTCCAGGTCCTCGGTGGTCCCCGGCGCCTCTATCATCAGCCGCCTGCCCCGGTCGGTCTGCTCACAGCGAGCAACCCGCCCGACCTCGGTAACGATCCCGGTGAACATCAGGCGCTCTCTCGGCGGGGCCGCCACTCTATTCGAAGGTCTTCTCCCACCTTCTGCACGTCCTCAATTATGGCCTGCCGGGAGGCCGACAAAGTGGAGAACGCTCCCGACATGACCGGCAACCCTTCGCCGCCGGCCACCCGCGCCGCCATGTAGAAGACCCCCCGGTCGATCAGACCGGCCGACCACATGCCCCCTGCCAGCCGCGGGCCTCCCTCCACCAGCACCTCCAATAGTCCACGCTCGCCCAACGCCCTCGCCGCCAAGGCCAGGTCCACCAGGCCATCCCCACCCGGTGCAATAACCTGAAGGTCCGGCGGGACGACGTCGGTGGGCTGGGGGGCGATCACCAGGGGGCGCCTTTCCCAAAGTTTGCGGACTGCCGGTAACCGGGCGCGCCCGGCGACCACCACCGCCGGGGGCTGGGGGGTCCGAGCCCCCTCAAGGCGCACCGTCAGGCGGGGATCATCGGCCCGGAGGGTTCCGGCGCCCACCATCACCCCGTCGGCCGACGCCCGGAGACGGTGGCCGTCGCGGCGGGCAGCCGGCCCCGATATCCATTGGGAGGTTCCGTCACGGGCGGCGGTCCAGCCGTCGAGGGTGACAGCGGCCTTTAGAGTGAAACGCGGTCGCCCGGTCCGGCGGTGATGAAAATAGGCCGGGTCGGCGGCTTCCACCTCTTCGGTCAACAGCGGTCCGGCCACCTCTATCCCCAACTCCTCCAGGACGGCTCTGCCCCGTCCCGACACCCGCCGGTCGGGATCGTCTGCGCCGACCACCACCGCCGCCACTCCTGCGCCGGTGATCCGGTCGACACAGGGAGGGGTTCGCCCGGAGTGCACACAAGGCTCCAGGGTGGTGATCAGGGTCCCTCCCTTAGCCCGGGACCCCGCTTCGTCCAGAGCCAACGTCTCGGCGTGGGGACTTCCGGGACCCTGATGGACACCGGTTCCCACCAGTTGTCCGCCGGGGTCCATGACCAGGGCGCCCACCCGCGGATTGGGGTGGGGACGGGCCTCGGCCGCCTTCTTCAGGGCCCGGCGGAGCAGCCGCCGCCCTTCGCCGGTGGTGGTTCCCATCCCGGTTCAGGCCCCGTCCGCAGAGGACATGGCAGAGTGGATAGAGCGCCGCAACATTCCCACCGCCTCGACCGGGTCTGCGCGGGCGAAGACGGCGGTGCCCGCCACGAAGATGTCCGCTCCGGCGGCTGCCGCAAGCGGGGCGGTCTCGGGCGTGATCCCACCGTCTATCTGTAGGGCGGTCTTTAGTTCCTCATCATCTATCCAGCGCCGGATTGTTTCTACTTTGGAGAGGGTCTCGGGCATGAACGCCTGCCCTCCGAATCCCGGTTCCACCGACATCACCGTCACCATGTCCAGTCCGGCCAGATGGGGGCGAATCACGGCCGGCGCCAAGGCGGGAGAGAGGGCCAGGCCGAATCCCATCCCCAGTCTCCGGGCAAAGCTTCCCGCTTCGGTCGGATCGTCACAGACATCAGTGTGCAGGGTTACATGATCGGCGCCCGCCCCGGCCAGTGCTTCGAAGAGCCTGAGCGGCTCGATGACCATAAGATGGCAGTCAAAGAAGGCGTTCACCGCGGGGCGGACCTTCTCGATCACTGGCGCGCCGAAGGTGAGATTGGGCACGTAAAGGCCGTCCATCACGTCAAGGTGGAACATCTCGACGTGACTGTCCACTCTCTCCATCTCCGATCGGAGCTGTCCCAAGTCAGCGGCCAGCACCGAGGGCGCCACTCGAATCTTCCTGATCACCCGGCCAAGACTAACTCTGGGATGGACCGTCCCCCGACAGTCGCCCCAGCCCGCCGCGGACTCCTCTTGCCCAGTCCGCACCCGGCATGGCCCGCCTTCCCGGCGGCTGGACGACCTCCAGGACCAGAGCGCCGCTTCCGGCGCCGCACCACAGTCCTCCCTCCATCACAGCCAAACTCCCGTTGTCGAGCGGGGCGGGAGCGGTGGGCGACCATCGGGCGTCCAGGATGCGCATCCGGGCCTCCCCCCACCAGGCAAAAGCCCCCGGCCGGGGAGACATGGACATCACCTGGCGGGCAAGTTGCTGAGCGGGCCTGGTGAAGTCCAGGCGGGCGTCACCGGCCGACAGCAGGGGAGCGTATGTGGCGTCAGGATCGTTCTGGGGCGTTCCGAGCATTTGCCCGGAGAGGGCCTCGGCCAGGTTGGCTACCAACAGGCCGGCGCCCAGGTGGGAGAGCCGTTCGGTGAGACCTCCCCGGGTGTCCCTCTCGGTGATCGGATGAGTAGCGGCGGCCAGCACCGGCCCGGAATCCAGGCCCTCGGTCACGCGCATCAGACTCACCCCGGTGACCGCGTCCCCGGCGCGGATGGCGGCCGCCACCGGAGCGGCGCCCCGCCAGCGGGGCAGAAGCGAAAAGTGAACATTCACGAACCCCGACTCGGGTCGTTCCAACATCGACCGGGTGAGCAACATCCCGTAGGCGACCACCACCCCCAGTCGGAATGGACCGACCGACTCCAGGGCCTCTTCGAGTTCGCCCCGGTCGGCGGGACAGACGGTGGCAAGGCCCAGTTCCCCGGCTGCATTCCTGACGTCAGAGGGCGCCTTCCTCCCCGACCTCCCCCGCCTCCGATCCGGAATGACGCTTATAAACAAATGACGC
>VXSV01000060.1 GCA_009837815.1 Acidimicrobiia bacterium
GACGGTCGACTCGAAGGCGTTCGAGTATCTGGCGCTGGAAAGGGTAGGGCTCTATCTGAAAGGGTGTGAGTATCGGGCTGATGCCTTGGCTCGCAAGGGTCGCGCTTGCGAAGCGTTCAGGATCGAAGGGTTCGAAGTGCGCATCCTCCCAATAGGTTTCGAAAGTCCGCTGAAAAGCGGCGATTAGTTCTGGGTTACGTCGTTGCGATGCTCTGACGTTCCACTCCAAACCCGTTACCTGGGCCGAGTGCGTGAGATTCGACGACCCGATATAAACGGTGGAAAAGCCAGTGTTACGTTGGAACAACCACGCTTTCGCATGAAGGCGGGTGGTGGAAGTGTCGTATGAGACCTTCACTTCACCGCCGATGTCGACAAGTTCTTGGAGGGCTCGCCGTTCTGTGGTACCGGTGTAGGTGGTCGTGATGACCCGAAGCCGTCTGCCGCTTTCCACGTGTCTCTTGAAGTGCGGCTTCAGGTCACGGATGCCACTCCACCTTATGAACGCAAGGATCAGATCTATTCGGTCGGCAGACTGTACTTCAGTCTGAATCTCCTTACCCACTGAGGGTTGTCCCCGGGAGTTGGTCATCAGCACCGTATCGCGGAGGGGTGTCAGAGGGCGGGTGATGTGAATTGGTTCATCTGTGGGCGCTAGCGGCTCCACAGCAGTCAGTCGTTGGACTTTGGAGTATCCGCCTAGGCCGGACGGCGGGATCCTCCGACCAGTCTCCAACGCCTCCGCTTGGAATTCAATGATGGCGTCGTGAACAGCTCTGGACAGGTCGAAGGCGGCGTGGTGGCGTTCAGATTCGGGAACCGCAGCCAGGGCCTCCCGAACCCACTCACCGAGCACTTCCCTCAATCGGTCCGGTAGTTCCCCAGGATCAACGGTCGAGACGTCGGCGCACAGACGCTGGGCAGGTAAAGCGCCAAGATGAGTCTTCAGAAGTTCGTCCACCAACTGGTCATAGAGCCCTGGTTTGAGATTCACCTAGAGTCTTCCCACCAACCGTAGAACAGGTACACCTTAATGCCATCGAATTATACGCCATGGTGTAATAAGCATTTAGGGACTCTCCTGGAGCTGTTCGTATTCTCCAGCAACCGGCCGTTATTCAGCGGCGGCCGGCCCACCATCCGGTTAAGCCGCCGAGGATTATTCCCAGGGCTGCTGCCGACAGGACCTGGAGGGGCGTGGTGTTGGCTCCTCCCCGGGAGGCCAGCGCTACCAGGATTCCTACTATCACCAGCCCGGTGAGCGAGCCGTGGAACCGCTGGCCGATGGCGACGGTTCGCCCGGCTACCCATCCGCCGACCGCCACCCCCACCACCAGGCCTGCCACCGCTCCGCCTCCCCGGCTGTCCGGACTGCCGAAGCCGGGGACGATCTCCCACCCGAGCGCTCCCAGCCACCACTCGATAAGAGTCACGAGGGCCACCGCCAGCAGGCCCACCGCGGTCCCCATCACCAGCGCCCGCAAACGGACTCTCGGAATTCTCAAGACGGTCGCCTTTCGGTTGAACGTTGGCCCTGTGCCTGTAAGTCGAGAAGGGTAGAGTTTCGGGGTAGTCACCGCATAGCCAGGAGGAAAACATCATGAAGCAGTCGTATATCGCCGAGTTGATCGGCACTTTCATCCTGGTGTCAATAGGGTCTCTGGCTGCTCTCTCGTCGGATGGGAACCTGCTTATTGTGGCCTTCGGGTTCGGGTTTGCCCTGATGATCGCCCTTTACTCGGTGGGTCACATCTCCGGAGGGCACTTCAACCCGGCAGTAAGCCTGGCTATGCGGCTGGGAGGGTCCCTGAGCACCAATGACATGATCGGCTACTGGGTGGCCCAGGTGGTGGGGGCAATCCTCGCTTCCCTGGCGGTGCTCGCTATGGCCGGCTCCGATGCGGTTGCCGACACCATGAACACCTACGGGGACACCGGCCCGGCATTCGGAGCCGAGATCCTTCTCACCGGGGCTTTCGTGCTGGTGATCATGGTGGTTGCCGGCCACGGCCTCGGTCACGCAAGGACCGTGATCTCCCTGGCGCTGGTCGCTATCCACCTGGCCGGGGTGCCGATCTCCGGCGCCTCCGTGAACCCGGCCCGTTCTTTGGGTCCGGCGGTGGTGGCCGGCGACCTGGGCGGCATCTGGCTGTACATCGTGGCGCCGCTGGTGGGGGCCGTGGTGGCCTGGCTGGTCACCAGGGTGGCGCGCACCGGTCCGGTGGACGCCTAGGCGGAGATCCCTGCATGAACTGGTCCGAAATACTCGGAAAACTGACCGCCGGGGTGGATCTGAGCCGCTCCGAGGCTCGGGCGGCGTTGGACGACATCATGAGCGGGCGGGCAACCCCGGCCCAGACTTCGGCGTTCCTGGTCTCCCTCCGAATTAAGGGCGAGACCGCCGAGGAGATGGCCGGATTGGTGGAGACCATGCGCGCCGTGGGGATACGGGTCTCGATCGGGGAACCGGTGGTGGACACCGCCGGGACCGGCGGGGACCGCTCGGGTACCTTCAACATCTCCACCACGGCCGCCCTGATCGCAGCCGGAGCGGGCGCCAAAGTGGCGAAGCACGGCAACCGGTCGGCCTCGTCCAAGTGCGGGTCGGCAGACGTGCTGGAGGCCTTGGGGGTGGGAATCGAACTGGATCCCGAGGAGACAGCCGAGATGGTCACGGAAGCAGGGTTCGGGTTCTTCTTCGCTCCTCGATACCACCCAGCCATGAAGTATGTCGTGCCCATCCGCCGGCAACTGGCCATACCCACCGTCTTCAATTTCCTGGGACCGCTCACCAATCCCGCCGGCGCCACCCGACAGTTGATCGGCGTCTACGACAGCCGGATGGCCGAGCGCATGATCGGGGTGCTGGCGCGTCTGGGGACCGAGCGAGCGCTAGTGGTCCATGCCGACGACGGTTTGGACGAGGTCTCGGTCTCCGGCCCGACCCGGGGGTTCCAACTGGTGGACGGCGAGGTGACGCCGGTGGTGCTCACCCCCGAGGACTTCGGATTGGACCCGGCGGACGTTTCGGAGTTGATCGGCGGCGACGCGGAGACCAATGCCGGCATCCTGCGAGCCGTGCTTGCCGGTGAGACCGGCCCCCGGAGGGACGCGGCGGTTGCCAATGCGGCGGCCACCCTGATGGTGGCCGGTCTGGCCGAGTCTCCGGCCGAAGGCGCCCGGTCGGCGGCCCGTTCGATCGACTCGGGAGCGGCCGCGGCCGTGCTCGACAGGGTGATCAAACTGAGCCGCTAGTTGTACTGTCCAGGGTCGCCTAGCGAGACCGGAGGCATCGCCTGCAAGACAGAGGGCATGTTCATTCTCTCGATCCGCCCCGACCGGGCGGGGAGGGCGTGGCAGATCGCAGGCGCTTTGTGCCTGCTAAAACCTATACTTCTACAAACATGAAGGGTCGCGAACGTTGGTCGGGGATAGCAGTTTTGGTTCTGGTGTGTCTGGTGGTCGCGTCGTGCGGTGGACAGTCGGAGACTGACGGGACTGAACCGGCGGAAGCCCCTGCTATGGCGGACACCGTTTCCGCCACGACGGCCGCACCCACAACTACCACTCCCGCGCCGACGACTACGGCAGCGGCGCCCACCGGTACCACCGAAGCAACGACGGCTGCCACCTCGACGCCGACCACCACTGCGGCTGACGAACCCGCTCCCACCGAAAGTGAATCCGCCTCCGAGACCCCGGCCGAGGAGCCTGAAACCACCACGACAACCACCGTGCCTCCGCCCGAGCCTCTCGGGCCGCCGGCGCCCGACTTCACCCTGGAGTTGGGCACGGGAGGGACCTTCGTGCTCTCGCAGCAGACCACACCGGTGGTGATCTTCTTCTGGGCCGAGTGGTGACCGGCGTGCCAGCGGGAGTTGCCCGCTGTAGATCGGCTGGCTGAAGAGTACGAGGGCCGGGCGGTCGTGGTGGCGCCGGCCTGGAAGTCAAGCCTGGAGGACACCGCCGACGCCGCGGCGCAGTTGATCCCCTCTGGGAAGGTGCTCTGGGGGCTGGACGAGACACAGGAAATCTTCGCCGCCTACGGGATAGGCGGCCAGCCCGCCGGTGCGATTGTCACCGCCAATGGGTCCCTGCTCGTCACCTGGCCGGGCGTCAGGGACGGCGGCGACATACGGGCGGACCTTGATGCCCTGCTGAGCGGGAGCAACTCTTTCTCTATCGGTTCGGCTTCGGTTGGTTCAGCCACCCTCTCGAGTCCCGGGTGAATGACGTAATACCGGCCTGGAGGTCGGTGTTGGGTCGGTTCCTCCTGACCCTCTCGGTGTTGGGCGGCCTCCTGTTGGGCGCCTGCGGATCCGAGGATGCAGGTTCCCAGGCCGAGAGCGCACCTGCACCGACCACCTCCGCTCCTGCGACGACGGCTCAACCCGAGGAGCCTCCTTCCTCCGATGTCGAGACTTCGGCTCCGGCCGAGGACGAAGGAGCGGAGGTTCCTTCGACCACCGCCGCTCCTGAACCTCCGACCACCACGACGGTTCCCGAGCAGGTCGAAACCAGGGACCAGGGGGAGGGGGAGACTTCGATCACAGAGAGCCCTACCACTACTGAGGCCGCCACTACAACTACGGATGCGCCCACCACCACCGTGGCCCCGACCACCACCACCACCGTGGCCCCGACTACCACCGCGGCGCCTACCGCCACCACCAGGGCTCCTGCCACTGCCAGGAGGCCGCCGACCACCACTACCACCACCACCACGACGACCACCACCACGACGACAGTTCCGACCACGACGACCACGGCGGCGCCAACTACCACGACTACCACCACCCGGCCGCACAACCGAGAATCCGCCCCCGACTTCACCCTGGAGTTGGGAACCGGAGGGACCTTCACCCTATCAGCCGAACCCCGGCCTGTCTTCTTGGTCTTCTGGGCGGAGTGGTGACCGTCGTGTCAACGGGAGTTGCCCGTTGTCGACGGTCTGGCCACCGAGTACCAGGATCGCGTGGCGTTCGTGGCCCCTGCCTGGAAGGCGCCCCTGAATGCCACCTCCAGCAGGGCGAATCAGTTGCTCAGGTCGGGATTGGTCATGTGGGGACTGGACGAGAACCAGCGGATCTTCTCGGCCTACGGAGTGGGCTACCAGCCGGTGACCATACTGGTCGGCGCCGATAAAACCATTGTCAAAACGTTGCATGGCGGACAGGGGTCCTCCACCCTGCGGGCGGCGATCGAAGAACTGCTGTCCATCTCCGGCTAGCCCCGCTCAGTATCGGTGTGGCGGTTCCGGCGCCTGACCGGGACATAATTGCATTCTGATGAGGCTCTGGGAATGGCTGCTGACCGGTGTATGCGTGCTGGCGGTGCTGTGGCCTGCTCTGGAAGGTCGGCGTCCCCGCCGGGGGATTGCCGCCACGGTGTTGGTGGCCGTCCTGGCCTGGCAGTTCCTGGCGGAGGGTTTCCGCTGGCAGCTCTGGGGGTTGTACGGGGTGGCCCTGGGGATGGCCCTGGGGGATGTTTTCACCGGGGAGCGACACCTGGTCTCCTACCAGCGCATCCGGAGAGCCGCCTTGGGTCTGCTGGGGATTCTGTTGGTGGTGACCCCGGTCTGGGCTCTGCCGATCGTGGAGATCCCCCCTCCCACCGGGCCCTATCAGGTCGCCACCACCAGCCTGGAGCTATCGGGGGTGGATCGGATCGAGGAGTACGGCCCCCACCCGGGGACCTTTCGGCGGCTGATGGTCCAGGCCTGGTATCCCGCCAGGGCGCCGGAGGACTCCGAACCGCTCACTCCCTGGGTGGCCGACCTGGATGTGGTCGGGCCGGCTATGGCCGAGTCGTTCGGGCTTCCAGGGTTTTTCCTCAACCACACCCGGTTCACTCCCTCCCACAGCTATGCGGAGGCCGATCCCTACCGGGGCGAGATCCCCGTGATCATCTACTCCCACGGCTGGCGGCTATTCCGCAACGCCGCGGTCCACCAGATGGAGTCTCTGGCCAGCCACGGCTACCTGGTGATCGCGGTGGATCACCCCTACGGGTCAGTGGCCACCGTCTTCGGAGACGGCGAGATCGCCCGCCTGGATCCCGAGGCTCTGCCCGATTCCGAAGAGGTG
Source organism: Acidimicrobiia bacterium (assembly GCA_009837815.1). Classification (GTDB taxonomy): domain Bacteria; phylum Actinomycetota; class Acidimicrobiia; order Spongiisociales; family ZC4RG35; genus Bin76. Next base: position 6,087 of record VXSV01000060.1, read on the forward strand.
GGGGACGAGGCCTTCGAGGAAGCGGCCATCCGCCTGTTGGAGACCTTTTCGGAGGATGTGCGTCTGGTCATCAGGGGGTTGGAGCAGGGGGTGAGCGGGCCCTTCGGCCGGCTGGCCGAGATGGCGGACCTGGACCGGCTGGGCATCTACGGCCACTCCCTGGGTGGAGGCGCAGCGGTGAGAACCTGTCTCCTGGAGCCTGCCTGCCGGGTGGTGGCGGCCCTGGACGGGTGGGTGGAGCCGATCACATCCTCGGTGCTCTCCGGCGAACTGGATGTGCCGTCGATGTTTATCCGCTCCGATCCATGGCGGGAGTTGGAGAACGATCATGTTCTTAGGGGACTGGTGGAGAGAAGCAACCGGAGAACCTACTGGATCGGGGTCCAGAACACCGTCCACAGCGACTTCACCATCGCCCCGGTGATCTCCCCTCTGGGAAGTCGCCTGGGATTGAGAGGGACCATGCCCGCCGCCCAGGTGTTTGCGGTGGTTGACCACTACCTGGTGGAATTCTTCGATCGGCACCTCCTGGGAGTGGGAGGCAGGGAGCTGACCGAGGCCCCTCCCGCAGGAGTCCTGTTCGAACTGATCCCTTAGATGTGGCTACGTCTCACTCCTACCGGCCTCTCCCCAGGATCAGGTCGATCTGGTGGCCCAGAGAGAGAGAGTCGGAGGGGCCGGTGAACCTTGCGGTCACCACCCCGTCCGGACCGATGAAATAGGTCTCGGGGATCCCGAACACCCCGAAGGCGATGGCGGCTCGGCTACCCGGATCCGACGCATAACTCACCAGGGGAGAGACGCCCAACTCGTTGAGGAAGGCGATCGAGTCGTCGGGGCGGTCCTGGTATGCGACCTGGATGAGCCGGAGCCCGGAATCCGAGAAGGCCTCGGCCACCGCCAGCAGGTCTGGATGCTCCACCCGGCACTCGAGACACCAGGAGGCGAAGAAGTTGATCACGGTCACCTGAGCGTCGGGGTCGGGGATACCTATCTCGCCCGATCCATCCAGGAGAGGTAGGGTCAACACCGGGGAGTGAGCGCCGACCAGGGGCGAATCCGACAGTTGGGACTCCTCGGACAGGCGGGTGGCGAACACCCCGGCGAACACTGCGGTGGCCGCCGCCACCGCCACCGCCAGCCCCACCGCGGCTCGTCCCGGTCGCCGCTTCACGAGCACTCCTCGCCGGCTCGCGCCGCCGCCAACTCGGCTGCGATGGTCTCATCGGAGGAAAGCCCCTGACTTGCCTCCTCCAACAACGGGACGGCTTCTGCCGCCTTCCCGGCGCCGCACCAAAGGACGATGGCCTTGAAGTAGAGCGCCTGGGGGTAGCCCGGCCACGCCCCGAGGGCCCGGTCCAGGGTGTCCACCGCCAGTTCGATCTCTCCCGACCCCGCCCAGGCTATCCATCCCAGGCGGCTCAGCGCCTCCGCCTCTTCGGCGGCCGTCGGGCTGCGTTCCAGCACCCCTCGGTAATGGGCGAAGGCCCGCCCGAAATCACCGGCGCGGAAATAGCGTCCGGCCAGGGCGAGGCGCATGCCGTTGATCTGGGGGTGTTCGGCATTGGCGGAGATCACCGCCTCCATGGTCTCATTGGAGTACTGGGACGGATCGAACTCCCCCCCGTCGGCGTCGGTACGGTCCTCGGGCCGGGCGAACCATCCCACCGAGATCACCAGGGCTGCCGCGGCGGTCCCCAGAATGGCGACGACCGTCAATCTACCGGGAGTCCAGAATCGGGACCGGGAGTCCCGATCGGAAGAATCGAGGTCCGCTGAGACCGGCGCCTCCCCGGCCAGCCTGAGCCTGGCCTCCTCTATCTCCTCGGTGTAGACCCGCCGGAGCCGCCGGCCGGTTGAGGGAGGTATCTCATCGGTGGCAAGCTGCTGTGCCAACTCCTCCAGGTCCCTGGTGGCCTGCGCCAGTCGCGCCGCCCAAAAGCTTTCCTCGCTCATGGCGCCTCCCCGGTCGACTCGGGGGGGACGGGTTTTCTAAGGCGAAAGAAGGCCAGGAAGAGACCGGTCACCAACACGGCGGCCGGCAGCGCCCACAAAAGGGCCGTCCTCGTCTGGAACGGGGGATCGAGCATCTGTGACCGGGGATAGGCCGCCATCAACCGGTCCAGGATCTGCTGGTCGGATCGGCCCTCGCCGATCATCTCCCTGACATAGCCCATCATGTCGGCCGCGTAGGAACTGGGAGACTCGGCGATGGACTCCCCCTCGCAGGCCGGGCAGCGGACCTGTTTGCCGATCCTCTCGGCGCGGTCCCGGTCCACCGGGTCGGCGGTGGTAAGCGAGACCACCACGAAGGCGGCCAAGGCCAGGGTCAGCAGGGGAGAGACCCAACCGAACAGGCTGCGCCGTCCGGCGGGATCAGCCACCCGGACGCGCTCCGACTGCGGGACGGACCGACCCCGATCTTCGGCGTTTCCTGCCCGCCAGGGAATAGAGGCCGCCCCCCGCGCAGGTCAGGCCGCCCAGCCACAGCACCCATTGGAGGGGAGCGGTGGCCGCCCGCAGGGTGATTGCTTCCTCGTCGATCCGCGTCACGCTCAAGTAGAGGTCCTGCGCGAGGGTGTGATGGATGCCGGGAGTGGCGATGGGCAAGGCGGAGGTCTCGAACCGGCTGAGGGCGGGCTCCGCCAGCCCCTCGATCCGCTCGTCCTTCCACACCTCCACATGGGCGGTGCTCTTCAGGCGGTTGGGCGTCCTGGTGGTTGACACCCCGGTGTGGACCAACTCGTACCCGGCGAACTCCACCCGGTCTCCGGGCGCCATCTCCACCCGGTCGAGACTCTGGGAGAGATTGGCGGTACAGGCGATGGCCACCGCCGCCAGGGCCACTCCGGCATGGGCCAGTTGCCCGCCCCAGAAGCCGCGGTCCGATCTGACGACTCCCGGGATCATGCGCCAGGCGTTCGCCCCCCTGGATCTGGCGGAGCGACGGGCCTGGGACAAGAGTCGGCCGGCAGCCACCGCCACCACCCAACTCCCCGCGATCACCGCCATCACCACGTACCCCACCCGGGTGGCGGTGATGATCACCAGCACGCCCGCGGCAAGCGCAATCTGGAGAGGCAGGTGCACGCGGGGCCAGACCACCCGGGCGCGGGCCACCCGCCAGGGGAGGGCCGGTCCGATGCCCATGGCCAACAGCAGGGCGAAGCTGATGGGGACTGCCATGCGGTCGAAGAAGGGCCGCCCCACACCCACCTCCGACCCGGTGAACGCCTCCAAAGCCAGCGGGTACAACGTTCCGGTCAGCACCACCATGGCGTACACCGTCAGCAGCAGGTTGTTGAGCAGGAAACCCCCTTCCCGGCTGGAGAGGGACTCCAGGCGGGGCGGGGAGGAGATCTGTTGGGCGCGGGAGGCGAACAGAGCGAAAGAGCCCACCGTCACCACCACCAGAAACCCGAGGAGTGCGGGACCGATCGCGGACTGGGTGAATGAGTGCACCGAGGCGATCACTCCCGACCGGGTGAGGAAAGTGCCCAAGATGGTCAGGGAGAAGGCGCCGATCACCAGTACGAAGTTCCACGCCTCCAGCATCCCCCTCCTCTCCTGCACCAGGGAGGAGTGGAGGAAAGCGGTGGCCACCAGCCAGGGCATGAATGAGGCGTTCTCCACCGGGTCCCAGGCCCAGTACCCTCCCCAGCCCAGCACTTCGTAGGCCCACCAGGCGCCAAGGGTGATACCAGCGGTGAGAAACACCCACGCCACCCTGGTCCACAGTCCGCTGCGGCGGAGCCATGCGGGCCCGGACCTGCGGAGGGCCAGGGCCGAAATCCCGTATGCGAACGGGACTGTCAGCCCCACGTAGCCCAGGTACAGCAGTGGGGGATGGATCGCCATCAGAAGGTGGTTTTGGAGCAGGGGGTTGGGCCCCAGCCCGTCGGCCGGACCCACCGCCCGGGAGAAGGGCAGGGGGCTTGACGCCGTGCAGGAACGGGCGGCCGCCTCCGTGCACACCTCGAAGGGGTTGGCGACGGTGACCATCAGTCCGAAGAAGAACACCCCGACCGCTCCGATCGCCGCCAGAGCCCCCCAGTCGAGAGAATCGGGTTGGGCGCCCCTGGCGGTCGCCCTGCGCCACACCGCGTATGCGTAGGCCGCGAGGACCAGACCCCACAACACGATCGAGCCCTCCAGCGCCGCCCAGGCAGTGGCGATGTTGAAGGGGAAGGGCGTGTGACGGGAATGATGATTCGCCACATAGGAGACGGTGAAGTCGTTGGCCAGAAGGGCCGCTTCGAGGACGACCATCGCCCCCAGCGCGGCGAGGACCATGACCAGGACGGATCGGCGGAGGGAAACGATCGAGGCAGAGGGAGCAACCGGGTCTCTCGCCGCCCGCCAGCCGGCAACAGCCAGCCATCCGGCGGCGACCAACGCCGTCCACACCGCCAGGGTTCCGGCGAGAGAGAGCATCAGCGGGAGCCGTCGTCGGCTACCGGAGGCGCCTGGTAGTTCTCGTCATGGGAGATGAGGGCGCCGTCGGCCCGGTAGTGATCACCCAGCCAGGCGCCGTCCAGCAGCACGTTGACGTCCTCGTCGAAAAGCAGGGGCGGAGTGTCGGTGAGCACAACCGGAATGGTGGAGGCGCCGTCGGTGACCTGGAACCGAAGGGGTTCCGATCCGCTCTCCAGGGAACCTTCCACCACGACGCCCGCCAGTCGGAACCGCCGCCCGTCGGGGAAGTCGGAGCGCTGGTCCACCGCTTCGCGGGGGGTGAGATAGTAAACCAGGTCGCTGTCGATGTTCCGGACCAAGAAGGTTCCGGCCACCAGGACAGCCACCCCCACGAACATCAGAAACGGCCAGCGGCGTGACTTCATCAATCCGGGTGGCTCGTCGCCCTTCGCCACCGGATGGTCAAGCGGAGGATGTAGCCTGCCAGAAGCCCGGCCGTGGCCAGGTAGGCCGCCCAGACCCAGCCGATGTTCACGCTTCCGCCTCACCCAGCCGGGGAACCGTAACCGGACTCCGCGCCGGGGCTCTCTCGGATGCGGCGGCCTCTTCGATGCGGGCCAGCGCGGTCCGGTAGATGAGCAAGGTGGCGTAAAGAAGCGTGAAGGCTGCCAGGTTCGCCATTAGCGCGGCAACCATCGCACCGTCCATCTGGATGCCGTCGGGTCGGATCGTAAGGCCCTGGTGGAGGGTGCGCCACAGCTTCACCGAAAAGTAGACCAGCGGTACCTGCACCACGGCGACCGCGCCCAGCACCGACGAACGGCGAGCCCGCAGACGAGGGTCGGTGGTGGTGCGGCGCAGGGCCAGATAGCCCAGGTACACGAAGAACATCATGGCGGTGGTGGCCAGGCGGGCATCCCCCCAGTCCCAGTAGGTCCCCCACACGGGCTTTCCCCAGATCATGCCGGTCGCCAGGGCGATGGCGGTGAACAGAACTCCTATCTCTGCAGATGCCTCGGCTGCCCTATCCCAGCTCATACGCCGGGTGAACAGCCATCCGATGCTTCCCGCGGCGGTCACTCCGAAGGCCAGGAAAGCAAGCCAGGCCGACGGGACATGGATGTAGAGGATGCGAACGAAGTCGCCTTGGAGCAGGTCAGGGGGGGAGGTGAACGCCAGGATCAGGCCGACTCCCAGCGCAACGCCGGACAAGACCGCCAGCAACCTCTTTTTCACAGGGAAATCTCCTCCAGGGCCCGGGCCGACATCACTCCGGCGGCCGCCAGCCCGAGATCGGCGATGACCAGCACCAATACCCAGGTGATGATACTCTTGCCCGCCACCAGACTTTCCAGGCTCTGTGCCGCCCCCATCAGAAGCGGCACGGCCAGGGGCGCCATCAGCAGGGGCGCCAGGCTGGTCCGGGCCCGTAGCCCGATGGTCACGTCCCCGGCCAGGGTGCCCAGCATGGCCAGCCCCGCCGCCGCCAGGAGGATCACGAGCGCCATCAGCCACGCGCCTGAAGGTGGGCGGTAGTCATAGAAGATGATCACCGGGATTACCAGGGTCCCGGCCACCGCCGCCAGCACCAACCCCGACGCTCCCGACCGGCCCGCGAAACGGGCCGCCGGGTCAAGACCGGTCAAAGCGAGGGCGCGGCGCTGTGCCCGAGTCTCGACAGCGGTCTGGCGCAATACCACCATCATCCCGAACAGCAGGGTGATGAGCCAGTAAACGGGCGCGGCCAGGTCCCGGAGCAGCAGAGGGGAGGCGTTGGTCGCCAGGGGCGCGACCCAACTCGCCACCACCGCGAAGGGAAACACCACCGTGAGCGCCTCCCCGCTGCGGATCTCCACCCGCAGGTCCCGCAGGGCGATCAGGCCCGCCGATCGCCAGAACCCGACTCTCACACGATCCTCCCCTCTCGCATCTCCACAACCCGGTCGACCCAGCCGGACAGCCTGGCGGCGTCGTGGGAGACGCACAGGACAGCCCCGTCCCGGCGGGTGGTCCTGGTGATCAGGTGGTCGATGATCGCCGCGGCGTCCTGGTCGAGACCCGCGTCCGGCTCGTCCAACAGGACCAGTCGGGGGGAGCCTATCAGCAGCCGGGCCAGGTCGGCGCGCCGCAGCATACCGTTCGAGCACCGTTCCGCCCTGATCCCCGCTGCGGCCCCGAGGCCGACCTGGGTCAGCACTTTCCGGCCGCGGGACACCGGATGCCCGGTCAGCCGAGCGGCGAGGGCCAGGTTCTCGCCCAAGGTCAGGTCGGGGTAGAGAGCGGGGAGGTGCCCGGACCAGCCGATCTGGGAGCGAACCGCCGGGGTTCGGGGGCCGGCGAGCAAAGCGCCCAGGACGGTCCCTGATCCTCCGGTGGGAGTTATGAAGGTGGCGACCACACCCAACAGGGTGGACTTGCCTGCGCCGTTCGGGCCCGCCACTCCCAGCGACTCTCCGGGATCGAGGGTGAGCCGGCACTTTGACAGCACCGGGGCGCCGCCCAGTGAAACGGAGACATCAACCAGATCCACCAGGGGAAGATCGGAGGAGACAGGTTGGAAATCAGGTGGACGGCTCACCCGCTTTGAGTGTATGGGCATGGCCCCGGAACCGCTCAACCGGGTCGGACCCCGCCGGATCGCAACCCTTGACACGGTGCGTGGAGCTCTGTAGATTCTGCGACGTCCCTCTTAGGAGAGGACTCCAAGGGTGTGATGCAAGGACCTGGGAGTCCTCTCTTGGAACTCGGCTAGGAAAGAGCAGGAACGGAAAATGGGCAGTGGCGCGATCGGCTTCGGTCTGGTGGGCACCGGGATGTCGGGAGGTTTCATGGCCCGGGAAATGAACCATGTGGAAGGCGGGGAATTGGTGGCGGTGTGCAGCCGGAACCAGGACAACGTCCGAGGATTCGCCAACGCCAATGAAGTCGAGCATTGGTTCACCGACTACCGGGATCTGGTCGACCACGATGACGTGGATGTGGTGATCGTGTCCCTTCCCTCCGGTCTGCACGCCGACGTGACCATCGCCGCCTCCGCCGCAGGGAAGCACGCGCTGGTGGAGAAACCGATCGAGATCAACCTGGAACGGGCAGACCGGATGATCAGCGCCTGCCGGGCCAACGGCACCAAACTCGGGGTCATCTTCCAGATGCGCTTCGGCATAGTCGCCCGGACCCTCAAAGAGGCGGTCGACTCGGGTCGCCTGGGGCGGGTCTTCCTGGGCGACGCGTTCGACAAGTCGGCCCGCACCACCGCCTACTACAACTCCGCCGCCTGGCGGGGCACCAAGGAACTGGAGGGGGGCGGCTGTCTGATGACCCAGTCGATCCACATCATCGATCTGCTCCAATATTTGATGGGTCCGGTGCGCTCGGTGATGGGACGAGTCGCCACCCATGTCCACGACATCGAGGTCGAGGACACCGCCACCGCCGTGGTGACCTTCGAGAGCGGCGCCACGGGGATCATCGAGAGCACCTCATCGGTCCGGACTGCTCTCAAGTCCCGGGTGGAGCTTCACGGCGACAAGGGCACCGTGGTGGCCAACGCTCAGTACGACAAGTTCCTCCTCTGGGATGTGGAGGGCGACGCAGGCCGGGTCGATGTCGAGCCGAGCTTTGAGTTGAGCGACATCGACGATCCCTGGGCCTATCCCCAGTCCCGCCACCGGATACAACTCCAGGATATGGTGGACGCCATCCGCGAAGACCGCGATCCGGTCCTCACCGGCGAGGATGCCCGGGTGCCGCTGGCGATCATCATGGCCATCTACGACTCCTCCCGGGAGGGGAGGGAGGTGTTCTTGGACTCCTATCACCCGGCGTCGGGGGACTGATCAGCCGACCCTGGGTGAGGATGGCCTGGCCGCCGGTGATCCCGGTGCCGAGGGCGGGTTTCAGTCGAGCGTTTCCAAGGGGGGTGTGTAGGGGTAACCCAGGGCGTCGGCCACTGCCGGTTCGGTGATGTGACCTCGCCTCACGGTCAGGCCGTCCTGCAGACCGGGATCTGATCGGATGGTTGCGACCGGTCCCAGGTCAGCCAGCTTGAGCACGTAGGGGAGGGTGACGTTGTTGAGGGCCTGGGTGGAGGTGCGGGGGACGGCGCCGGGCATGTTGGCGACGCAGTAGTGGACCACCCCGTCGACGAGGAAGGTCGGGTCGGCGTGAGTGGTGGGCCGCGAGGTTTCCACGCAGCCGCCCTGGTCGATGGCGACGTCCACGATTACCGAGCCGGGCCGCATTTGCTTGACCATCGTGGTTGTGACCAGCCGGGGTGTGCGCGCCCCGGGGAGCAGCACCGCCCCTATGACCAGGTCGGCAGTGGGCATGAGCCTCTGCAGGGCGCCCGGGGTGGAGTAGAGGGTGCGCACCGCCGGACCGAACCGGGAAGCCAGGGATTCGAGCGCGCCCGCGTCGAGGTCGAGCACGGTCACGTCGGCGCCGAGTCCGAGCGCCATCTCCACCGCGTTTCGCCCGACGACCCCTCCTCCGATCACCACGACGTGTGCGGCGGCCACCCCGGGGACGCCGCCGAGCAGTACGCCGCGTCCGCCGGCGGAGGTTTCAAGGCATCGAGCCCCGGCCTGGACGGCCATCCTTCCCGCCACCTGGGACATGGGCGCCAGCAGCGGGAACCGGCCCGCCCGGTCGGTCACCGACTCATAAGCGATAGCGGTCGCTCCGCTCGCCACCAGATCGTGGGCCTGCTCGGGGTGGGGGGCGAGGTGCAGGTATGTGAACAGGGTGTGGTGGGGCCGCAGTCGGGCTCGCTCCACCGCCAGTGGTTCTTTCACCTTGACGATGAGTTCTCCCGATTCGAACACCTCGTCCGCGGTGTCGAGAATGCGGGCTCCCTGGGCAGCGTATTCCGCGTCGCTGAATCCCGCCCCCGCGCCGGCCCGGCGTTCCACGAAGACCTCGTGGCCTCGGTCCGTCACCTCTGCCACGCTCTCGGGCGTCAGACCAACGCGGCGCTCCTCGGTCTTTATCTCCTTGGGCACGCTTATTCGCATAGAAAGCCCCTTCACCTCCGAGAGTGCTATGCAATGATATATGCGCGTTGTGGAGTAATGAGAGCAAATAGTGACAAGTTTTTGACAAACCGCGCAAAGATGTGGCGTTGAAGCTAGGCTTTGGGCATCACATCGCTAATGCACTCCCTTGACTCCACCGATTGTCTGATCCTCAATGAACTCCAGGCGGACGGACGCGTGTCCCGCTCGGAACTGGCCTCGCGTGTCGGGCTATCCATTTCGGGATGCCATCGCCGGGTGCGTCGGCTGGAGGAGGAAGGCGTTATCGACGGATACGTGGCGATTCTCGACACAGAGGCGATCGGCCGCGATCTGGACGTTTTCGTGGAGGTGTCGCTGGTGAGCCAGAGTGAGGAGTCGCTGAGGCGATTCGAGGAGGGAGTGAGGAACTGCCCCGAGGTGATGTCCTGTCACCTGGTGGCCGGTGACGCCGACTACCTGGTGCACCTGGCGGTGAAAGACCACCGGGACTTCGAGCGTATCCACAATCGGCACCTGTCCCGTCTTCCCGGCGTGGCCCGACTCCGCTCCAACTTCGCGATCCGCACTGTGTACCAGACCACTCGGCACGTTCTCTAGCCCCGGCCCCCGCAACCCCACACTCACAATGGTGGGGTGTGTGCGGGGATCAGGCCCTCCCGGCCGCCCCGGCCACCTTTCTGATGTCGGTCTTCTTGGTGACTCGTTTCGGCATCCACCTAACCGCCTTCTTGAATCCCTCGTTGATCAGGAAGAACGTGGTGAGAGAATAGAGAGCCACGATGAACGCCACTATCAACAGCAGGGCGGTGTTGGTATTCTGCACCGCCCCGTCGGCCAGGTACCCGAGCCCGGCGGAAAAACCCAGGAACTCGGCGGCGATCACCAGTGACCAGCTCCCTCCGATGGCGAGCAGTATGGCGGTGCGCAGTTCCGGAATCGACGCCGGGACTATCACTTTGAGATAGGTGTGCAACCGGGAGGCGCCCAGGGTGCGGGCGCTTTCGATGTACCGGTCGGGCACGTTGGCTACGGCCGTCATGGTGGACACCACCAGTATCGTCCACACTCCGAAGGCCACATACATGGTGATGCCGAAGAGGCTGGAGCCCAAGACGAACTGCAACCAGGGAACCGCCACCAGGAGGGGGATCATCCGCATGAAGTTCATGGGCGCCCACACCGTCTGGCGCACCGCCGGCCAGTAGGGAAGGGCCAGACCGGACACCAGACCCACTGTTATGCCCACCACCAAGCCACAGGACAGCCGGGAAAGGGTCAAACCGGAGTGATACGCGATGGCGAGGAACACAGCCGGCCAGGTCGCCTCGCCGCCATAGATGGGTTGGGGCGCCAGACCCTCGAGATTGAAGGTCGCGAATCCAAGGTCGAACGCACGGACCGTCCAGAAGCGGGACACTTCGAAGAAGGTGTCACCCAACACATAGTCCCATCCGGGAACGATGGGATGCTCGAGGATTCCCCTGGGCGCGACGTATGACGCCACCTGCCAGGCCAGCAGCAACGCCGCCCAGGCAACGAAGAACAGCGGACTGCGGCGCATGCCGGCCCACAGCATCGGAGGACCCGCCGCTATCCCCCGTCCGGCCCTGATCAGACGGTCCCTTACCCGGCTGGTGCGGAACACCACGGGCCAGGCCCAGAACAACACCAACCCCGAAACTATGTAAGACCATGTCACGTAGGTCCCACCCTCATCATGCGTCCAGGTGACCAGAGGAAGGCCCTCCGGGACCTGGATCAGCAACCACGGAATCAGGACAGCCCAGATCAGCCAACCAATCCAAAAGAGGCTTCGGAATGGGCCGGGTTGTCTCATACCGCCGTGGCATCCTTCTCTGCAATACCGAAATGGACCGGGCTTTTTTTCTCCATGCCTACAACCCCAGTCGCCGACCGGTTTCGGACCATCTGGTAAGGAGGCGTATTGCCAGTACCAGGATCCCGTCGACCACCACAGCCAGCACAGCGAAGAAAACGATCAGAGAGACCACCGCGGTCGGCCCTTCTTGAAGTCCCATCGCATAGCTCCACATTCGGATCAGGAATCCTCCCCCCATCTGGGGCCCCAGCACCTCCACCAGCGGCCCCCCGCCCCCGGGGACCCCCACAGGGGTCCGGAGGCCCGGCGCGCGCGCGGGGACCGGGCCGCCGGCGCTGCCGCCCC
>VXSV01000079.1 GCA_009837815.1 Acidimicrobiia bacterium
GCGTTCGTTCCGCGATGGGCCGTCCAGTTCGAACGTGGCTTCGCCTCTGCGGTCGGTCACGACCGTACTGGTGTCGCGGGGATCCCGCCTAAGCTGTTGGTATTCGGGAGCGGGCCTGTTACCAGCCACGTTTTCGGCGTCCACCAGAATCTCCCGGCTGTTCACCTCGATGTCGATCACCACCCCTTCCCTCTCCAGCCTGGCGCCGGTCTCGTCCTGAAGCTGGATGGTGATTTCGACCGAGGAACGGCGATCCATGTCCACAATCCAAGCGCCATCCCCTTCAATCTGCCAAGCGTTGACAGGCACGTCGTGGGTGACCAGGAGGCTGCTGGGGCCCTTGTCGGATTGGGCTACCGTCTTGGAGTGGTCGACGCTATCTTCGTCGAAATCATCCCCGTTCCGGCTGCCAACCCAGGCGTAGAAGGTCATAGTCTCACCCGCGGTCGCCCTGACTTCGGTGAAAATATTCCCATCCCGGTCGGTCTCATCGTCGTCGTCGTCCCATTGGCAGTCGCCGTCGCCCAGGATCGTGGAGATGTCGCATTCCCCGTTACTCTCCAGGCCTCCGTCGGGGTCGTCGGTGTAGAACCAGTCCACCGCCTGATCCTCCACGGGAGCGAAAGTGTCACTACGGAACGAGACCATGGCGGTGATGTCGAAGTCGTCGGCGCCTCGGATGGGCGACACCTGGATGGTGGCCCCCCTGGGACGCAGGTTGGAGTGATCCAGGATCGCCGCCATGAAGGCTGCCATGTCGGCCCGCGACATATCCCGGTTGGGCCCGTACAGCCGAGCAGATCCGGCGAAACCGCTCGCCACCCCCAGTTCGTACAGTTCGGTTACGGCCTCGTTCACAGCAAACGGCACATCCTCGATGTCCCGCCAAGGCGCCTCGATGTCGGCGTCCAGATCGTTGTCGTCAACATCGTCGGGGATGTACCCGTAAAGATCCCTCCCGTCAGCTACCACATCCATCTCATCCATCAGGCGCTGGAGAAACAGCGCCATCTCCCCGCGGCTGACGTTTCGACCCGGCGTGTATGTGGTGGCGCTGGTGCCGATAGTGATCCCCAGTTGGTAGATCTGGCTGATATTGTCCCGAGACTCCTGAGAAAGCCTGGCGATGTCGGTGAAGGGCGTGTCATCCGGAGGGGGAACAAAGATGCCCACCAGTTTGGCCAACCTGATAAGAAAAAGGGCCATGTGCTCTCGGATGACCGGGTCCTCAGGGGCATAAGTGGTAGCCGAGGTCCCCTTGGTAATCCCGTAATAGGCGATGCAGTTGATGTCCGAAGAGTTGTCATGACGACCGGGGACGTCCCTGAAGCCCGCGGGGGGAATGGCATCCCCCGGGCAGGCGTCGAAGCTTGCCAGGTAATCGGGCGCCGGGTCGGCGGTCTGAGCGGTGGTGGCGGGGGAAATCACGAACACGCTGACCACGAGAGACAGACCGGCCAGCACCCCGATCGGCCTCCGGATTCGGCTGGTGAAGTGAGTTGTCATTGTGAAACACCTGCGATGTGGTCGAGATGCCCGGCGCCCGCTTCGGGAACCAAACATCCATATTAACCACCCGACCAACAGATCGGCCTCCTTTACCCCCCTCCTCCCCTTCCACCTGTCACAAGGCGGTATTACCATGCTATCGATGAGTCGCTTGAAGGGCTCCATCGCCCTGAGCGGCTATTCTCAAAAGCAAGCCAAACGAAGGCAAGCCAAACAAAGGAAGGAAAGATGAAAAAGACGCGTGTATGGATAGCCACGTTGCTGGTGCTGGCACTCGTCGCCGCCGCCTGCGGGGACGACGAGGATGAAGCCGCTCCGGCAACCACCCAGGCGCCGGCCACCACAGCTGCGGAAGCGGAGGCGCCGGCCACCACCGCAGCCATGATGGAAGAAGACGAACCGGAAGAAGAGATGACCGCCACCACCGAAGAGGTGACCACCACCACCGTCCTGACAGGCGAGGAACTGATGGCGGGCAGTTGCGCTCCCGAACCGGAAGCCGCCCCTCCCAGAGGAGTGGAGCCGGTGGACGGTTTGACGATCATCAAGGCCTACTCCGGCGACGTGCCCAACATCGACCCGCGACTCAACTTCGAGGCCCGCGGATCGGAGCTGGCGGCCAACATGTACGACCAGTTGATCACCTTCCACCTCGACGAGAACGACGAGGGAGTGCTGGTAGCCGACTCGGCCCGTCCCCAGGGACTGCTGGCCGAGAGCTGGGAGTTCAACGACGACTGCACCTCGGTGACCTTCACCCTCCGCCAGGGTGTCTTGTTCAACCACACCAAGAACGAGATGACCGCCCATGACGTGAAGTGGAGCTTCGAGAGAGCAGCCCTCCACCAGGACCGCGTGGGCGGCTGGTTCGACCATGCTGTGATCGCCCTGTACGACTACGGCGACGAAGAGACCATCTCCGATGTGATCACCGTCATCGACGACTACACCATCCGCTTCGACTTCCTGTATCCCACCCCGTTCCCCCTGCACGTGCTCTCCAACGCGGGCGTCACCGTCTATGACTCCGCGGTTCTGAGCCAGCAGGGCACCACCGACGACCCGTGGGCCAGGGACTACTTGCAGACCATCGACACCGGCACCGGGCCCTTCTACCTCGAAGACGTCGACCCGGGCGTTCAGGTCACCCTGAGACGCAACGACGACTACTTCCTCGGACCGGCCCAGGCCGAGCGGATCATCCTGAGGATCATCCCCGACGAGGCCCAGCAGGCTGCTTTGCTGGCCGCCGGTGAGATCGACTTCGCCGAAGCGGTCCCCGTCACGGCCATTCCCGAGCTTCGGGCACAGGGCGTGAAGGTCACCACGGTGGGCGGCAACAACCAGGCGGTCATGTACATGAACCCGACCAGGCCCCCATTCGACGACATCAAACTGCGCCAGGCGATCTCTTACGCCTACCCGTACGATGATGTCCTGGAGGGCGTCTACTTCGGGGCCGCCAGCCGCGGCGGCGGACCGATCCCGTCGACCACTCCCACCTTCGACCCGGATGCTCCCTTCTACTACCAGGACCTGGACAAGGCCCGTGAGCTGCTGGCCGAGTCGTCATACGACGGCCAGACCCTGGAGCTCTTCATAGACGCAACCCTGGCCTTCGCTCCCGAGCTGGCCATCGTGGTGCAAGCGTCCCTCGCCCAGATCGGCGTCAACGTCGAGATCACCAGGCTCAGTTCCGGCGACTTCTCCGAGAATGTGTTCGCCGAGGACGGCACCAAGACCGACCCCTTGGAGGCCAGGATCAACCCGATGGACTTTTTCCTGTTCTACTTCGGGTCGGGTTCCTGGGTGAACGAGCCCCAGTACCACATGGAGCTCTTCTGGGAAGTGGATGCATACGCGATGCGGAGCAACTACTCGAACGACGTGGTCACCGAAAAGCTCGAGGCCGCCAAGCTCCTCAGCCCGGCGGAGCCCGAGAGGATCCAGCTGTACAAGGACGTCCAGGCGATCATGCTTGAGGATGCTCCCGCGGTGTGGCTGGCCGAACCCCACCTGATAGTGGCTTCCTCGCAAGCCATCGAAGGGTTCATCTGGCGACCCGACCAAATCAACCGTTACTACTACGTGACCAAGACTTCCTGATCACCCGGTAGTACCTACTTGAAACCCCGACAAGCCGCCGCGTCAGTTGAACTGGCCCGGCGGCTTGTCCTTTACCACCCGAGGAAGCACTGATGGGTTCCTACATCGCCCGGCGGCTGATAGCCCTGGTCCCGATTCTGATCGGCGTCACCATGGTTGCCTTCCTCGTATCCCGGGGACTCCCCGGAGACCCGGCCCGGCTCTACGCCGGGATGCAGGCATCCGAAGGCGAGGTGCAGGCCATCCGGGTCAGTCTGGGGCTGGACAAACCCCTCTACCACCAGTACTGGATTTACATGCAGGGACTGATCCAGGGTGATCTGGGATTCTCCCTGCGAACCGGTTTCCCGGTCGCCGAAGACATCCGCAATCGCCTGCCCGCCACCGTGGAGATGGTGATCTTCGCTCTGGCTTTTGCGCTATCGGTGGCTCTCCCACTGGGAGTTTGGGCTGCGGTTCGGAGGGGCAAGCTGGTCGACCGCTTCAGCAGGTTCATCTCCACCTTGGGGGTGGCCATTCCCGACTTCTGGGCGGCCCTGATTCTGGTGATGATCTTCTTCGTCTTCCTGGGCTGGGCGCCCGCGCCGGTCGGTCGCCTTGACCTCGGAGCCTCACCTCCCGACGGGACCGGCTTCTATTTGTTGGATTCTGTGGTGAGAGGAGAGTGGGGAACCTTCACAAACGCGTTGGGGCACATCATCCTGCCCATGATCTCCCTGGGCTTTCCCGCCATCGCGCCCATCACCCGCCTCACCCGCAACGCCACCCTGTCGGTGCTCCAGTCCGACTACATCGCCTTCGGGAGGGCCTCGGGACTGCGCGGCGCTCCGCTATATCTCAAATACGTTCTTCGCAACTCGCTTCCCGGCGCCATAACCATGACCGGCCTCATCTCGGGGTACATGATCGGAGGGGCGGTGCTGATCGAGAGAGTCTTCTCCTGGCCCGGGGTGGGCCTGTACGCCTACAACTCCCTGGAGAGGACCGACCATGCCGCCATCCAGGGCGTGGTCCTCCTGTCGGCCGTCACCTACCTGCTGGTGTTCCTGGTAGTCGACCTGCTCCAATCGATAGTCGACCCGCGGGTGAGGTTGAAATGACGACTACTGCCACCAAGAGAAAGTGGGACCGTCGCCTGGTGGTCGGGTTGATCATGTTCGGAGCCATGATCTGCGTGGCGGTTTTCGCTCCATGGATCGCCAGAAACGACCCGTTGGCGATCGACTTCGCAACCCAGTTCCTGGCCCCCTCCGCCGACCACTGGTTCGGCACCGGCAGGCTGGGCTTCGACATCTTCGCCCGGGTGGTCTACGCGGCCCGCTATGACCTGGTCATCTCCATGTCGGCGGTGTTGATGTCGATAGTGATCGGCCATCCCATCGGGCTGGTGGTCGGCTACCTGGGAGGACGGGTCGACTCGCTCACCATGCGAGCCCTCGACGTCATCCAGTCCTTCCCCGCCTTCATACTGGCGGTGGGGGTGCTGGCCGCTCTCGGCGAAGGAGTCTTCAACCTGATCCTGGTGATCGGCTTCGTGGGCATACCCACCTTCGTACGGTTGGTCCGCGCCGAGGTGCGCTCGCTCCGCGAACACTCCTACGTGGAGGCCGGGCGGGCGGTGGGCAACTCCCGGACCCGGATAATGGTGCGGTACATCGCACCGGGGACCGTCGGAACGGTGGTCACCCAGGCGGCGATCAGCTGCGGCTGGGCGATCCTCCTCACCGCCGCGCTGGGATTCATCGGCCTGGGAGTCCCGCTCCCCGACCCCGAGTGGGGGGCGATGATCGCAGAAGGCGTCGAGGAGATGGTGGTGGGAGGACGATGGTGGATCTCGGTGTTCCCCGGCATCGCCATCGCCATAACGATCTTCTCCCTCAGCCTGATCGGTGAATCGATCGCCGACCTGGTGGAGCCCACCCGGAGGAAGTCACGATGAGCGCCATCCTGGAACTGCGCGGGCTCGAGGTCGAGATCGAGGGTCTGCCGATCCTCCGCGGCGTGGACCTCGA
Organism: Acidimicrobiia bacterium; assembly: GCA_009837815.1. Classification (GTDB taxonomy): domain Bacteria; phylum Actinomycetota; class Acidimicrobiia; order Spongiisociales; family ZC4RG35; genus Bin76. The sequence goes on from VXSV01000079.1 coordinate 5,628, forward strand.
AGTAAGGCCGGGAGAGATCCTGGGCGTGGTGGGCGAGACCGGAGCGGGCAAGTCGATGACCGCCCGGGCGATCCTCGACCTCCTGCCGGCGGCCGCCACGGTCTCCTTCGAGGAGTGCACGTTCGGCGGGACGGACTTCATCCCGCCCCGGGCCCGCCAACTGGCCCGGGGTCACCAGATAGGCTTCGTTCCCCAACGCCCCCGCGGGAGCCTCAACCCGGTCTTTCGGGTCGGAAAACAGATCGTAGACACTCTCCGTCGGCTCCGGGGAATGGCCCGAACACAAGCCCGGGAAGAGGCCCTCAACCTGCTCCGGTCGGTGCGCATCACCGACCCCGAGCGGGTCTACCGCTCCTACCCCCACGAACTCTCCGGAGGGATGTGCCAGCGGGTGTGCATCGCCATCGCCCTGGCGGGAGAACCCGAACTCATCATCGCCGACGAGCCGACCACCGGCCTGGACGTGACGATCCAGGCAGAGATATTGAAGCTATTGGGAGAGGTGATCGCCGAGCACAACGCGGCCGGAATGCTGATCACCCACGACCTGGGGGTGGTGGCCGACGTCTGCGACCGGGTGGCGGTGATGTACGCCGGGCGGGTCATCAACCTGGGAACCACCGTCGAGATCTACCGAGAGGCCCTCCACCCGTATGCCAACCAACTGGTGTCGATCGCCGGTTCCCTCGACTCCGGCGGCACTCCCCAGGAGATTCCCGGACGGGTTCCCAACCCCGGGGACGAACTTGTCGCCTGCGCCTTTGCTCCTCGTTGCTTCCGGGCCGAAGACGACTGTTATGGAGAGGAACCTCCCCTGGTTCACATCGGGGGGCAGATGGCGTTCTGTCATCATCCTCTGACGTCGGAGGCGGTGTCGGTATGACCGGGCCGTCCGCCACCCTGGCGCTCACAGACCTCACCAAGGTCTTCCGGATCAAGACCGGCGCCTTCAGTCACGCCGAGCTGCGGGCGGTTGACGAGGTGAGCGTCTCCATAACCCCCGGGCGGACCCTGGCGGTGGTGGGCGAGTCGGGATCGGGAAAGACCACCCTGGCCCGCTTGATCCTGCGCCTGATCGACCCCACCGGGGGGTCGATACGCCTGGAGGGCGCCGACATCACCCGGATGAAGGGTGCGGCGTTGGAGGACATGCGGGGACGGATGCAGATCGTCTTCCAGGACCCCTACGACTCGCTGTCTCCCTGGCAGACCGTGGGGCGCACCGTGGCCGAACCGCTCATCCTGCACGAGAACATGTCCAAACAGGACGCAGGCGACCGGGTGTCGGCCATGCTGGAGCGGGTGGGGCTCAGCCCCGAACACGCCCGCCGCTATCCCCACGAACTCTCCGGCGGGCAGGCCCAGCGGGTGGGCATCGCCCGGGCGATGATCACCAACCCCGCCCTGGTGGTGCTGGACGAACCCACCTCGTCGCTGGACATGTCGGTGCAGTCCCAGATCCTTCTCCTTCTTCAGTCCCTGCAGGAGGAGCGGAACATCTCCTATCTGTTCATCTCCCACGATTTGACGGTGGTCCGCTACATCGCCCACGACCTGGCGGTCATGTACCTGGGCAAGGTGGTCGAGTCGGGTCCGGCCGCAGAGGTTTTCTCCTCCCCCCGCCATCCCTACACCGAAGCGCTGTTGAAAGCCGCCCCCCGACCCGACCCCCACTACAAGACCGACCAGGTTCATCTGCTGGGTGAGCAACCCTCCGCCCTGGACCGGGCGCCGGGTTGCCCCCTGTACGGCAGGTGCCCCATCTCCGAGGACGTCTGCGCCGACACCCCCCAGGAGCTGGTCGAGACCGACCCCGGACACCGCGTAGCCTGTTGGAAGCGAACCTAGAACTCCGCGTCGCCACCGACATCGGCGGCACATTCACCGACGTGGTGGTGTACGACCCTTCTTCGGGAAGGTACTCCACCGCCAAGGCGCCCAGCCGGGTCGACGACTTGGCCGGCGGGGTGATGGACGCCCTGGGGTTGGTGGTTGACGAACCCCGGGACGTCGATTCGTTCGTCCACGGCTCGACCGTGGGCATAAACGCCTTCCTGCAGAGACGAGGCGAGAGGGTCATCCTCCTGGCCACCGCCGGCGCCGGCGACGTCTATCACATCGCCCGGGGCAACCGCCTCGACATGTACAACATCCGCTACCGCAAGCCTGAGCCGCTCCTGCCCCGCCGGGACATCATCCCCATCGGGGGACGGATCGATTACCGGGGACAGGAGCTGGCCCCTCTCGACCATGGCGACCTTCGCCGGGCGGCCGAGCGCATTCGCTCCGAGGGGGTGCGTTCGGTGGCCATCGCCTTCCTTTTCTCCTACATGAACCCCGAGCATGAACTCACCGCCGCCGCCGCCCTGGGCGAACTGGCGCCGGGAGTGTCGCTGTCGCTCTCCCATCAGGTGGCGACCGAGTGGCGGGAATACGAACGCACCGCATCGGCGGTGATGGACGCCTACATCGCTCCCCCCGTTTCCCGCTACATGGCGGACCTCTCCACCCGCCTGGCCGACCGGGGAATGCCCGCGCCCCTGCGGGTGATGCAGTCCAACGGGGGCATCATCTCCGCCCGGGCGGCGTCGGAGAGACCCCTGCAGACTCTCCTGTCCGGCCCGGTGGGCGGAGCGGCGGGAGGCGTGGCACTCGCAGAGGTCCTCAGCCGGCCCAATCTGATCTGTGTCGACCTGGGGGGGACCAGCTTCGACGTCAGCCTGATCACCGACGGACAGGCCGACAGCTCTCCATCGGCTCTCCTCGAGGGCCTGCCGGTGCTGATGCCGGTGGTGGACATCCACACCATCGGCGCCGGCGGTGGTTCTCTCGCCTACCTGGAGGCGGAAGGGCTCCGGGTGGGTCCGGAGAGCGCGGGCGCCTACCCGGGGCCGGCCTGTTACGGACGGGGAGGGACCCAGCCCACCGTCACCGACGCCAACCTGTTCCTGGGCCGGATCGACCCCGACTATTTCCTCGGAGGCAACCTCACCCTGGACACCGGCGCGGCCCGCGCCGCCCTCGTGACCCTGGGAGAGAGCCTGGACCTCGACGGAGACCGGCTGGCGTTGGGAATAATCGAGGTCATCAACGCCAAGATGTCCCAGGCCATTCGGACGCTCACGGTGGAACGGGGGATCGAGCCGCGGGAGTTCAGTCTGGTCGCCTTCGGGGGCGCGGGTCCGATGCATGCTGTGGCCCTCGCCCAGGAGCTGGGGATCCGAGAGGTGATAGTCCCTCCCGACCCGGGCGGCTTCTCGGCCTGGGGGATGCTCCAGTCGGCGGTCCGCCAAGACTTCAGCGAGGCCTTCTTCCGGGACTTTTCCGACCTGGACGTCCGGGACCTCCACGACCGGTTCGCCCGGCTTGGCGACAGGGCAGTCTCCAGCCTGCTGGGAGAAGGAGTGGCGGCCGATCGCATCGGGGTGGTGCAGCGTCTCGACATGCGCTACCAGGGCCAGGAGCACACCCTGACCGTCACCATGCCCAACGGCGCCCCCGGAGCCCGAGACGATCGGTTCTCGGCTCTGCGTCGACGATTCGAAGACATCTACGCCGCCCGTTACGGCCACTCCAACCCGGAGGCCTCGATGGAGACCGTGAACCTGCGGCTCACCGCCCTCGGTGATGTGGGACGTCCGCTGCTGGCCGACAACTACCAGCCCGACCAGCCCTCCGACTCGCCATCCAAAACGACCCCGGTCCTGTTCACATCCGGTTTGTACCCCACCGCCCGATACAATCGCCACACCCTTCCGCCTCGATGCTCCATCGACGGTCCCGCCATCGTGGAGGAGGCAACGGCCACCACCGTTATCCCACCGGAGGGATCAGCGACCATCGACGAGTACGGGTGCCTGATCATAAAAGCCCCTCCGCTATGAGCCCCGACCCGATCACCATCGAGATCCTCCGCAACGCCTTCATCATGGCAGCCGAGGAGATGAACGCGGCGTTGATCCGCTCCGCCTACACGCCAGTGATATATGAGTCCAAGGACTGCGCGGTCGCCCTGATCGACAGCCGCCACCGGGTGCTGGGACAGTCATCGGGAGTGCCTCTGTTCCTGGGTAACCTGGAGGCCTGCACGCTCGGGACCGAGGAGATGTTCGGTCGGTCGGTGTGGGCGGAAGGCGACGTCTGGATAATGAACGACCCCTATCTGACCGGCACCCACATGCACGACGTGACGGTCTTTGCTCCCATCTTCTACCGGGGGGACCTGGCCGGCTTCGCCGCCTCCCGGGCGCACTGGCTCGATATCGGCGCCAAGGACCCGGGGGTCCCGATGGACGCCACCGAGGTGTTCCAGGAGGGCGTCCGCCTGCCACCCACCCAGGTGATGAGGGGCGGCGAGCCGGTGGAGGACATCTGGTCCATCATCGAGAGCAACGTGCGGTTCCCCAAGTCGGCGATCGGCGACATGAAAGCCCAATTCGCGGTGTCGGCCATCGGCCAGCATCGGCTCGGGGCCCTGTTCGACCGGTACGGACGGGAAACGGTGGAGGCGGCCGCCGAGGAGATCTTCCGCCAGAGCGAGCGTTTGGACCGAGAAGCCATCCGGGCCATACCCGACGGCCTCTACACAGCAGAGGGATGCCTGGACTCCGACGGGGTGGGAGACGAGCCGGTCTGGATCAGGGTGAAGATCACCGTGGACGGCGAACACCTGGTCTTCGACCTCACCGGCACCGAGGGCCCGGGGCAGGGTCCGATCAACTGCGGTGCCGTGCAGACCCTGTCGGCCTGCCGTCTGGCGTTCAAGTACCTGTTCAACTCCCATCAACCTGTGAACGGTGGCACGTTCCGGCCCTTGGAGGTGCTGACCAAACCCGGGTCGATCCTGGCCGCCCGGGCCCCGGCGGCCTGCCAGTTCTATTTCACCCCCCTCGGTCTGATGATCGACTTGATCTGTTCTGCGCTCTCCCCCGCCCTTCCCGACGCCGTCCCGGCCGCCCACTACGGCGACGGCATGGTTTTCCAGTTCACGGGGATCAACCCACCCACCGGCGAGTTGTTCTTAGAGAACGAGCCGCATGTGGGAGGTTGGGGCGCCTCGCAGGGCCAGGACGGGGAGGATGGGATGATCTGGACCCTGTCGGGGAATTTCCACGACATGCCCATCGAGGTCTTCGAATCCAAGTTCCCCGCCCGGGTCACCGACTACGGATTCCGCCAGGACTCGGCCGGCGCCGGACGCTGGCGAGGTGGGAGCGGGATCATCAGGGAATATGAGATGACCACCGACACGGAGATGAGCCTGTGGTTCGAGCGCTCCCGTCACCCGGCCTGGGGCCTGTTCGGCGGCCGGGGAGGAGCACCCCCCGAGGTGATAATCAATCCCGGCAGCCCCGATGAGGTGCGCCGTCTCAAAACCAATCGAATGCCCCTGCGGAAAGGTGACATCGTGAGGTGCTACACAGGCGGCGGAGGAGGGTACGGCGATCCGCTCGAACGCGACCCCCAAGCGGTCCTCGCCGACCTGGCCGACGGTTTCATCTCACCCGAATATGCGGAAAAGCACCACCGGCCGAACTCACACTCCGAAAACTGACTCCCCCCAAGACGGGTTTCCCACAATCGGATCCGCCCCTGTCCCCTGCCCCGGCTCTTTGAGAACCAGCCCACAAGGGTCATAGCCGAAAAGTCGCGAAAACCGGGGGCCCTTCGGGCTCCCTCCCCCGCCACCGCCGTTCCAGGGTTGGGCAAGCCCTGTCCAGGCTGGGACAGGGCTTGCGCCTCAGCCGATTTGATCCCTCGACGCGGTCCGGACGACGCCTGAGCGGACCGGTCAGGTGCTTGGCTTGTACCAATATGGACTGTGGGTGGGACAGAAGTCAACCTGCGGACCACAGCTTTTTTCCCAAACTGCGACCAATCCCATGGCAGGGGTCGTCCCCACAGCCGCGATCACAACAATCCAAGTCCGGCTACTACTGCTCCGGCGTCTCCGTGGGCATCTCCGGTGTCTCCGTCGGCGTCTCTTCAGGCGCCTCCTCGGGGGGATTGTCCAAGAGATCCTTCACCCACTCCATGAGGTCTTGGAGCGGCACGGTGGGGAACTCGGTCTCGATGTCCAGGGGAACGCCGGTCTCTCCGATGTCGATCCCGCCCGGGGTGGTCCACTTGAGGGTGGTCAACCTGAAGACCCCTTTGTTGTGAAGGTCCAAAAGGCTTTGTCCGGTGTTCTTCATGTAGGTGGTCTCACCTATCACCACCGCTCCCCGGGTCTCCTTCAGCAGCCCGGCCAGCACCTCCGCGGCCGAGGCGGAGTTCTGGTTGACCAACACCGCTATCCGGGGGGTGTCGGCCGCCAACAGAGGTTGGCCGATGCCGTCGACGTCATAGGTCTCGTCAATGGTGTGGAAGGTCATCACCGGCACCTCTCCCACGAAGAACCCTGCTATCTCTTGCAATACGCTTACCCGTCCTCCCGGGTTGTTCCGCAGATCGAGAATCAGCAGTTCGACGTCCCCGACTTCGGCCAGCCTTCCCACCAACTCCTCCGGAGCCCCACCAGGGGAAGCCGCGAAACTGTTCAACTGGATGTAGGCGACCGACTCGGTGTTGTGCACCTCCGCACTGGTGTAGGGCGTGACGATCTCCTTGCGGATCAGGGTTAAGGTGTATTCATCGCCGTCCCTCTCGAAGGTGATGTCTACAGAGGTGTCCACTTCGCCGCGGATCAGGTCGGCCGCCTCGCCGAGAGTCAGGCCGTGAAGACGGTTGCCGTCCACGCCGACGATGAAGTCCCATGGCATTAATCCGGCGTTGTAGGCGGGACCGCCCTCGAAGACATCCAGGATGATTATCCGGCAGGTCTCCGAAAGCGGGGTGCAGAACGGATTCCACTCGTCATCCACCGTGACGACCCGGACTCCGATACCCACGTACCGGCCTTGATCCTCGATCTCCATCCACTCCTCGGGATCGTGATAGGCGCTGTTGGGGTCTAACGCCTTTACCATCTCCCGCACCGCGGTCTCCGCCAGGCTTCGTAGGGGAGTGTCGACCGCTCCCGAAGCCCAGGCGCACAGCGGTTCGAACACCGGATCGGGAATGGAGCAGTCAAACCGCGGACGCTCCGCCGCCGACTCCGCCGCTTCCTCCATCGCCAGTGCCGCCGCTTCGTTCACCGGCGCCGCCAACTCCTCGACAGTGGCACCCGGCAAATACATCGAGTCGATGTGCTCGTACACCTCGCAGAACAGCAGCCACTCGTCGGGGTCCTCGCAGTCGGCGACCGCATAGGGAACCGCCAACGCTCTTTCTATCAGACTCTCCGCGTCGTGGCGGGCCAGGGGGTCTTCACCGCAGAAACGCAACCCGTCATCAGAACATCCCAGGACCACCCCGTCGGCATACAAACCGTTGACCGCTTTCGCATAGGCGGCGTCTTCGGGGATGTCGGTAAAGGGCGCCGGATCGGCCGGGAACCGGTCGTGGAACAACGCCCGATCCAGTAACACGGCGAACTCCCCGCGGGTGATCACCTCGTCGGGGCGGAAAGTCCCATCCAGTTTTCCCTTTACCACTCCCGCCAGGGTCACGGCTTCGATCGTGTCCGCGTCCTGGCTGTTCTCGGCCACATCAGAGAAGAGGCCCTGCCATATGGCGTCGGGGATACCCATGGCAGCGGCCAGGAGGACCGCGGCCTCCCGATTGGTCACGCCTCCGCCGGGGTCGTCCGCGGGGATCGCAACGGGTTGGGGGAAATCATCCTCGCCCGGGGGGGATTCCTGGGCGAGGACCGGGGCCGAACCAACCAGCCCCATCACCAGAGCGGCAATCAAGAGCCGCTTGGCCAGACGAGAAGAAGTGGAATAGATCATCCACCGAAGTTTACGTCCCCGGGATGGCTAAAGATCGCCACTGTCGGTCGGCTGGATGGGGAAACGCTCCGTAGACGGGGCTTTGTATGGCCGAGGTCTACATTACGAATTCGGGGGTCGACATCGCCCGCCCCGGACCGACGCGGCGCGCCTTGAAAGTTAGGTTGTCCGGCGGTGACCTACTCTCCCGGGGTTTTGCAACCCAAGTACCATCGGCGCTGTCGGGTTTCACTTCCGTGTTCGGAATGGGAACGGGTGGTTCCCCAACGCTATGGCCACCGGACAACCAAATCACAACAAGCAAGATTGTCCAGGATTCCCTGTCCAAGCCCTCGGCCTATTAGTACCGGTCAGCTGAACACATTGCTGCGCTTACACTTCCGGCCTATCAACCTGGTGTTCTGCCAGGGGCCTTACCGGGTAATACCCGTGGGAGACCTCATCTTGGGGTGGGCTTCGCACTTAGATGCCTTCAGCGCTTATCCCGTCCGTACGTAGCTAACCAGCCGTGCTCTTGGCAGAACAACTGGCACACCAGAGGTACGTCCATCCCGGTCCTCTCGTACTAGGGACAGCTCCCCTCAAGTCTCCTGCGCCTGCGGCGGATAGGGACCGAACTGTCTCACGACGTTCTAAACCCAGCTCGCGTGCCGCTTTAACGGGCGAACAGCCCGACCCTTGGGACCTGCTCCAGCCCCAGGATGCGACGAGCCGACATCGAGGTGCCAAACCACGCCGTCGATATGGACTCTTGGGCGTGATTAGCCTGTTATCCCCGGAGTACCTTTTAGCCGATGAGCCATGGCGCACCCACGTGCCACCATGGGATCACTAAGCCCGACTTTCGTCCCTGTTTGACTTGTAGGTCTCACAGTCAAGCTCCCTTGTGCCTTTACACTCGTCGTCTGATTGCCGACCAGACTGAGGGAACCTTTGGGCGCCTCCGTTACGCTTTAGGAGGCCACCGCCCCAGTGAAACTGACCGCCAGACACTGTCCCCGATCCGGATTACGGACCCGGGTTAGAAGCCCGTCGTACAAAGGGTGGTATTCCAAGGTTGACTCCACGGAGGCTTGCGCCTCCGCTTCCTAGTCTCCCACCTATCCTGCACATTACACGCCAGACTCCAATGCCAAGCTACAGTAAAGGTTCCGGGGTCTTACCGTCCTGCCGCAGGTAGTGAGCATCTTTACTCACATTGCAATTTCGCCGAGTCCCTGGTTGAGACAGTGCCCAAATCGTTGCGCCATTCGTGCAGGTCGGAACTTACCCGACAAGGAATTTCGCTCGGATGATCCCACCTGTTTCCAAGCGGGCCGGACTTTACCTTGATTGACCTCTATTCATCTGGCCGGCGATCTGGCGTATCCGATCAACGCCTTCGTCGGTCAGATGCTCGCCCGCTTCCATCAGCAGCAGAACGCGCCGAAACTTCTCGAACGCGATCCGCTTTCTGGTCTTCAGCGGGTGCTTGACAAAGAATGGAACGATGCGACCGAGCAAATGCTCGATGCTGCGCACCCGATAGGCCATCCGGTCGCCGTGGTTGCTGCGAACCACGCCGCACCCGAAGTGGCTTTTCATAGCGTGCAACACCTGCACATCGCGTTCGTGCTGTACAACGGTGAATTCAGGCAGAACCTGAAAGCCGGTCTTCATGTCGGGATGTGGGTTTATCCCGAGGTGGAAGCATCCTTCACCGTCCACGAATCCTGTGATCCACTGACTGTCAAGCTTCATCGATCAATCCTGAACGTCAAGTCTCTGAGGGTTTCCATTACAGATTGGACCTTCCCTGCGGATTGTCCCCATGTCAGCCGGATTTTTACTGCCCACCCACGGGTGGACGAGTACCGGACTGCTGTACGAGGAGTTTCCCGCATATGGTTCAGTTTTACTAAGGCTGCGAACTTCAACCTTAGGACCGTTATAGTTACGGCCGCCGTTTACCGGGGCTTCAATTCAGAGCTTCGCCCGAGGGCTAACACCTCCTCTTAACCTTCCGGCACCGGGCAGGCGTCACAGCGTATACGTCGTCTTGCGACTTTGCACGCTGCTGTGCTTTTAGTAAGCAGTCGTTTGGGCCTGGTCACTGCGGCCCCCTCAAGCTTCGGAGGAAAACTCCTACACTTTACCGGGGCGCTCCTTCTCCCGAAGTTACGGAGCCAATTTGCCGAATTCCTTAACCAGGGTTAACTCGCTCGCCTTGGTATTCTCTACCTGTCCACCTGTGTCGGTTTGGGGTACGGGCGCACTGTGCACTCGCTAGAGGTTTTTCTCGGTGGCATGGGCGTTCAGCGGCTTCTCCTTAAGGCGGATCGGCATCACGCCTCGGGCTATTGAGCGGCCCGGATTTACCTGGGCCGCACCCTACACGTTTACCCCGGGAACAACCAACGCCCGGGTCCGCTTACCCTTCCACGTCACCCCGTTGCTGACCTCCTCCGGTCTGGTTCGACCCCATCCGAAGATGCGGTCTTAGCATGACCGGTCTTGGTCGGGCGCGCACAGAGCGGTACGGGAATATCAACCCGTTGTCCATCGACTACGCCTTGCGGCCTCGCCTTAGGTCCCGACTAACCCTGGGCGGACGAACCTTCCCCAGGAACCCTTGGACATTCGGCGGAAGAGATTCTCACTCTTCTTTCGCTACTCATACCGGCATTCTCACTCGTGCCGTCTCCACGCCTCCTCACGGCGACGCTTCTATGTCGACACGACGCTCCCCTACCGATCCCGTCCCAACGGACGGAATCTCGCAGCTTCGGTGCTGAGCTTTAGCCCCGTTACATTTTCCGCGCAGCGCCACTCGACCAGTGAGCTGTTACGCATTCTTTAAAGGATGGCTGCTTCTAAGCCAACCTCCTGGCTGTTTGTGCAACTCCACATCGTTTCCCACTTAGCTCAGACTTAGGGACCTTAGCTGGCGATCTGGGCTGTTTCCCTTGCGTCCACGAAGCTCATCCCACGTAGACTGACTGCCACGCTCTAACGCAATGAGATTCGGAGTTTGACTGAAGTTGGTAGGCTTGTGGGCCCCCTAGTTCAATCAGTGCTCTACCCCCATTGCGAAACGCGCAACGCTAGCCCTAAAGCTATTTCGGGGAGAACCAGCTATCACCGGGCTTGATTGGCCTTTCACCCCTATCCACAGGTCATCCCCCAAGTTTTCAACCTTGGTGGGTTCGGGCCTCCACGAAGTCTTACCTTCGCTTCACCCTGCCCATGGATAGAACGCCCGGATTCGGGTCTAGGGCTTGCGACTGAATCGCCCTGTTCAGACTCG
>VXSV01000116.1 GCA_009837815.1 Acidimicrobiia bacterium
GCCCTCTCTCCTTACTTGTAATCGAACATATGTTCGATTACCCTATACGGATTCCCCACCGAATCCGGTCTGGAAAAGGAGGTTCGATGCGGGTTGCGTGCCTGCTCATCTCTCATATGAGAGTCAAGTCCGAGTTGCGCCGCGACGCGGGTCTGGAAGGCCGGCCGGCGGTGATCGTCGACCGGACGGGGACGGTCCCCCTGGTCGTGGACCACACCTCCCAGGCTTTCGGGGTAAAAGCCGGGATGACGTTGGAACAGGCCATCTCCAACCATGCCGACTGCGTCGTCCTGGAAGCCGACGAGCCCTATTACCGGCAGGTGTTCGACGACGTGCTCGGGTCCCTGATGGAGGTCGGCCATCGCGTGGAGGGGCCGGAACTCGGCGCGGTCTATGCGCGTCTCGATGGCCTGGCGGCCCTGTACGGCGGTGAGGACCGACTGGTGTGCATGCTCCTGGGCGCCGTCCCCCACGACCTGGAACCGGCGGTGGGAGTCGGGAACGCCAAATTCTCCGCCTATGTGGCGGCCCGGACCGGGAAGGCTATGGGAGTGAACCGGGTACCCGCCGACGCCGGGAGGTTCCTCTCCCCCCATCCGGTCGACCTGCTTCCCGTCTCAGAAGAGATCAAAGCCAACCTGCACCTTCTGGGTCTTCACACCATGGGAGAAGTGGCCGCGCTGGCAAAGGAACTGCTGGCAGACCAGTTCGGCCTGGAGGGATCGGTCGCCTGGTCGCTCTGCAACGGAATCGACGAGCGTCCCCTGGTTCCCCAACAAGTCACCGAGACCATCACCGAACATACCTCCTTTCCCGACCATTCGGCCTCCCTGGAACTCTTCTTGGTGACAGTGGACATCCTCCTGAAAAAGGCATTCTCCCGGCGCGCCATGCTGGGGAGACAGGCGGCCGGCGTGACCCTGGACTGCAGAGCGGAAAGCGCCCCGTCATGGAGAAAAGCCATTCTTTTCAAGCGAGGCGTCAACGGATGGGAGAAGGCGTCTGCGATCGTCAGGCGCCAACTGGAGACGGACCCTCCCCGGATCCCCATCGAAGAGATCGGGCTGACCCTCACCGATCTCAGCGGATCCTCGGGAACGCAGCTGGGACTCTGGGCGGATCCGAAGCAGGTCAGATGGCGCCGGATCCGAGACACGGAGAGAAAACTCCGGTCCAGGACGCGAGGAGACCACATCCTGCACCGGGTGGTGGAGGTGGCGCCCTGGCATCCTGCCCCTGAGATGCGGTCAGTTCAGGTGCCCGTCGACCGATCGGGCGACTACGCCATCAAACCGGTGACTGCGCCCGTTCAGGTCTCCGTCCGGGAGGGACGCCGTCGACGGCCGACAGCCGTGCTGCTCGGTGACCGGTGGCGCCCGGTGGGCCGGGTGGCCGACCTCTGGACCTTCGACCTGTGGTGGCTGCCGCGACCGATCACCCGGACCTATTACCGGCTGGGAGGAGAGAACGGGCGAGAGGTCACCCTCTTCTACGACCAGCGAGCAGAACGCTGGTACAAACAGAGCGGCTAGCCGGGGAGGGTGGGAGCATGACGCCTTGCTATGTGGAGCTACACGCAAAGAGCTTCTATTCCTTCGGGACAGGAGCGTCACACGTCCACGAACTGCTGGCCCGGGCCAAAGAGTACGGGTATCCGGCCATGGCCCTCACCGACACCAACCTGTGCGGCGCACTGGAGTTCGCCCGCCTGGCCAACAGCCTGGGCATCCGGCCCGTCACCGGCGGAGAGCTGACCCTCACCGACGACACGCGGCTGGTCCTTCTGGCCGAAACGCGCAAGGGATACGCCAACCTGTCCCGCCTGTTCACCCTGGCCAACCGCGCGGACCGCCGGAACCCGCGCCTCGATTCCGTCCACCTGCCGGCACACTCGGAGGGACTGATCCTCCTCACCGGAGGGCGCGACAGCCGCCTCTCCCGACTGGTTCTCTCCGGCCGTCTTCCGGAGGCCAGGGATCTCCTCGGTGAATACCGGGACTGGTTCGGCGCCGACCGGGTGTACGTGGAGGTGCACCAGAACCTCCTGGAGGGCGACACCCGGCGCAACCGGGAACTGTCCTCCCTGGCTCACGCCCAAGGCGCGCCGGTGGTGGCCACCAACGACGTCCACTACCACACACCGGAGCGCTACCGCCTCCAGAACGCTCTGGTGGCCGCCAAGCACAACATCACCATGGACCAGGCTCTTCGGCGCATCAGGCCCAACCATCATCTCACTCTCAAGTCTCCCGAACAGATGGAGCGACTGTTCCGCCACCTCCCCGAGGCGCTCTCCAACACTCTGAAGATCGCCGAGATGTGCTCTTTCGATCTCAGCACCGACCTCGGTTACCGCCTCCCGGAACCCGACGTGCCGACGGGGCACACACCCGACAGCTACCTTCGAGAGCTCTGCCGCCAGGCCGCTCTCCGCCGCTACGGATCCGTCTCCCCGCCGGTCCGAGAACGCCTGGCCGAGGAGTTCCGGCTGATAGAGAGGCATGGTCTTTCCGGATTTCTGCTGCTCTACCGACAGATCGTGCTGATCGCCCGGAGGATCATGGAAGAGGAAGGTCTGGCGCGCCCCGGGGCGCCGCTCGAAGAACAGCCGCCCGGGAGAGGGCGAGGGTCGTCGGTGGCCCTGCTGATGGGGTATCTGATCGGCATCAGCCACGTCGATCCTCTCCGGTGGAACCTCACCCTGGACCGGTTCATCTCAGACGACACCACCCTCCTCCCCGACATCGATCTCGACTTTCCCCGTCACCTCCGGGACAAGCTCATCGAACGGATCCACCGGCATTTCGGCCCCGAACACGCGGTGCTCACCGGCGCCATCTCCACCTACACCGCCAAGGGCGTCATCCAGGACCTCGGCAAGGCGTTCGGGCTGCCGAGCCGGGAGTTGACCCTCCTATCCAAACAGGTCCAGTCCCACCATGCGGCGGACCTGAGAGCAGAGATGCTGGAACTGCCCGCCTTCCGGGACCGGGTGGACGCCTACGGTTGGAAGAACCTGATCGAAATCTCTCCCCAACTGATGGGGGCGCCCAAACACCTAAGCCAGCACCCTGGAGGGATGATCCTCAGCAGCACCCCCATCCCGGAAATGGTCCCCGTCCGGGAAGGGGCCATCGAGGGGCGCTACATAATGGACTGGGACAAGGACAACGTCGCCGACGCCAACTTTGCCAAGATCGACCTCCTCTCCCTGCCGGCGCTCGACCAGCTTCACGAAGCCCTGGATCTGATCGAAGAGCGGACCGGCGACCGGCCGGACCTTGCCGGGATCGATCCCGAGGACCCCGAGGTCTACGCGATGATCACACAAGGCCGCTCCAAGGGGGTGTTCCTGCTCCAGTCTCCCGCCCAGTTGAAGATGGGACGGCGCCTCCGGCCTGAGAACCTCCTGGACCTGGCCTACCAGGTGGCGCTGATCCGCCCGGGCGTGGGGGTGCAGGGAAGCGCTGTCTCGCTGTTCCTGGAGCGATACCGCCATGGCGCCTCCTGGGACTACCACCATCCACTGGAGAGACGCGCCCTCGAGCGGGGATTCGGGGTCATCGTCTGGCAGGAACAGGTGGTCCAGCTCATCATGGACGTGGCGGGGATGACCGCCGCCCAGGCAGATGAGATACGAAGATCTTTCGCTCGTTCCAACAATCAGCACCTGATAGCCATGCACTGGAAAGATTTTCTGCAAGGCGCCGGGCAGCGGGGCGTTTCCCGGCATACCGCCCGAAAGATCTTCTCCAAGATCAACGGCCACTACATGTTTCCCGAATCCCATTCCCACGCCTTCGCGGTCACCGCCTACCAGGTGGCCTGGCTCAAGCGCTATCACCCCCTGGAGTTCTTCACGACCCTCATCAACAACCAGCCCATGGGGTTCTACCCGCTGGAGACCCTCAAGCAGGACGCCAATACATTCGACGTGCCGTTCATCGGTCCCTGCGTCAACCGAAGCGAGGTCAGGTGCGTACCCGAAGACGGCGCGGTGCGGCTGGGTCTGGGAATCGTCAAGGACGTGGGAGACCGATCCGGGGAGACGATCGTCGCCGAGAGGCGGCGCGGCGGCCCCTACGGCGGCGCCGGGGACCTGATCCGACGCACCGGGTTGAAGCCCCAGGCCGTGGTCTCCCTGGTGATGGCGGGCGCCCTGGACGGCCTATCGCCCAATCGTCGCACCGCCCTCTGGGATGCGGGGCTGTCTGTCCGTCCCTCCCGCAACGGACAGACCGTCCTGGACACGTCCCGGGGAGGAAGAAAGCCCGACCTGGCCGACTTCACCGACTACGAGAGGATGGCGAGCCACTACCAGGTCCTGGGGATCCATCCGGGAGGCCACCTCATGGAGCACCTCCGAGAAACATTGGACGCCGAGGTGCTGACCACCGCCGAAGTCGAGAACCGCTCCGAAGCCGAAGAAGTGCTGGTGGCGGGCTGGCCCATCGCCCGACAGCACCCCCGCGGGATAGGCGGCACGGTGTTCGTCACCATCGAGGACGAGACCGGAGACGTGCAGGTGATCATCTGGCCGGATGTCTTCGCCCAATACAAAAAACAGCTCCGAAGCCAGGTGGTCCTGGTACGGGGCGTGATATCCAGATGGGACGGCGCCACGTCGGTGATCGTCTCGGCCCTGGAGTCGGTCGACGTCCCGGTCTCGATGCCCGCCGCCCATGATTGGCATTGACCGGAAGAGAGGCCACGACCCTCCCCGGCGCCGTCGCCAACAACCTAATGTCACACCCTCGCCCTATCGTGATCCGGTAAACCGACCTTGCGTTCCCTGGAGGCGCTACATGGACATAGTCACCATCTGGATCCTGTGCGGCGTAATCACCGCCTTCGTCGCCTCTTACAAAAGGCGCAGCGGGTGCGGATGGTTTGTGCTGGGAGCGCTCCTCGGCCCGTTCGGCCTGATTCTGTCTCTGGTAGTCCCCTCCAACGCGGCCAGAATTGAAAGGGAAGCAATCCTGAGCGGCGCGTACAAGCAGTGTCCGTACTGTGCCGAGTTGATCAGGACCGAAGCGGTGAAGTGCCCCCACTGCCGTTCGGAGGTCGACTCCCCGACGGACACCGAACCAACAGATTAATACCTTCGCTCCCCGACAGCTTCATCACGGGGGCGAAGGTATTCGCTTGCCGGCCACAGTAAAATGTGATTCGATGAGGACCCGGCACATCCGCCTAGCTTCTCACATCGACAGCCACGGACCCCGACCTCCCCCCATCCGATGGGGAGCCTCCACAGCAGCCGCCCGGGGTCCGGTCATCGCCACCCTGAGCAACCCTGATCACCGCAACGTGGTGGGAACTCACGGCGGCTCCTACGCCGTCTACCGGGCGATCTCCATCGCGCAGGGAAAGCTCGACCGCGACTACCGGGCCGATTTGACCAACACCGCCCCCACCCATCGGATCGGACCGCACCCCTCCTGGCGACAGCCCGGCAGGATCGTCTCCCTTGACCCTTGGGGGGCGATGGCTACCGAGTCCTTCTCGGGTCTTCTTGCCGAGGGTTACGACATCCGGCCCACCATTGCCGTGACTTCGGCTCACATCCTCATGCCCGAACTGGAGGACGCCATCGAAGAGGGCCGGATCGTCCCTGACGAGTCGCTGTGCCTGCCCGACGGCTCCTGTCGGGTCACCAAGGCAGCCATCGAACCGGTGTGGCATCTCCCCAGCGTGGCCGACAGGCTCGAGGTCCCCGAACGCGACCTGAGGCGGATTCTCTTCGAAGAGACCGGGGGCATGTTCCCGGAGTTGGTCACCCGCTCCGACCTGGAAGTCTTCCTGCCGCCCATCGGGGGCCAGACCGTCTACATATTCGGAGATCCGGACAATCTGGCCGATCCCGACAAAACCCTGGCGGCCCGGGTCCATGACGAATGCAACGGCTCGGATGTGTTCGGATCGGACATCTGCACCTGCCGACCCTATCTGGTGCACGGTATCGAGGTCTGCATCCAGACCGCTTCGGAGGGAGGCGCCGGGATCATCGTCTACAACCGAAAGGAAGGCCGGGCTCTGGGCGAGGTCACCAAATTCCTGGTGTACAACGCCCGCAAGCGCCAGGAAGGCGGCGATCGCGCCGAGGCCTACTTCGAACGGACCGAGTGCGTGGCGGGAGTGCAGGACGCCCGCCACCAGTTGCTGATGCCCGATTCACTGCACTGGCTGGGCATCACTCGGATCGACAAGCTGGTATCCATGTCGGACCAAAAGTACGGAGCGATCACCGGCTCGGGCATCGAGGTGGGCGAACGCCTCTCCCTCCCACCCGAGCTGGTGCCCGCCGACGCCTGGGTGGAACTGGACGCCAAAGTGGCGGCCGGCTACTTCACCGACGGCGCCGTTCCCAGCACCGGAGATTTGGCCGAAACCAAGGGACGTCCCCTTCTTTGACCATCTCCGAGGTGGCCCGGCTCCGCCATCCCGACACCATCAGGCGCCAATCCGAGAGGATGCTGGCCCTCGCCACCCAAGGGCGGTTGGAGATGTGGGACATCAACCTGGGCAGACTCCCGGACCTGGGCAGGATGGTCGGCGAGTTGACCAGGGTCCGCTACCCGGACCTGGCAGTGCCGATGCACGGACGCCGTCTTCACTTCAGAGTGGGCGACGTCGATCTCTGGGAGAACCGCCCCCGCCCTGCCGACCGGGATGAGGCGGCCAGGTCCGACGTGGGACTCATCGTGGTGTCGGTCCTGCTGGACGCAGGGAGCGGGCCTCGATGGCGTTACACCGACACGGAGATCCAGGGGGAGTTGAGCCGGTCCGAAGGACTGGCGGTGGCCAGTTTCCGGGCCTGGGAGCGGGGGGTGTTCTCCAGCCGCGGTCTTCCTCGGGTGGACTCCGAGGCCCTTTCGGGCGTCGGCGCCGCTTCGTTGGCCCAGGCCTTTCAGGTGAGAGAGGACAATCCTCTGGTGGGTACCGAAGACCGGGCGGCGCTGTTGCGATCCCTGGGGAGGGTCTCGTCCCGATGGCCGAGCCAGCGGGTGGGGGGTCTCTTCGATCTGCTCTCCGGCCATGCCTCATCGACCGGGCGTCTGTCGGCGGTGACTTTGTTGAGGACTCTCCTGGAGCAGTTGTCACCCCTGTGGCCCGACTCCACAATGCGCGACGGCCAACACCTCGGGGATGTCTGGCCCTATCCCCCGCTGGGGCTGATGCCCTTTCACAAGCTCACCCAGTGGCTGGCTTACTCCCTGATAGAGCCCCTGCACGCCGCAGGCATCACCGTCACCGAGGTGGACCGGCTGACCCCTCTGGCGGAGTATCGGAACGGGGGTCTGCTCATCGACGGGGGGGTGCTGACACCTGTGACGCCCGGTTGGCGGACCACCAGCCATCCGCTCTCCTCGTCCCTGGTGGTGGAGTGGCGCGCCCTAACCGTCGCCCTGGTCGTCCGTCTGGCCGAGTTAGTCCGGGAGGATTTGGGCGCAAGGCTCTCCATGGCCCAGATTCTCGAAGGCGGGACGTGGGCGGCCGGAAGGCGCCTGGCCGCCGCGGCCCGCCCCGACGCCAGGCCGCCAGTCAACGTGGCAAGCAACGGGACTATCTTCTGAGCATGACCTCCCAGACCCTCGGCGGCGGGGTCCACGTGATCGATCATCCCCTGGTCCAGCACAAGCTGACATTGATGCGACAGCGTGAGACGAGTTCCAGCACCTTCCGCAGACTCGCTTCGGAGATCTCGGGCCTTCTGGCATACGAGGTGACTCGCCACCATCCCGTGACGTTCATCCGGATCAACACACCCATCAAGGCCATGTCCGCTCCGGTCCTGGATGGAAAAAAGCTGGTGGTCGTCTCCATTCTGCGGGCCGGCACCGCCATCGCCGACGGCATCACAGATGCCATCCCATCGGCGCGGATGGGGCACATCGGGCTCTACCGGGATCGGAAGACCCAGATGACGGTGGAGTACTACTTCAAGGCGCCCCGGAACATGTCCGACCGCACCGCGCTGGTGGTGGACCCCATGCTGGCCACCGGTCACTCGGCGGAAGCGGCCATCACCCGGGTCAGGGGCACCAACCCCAAAGAGTTGGTCTTCATATGCCTGATAGCCGCTCCCGAGGGGGTGGACTACCTCCACACCTACCACCCCGACGTCCCGATCTACTGCGCGGCGGTGGACGAGGGCCTGGACCCGTCGGGGTACATAGTCCCCGGCTTCGGCGACGCCGGCGACCGTATCTTCGGCACCAAGTAGGCGCCCGAACCATCCTGGCTGGGTCGTAAGCCTCCCGCCCTGTTCCCTCGTGTCTGAAGTAATATCAGCGCTGTTCCGGTTTTGGGTTTGCGGGTCGGCCCGGAGGCCCAGTCCCGGGATCTGAGTACGCGGTCTGAGAGGAGACGGAAATGTCGGAGAAAGACCCTGTGGTCGTGGTTGGGGCGGCCCGGACCGCCATAGGAACGTACGGGGGTTCGCTGAGCGGCATCGATGCCTACAAGCTCGGCGCCATCACCATCAAGGAATCGTTGAGCCGTGCCGGGGTGGAGCCCGGAGAGGTGGACGAGGTGGTCATGGGCCAGATCGGCCAGGTGGGACCCGACGCCTACAACGCCCGCCGTTGCGCGCTGGAGGCCGGTCTTCCCACGTCCACCACCGCCATGAACGTCAACCGGCTCTGCTCATCGGGCCTTCAGGCGATCATCACCGGCGCCCAGCAGGTCATGCTCGGATCGGCCGACATCGTGGTCGCCGGGGGCGACGAGAACATGAGCAGCCAGCCGTTCCTGGACTACCAGGCCCGCGACGGTTGGAAACTGGGCCCCAGGAAGGTCATCGACGGCACTCTGTCATTGGTGAGCGATCCCTTCGGAGATTATCCGATGGGCGCCACCGCCGAGAAGGTGGCCGAACGCTACGGCGTGAGCCGCGAAGACCAGGACCGCTTCGCCGCCGAAAGCCAGCGCCGAGCTGCAATCGCCATAAAGGACGGTCATTTCGAGGAAGACATAGTCGGAGTGGACCGTCCCAAGGACACCCCTTTCCTGGTAGACGAGCATCCCAGGCCAAACACCACCGTGGAGCGCCTTGCGCGGCTGCGTCCGGTGTTCCAAAAGGGCGGTTCGGTGACAGCCGGGAACTCCTCGGGGATCAACGACGGCGCCGCCTCGATGGTGCTGATGAGCCAGAAGACCGCCGAAGCCCGGGGCGCCGAACCCCTCCTGCGCCTGGTGGCCTGGGCGGTGAGCGGCATCGATCCGGAGGTGATGGGATACGCTCCCGCGCTGGCAGTGCCCAAGGCGCTCGAAAAAGCCGGTCTGACTCTGGACGACATCGACCTGATCGAACTCAACGAAGCGTTCGCCGCCCAGGCGGTAGCCGTGATCCGGGACGCCGGTCTCGACCCCGAGAAGACCAACGTGGACGGCGGCGCCATCGCCCTGGGTCACCCGGTCGGAGCAACAGGAGCGATCCTCGCCATCAAGCTCATGCGAGCCCTGGAGCGCATAGACGGCCGCCGAGGCATCGTAACCATGTGCATCGGAGGCGGCCAAGGCATGGCAGCCATCTTCGAACGCCCCTGAAGCCTTCCAGAACAACGTCGAAACGCTAACCCAACAAGCCAAACTTCTTGCTCCTCCTCACCTATCCTTGAGGTCTCCATGCCATCCCTCGACTTCGCATTGATCGCCGAACATGTCCGCGTGGAACAGGACCTTGCCTATCTGATTGCAGGTGGCACGGCTGCATGGCCAAGCCAAACAGGAGGTCCTGTCAAGTGAACTTCTCTTATGACGACACCGCTGATGCTCTTTATATCCAAGTTGCGGGCTCTCTCGTATCCCAGACATTTCAAATCGACCCGGGCACGATGGTTGATGTTGACAACTTCGGTAAAGTAGTGGGGATCGAAGTGCTGCAGCCGGCGCGGGACTGGCCCCTAGAGGAAATCAAGTCTCGTTTCGAGTTCGGTCAGCATGAGAAAGAAATTCTCGACTCGCTGTGGGGCGGAAACCCTGGGCGGCTCTACCCCTTCGCCAAACCCCTTGCAGTCAGCGCGTAACTAGGTTTGCCCACCCTCTGCTGGTGGGTAATCGAGGTTACTCATCTTCACCGGTCGCCTGCCTAGTGTGTTCCACAGGGCCTTGATCCCGAGAAGACCAACGTGGACGGCGGCGCCATCGCCCTGGGTCACCCGGTCGGAGCGACAGGAGCGATCCTCGCCATCAAGCTCATGCGAGCCCTGGAGCGCAGGGACCCCGAACCGGCAGGAGGGTCTCGACTCTAACTCGGAAATCGGGGGGCACGAGAGACAACAGCTTAACCTTGTCCGACTCGGTGGCCATGCTGAGAATGTCCGCTGCTTCCTCGGCGCCCACCTCTAGCAGATGACTCACCTGATGCTCGGTCTCCCAACCGGCGAAGAGCCCAAACGCCCACTCTCGAACCTGCTCTTCCGTTTCAAGCCCGGCTGGGGCGCCCTTCCATCCTAGTTTTCGGTCAGGATCATTCAGGACTGCAATCATCTCATCAACGGACATATCCCTCACAGGTACAAGAGTACAACAACTAGCCACTAAACCCACAGGGTGAGCCGGGAATGGCTTCGTAATCCAGATTCGTCACACGCCGCATTCTACTTGGTGGCCTTTGACAATCTGCCTTTAATTGTGTACAGTTAGTGCCCATCGCAGGGCCAGGAGATCCTTCCCATGACACCAACGCCGCTAACCGAGGCACGCAACCGTCTCAGCGAGATCGTAGACGAGGTGACATCAACCGGATCTGAACTCGTGAT
Organism: Acidimicrobiia bacterium; assembly: GCA_009837815.1. Lineage (GTDB taxonomy): Bacteria > Actinomycetota > Acidimicrobiia > Spongiisociales > ZC4RG35 > Bin76. Next base: position 10,767 of record VXSV01000116.1, read on the forward strand.
CACCCGACATGGAAAGCCGGCCGCGGTGGTTATGAGCTACGAAGATTACGAATCATTGATCGAGACACTCAACATCCTCTCCGACAGCGAAACCATGAAGGCGTTGGCTGAAGCTGAGAGTGACCTCGCCGCGGGGCATCTAGAAGACCTGTGAGCAGCCCAATCCCATGCCCAGGCTGACCAACCGGGCAAGAAAGGACTTCGGCAAGCTACCTCCCGCCCTTTCCGGCAGGGCTCGGGAAATCATAAGACGCTTGGACAACCAGCCCCATCTGAGAAAAAAGCTCCTAGGTCCTCTGCAGGGCAAGCGTTCTATTCGCCTGGGACGTTCCCACCGAATCATCTACACACTTGTCGACGGTGAGGTAATCGTGCTCACAATTACACCAAGACGGGATGCCTATCGGTGACGAAGGCGACGATGAAGATCATCGAGTATCACCAGAGTCGATCATCGCAGTGGTGGCATTGGCCTTGCAGTTCAAAACGGCAAATCTTGAATGCATCGTCGTTACTCGAGACACCAAGGATCGCCCCGGCAAGATTTCGCCGGCCAAAGCTTGCCAAAGACTGAGGATTCCCACGACCACGATTGAGGAGTACCTCGAGTCGATGCAAGAACATTTCGACTCTGGACTGGCAATCCAAGCAGCTTCCGACATCCGTAAGTCAACACCGTAGCCAATGCGCCGATCAGTGACCTGCGGCTAGATGTACTGTCCAGGGAACTTTGGACATCTCCAGAACCTCTTTCCCTGGTTCGGTCCCCTGCGTGCCGTCCGGGGGGACCATACCAACTCCACACCGAGGGCGGTCTGGCGAAGCCCCAAGAGGACAGGGCGATGCAGTGTCTGGCAAATGCTCTACTCCTATTGGTCCCCACCGGGCCGGGTTCCTTTACCGCCGTGGACGGTGGGTTCGGCGCACCATTGCCGGCGGATGACCCCAAGGGGTTCCAATACGCTTCTCGGCAACTCGAGCAGATCGACCAGTACGGCTTCGTCCAGGGCGATGCGGCTGGCGTCGCGGTATGCCTCATTGGCAGGAAGAAAATCTCGGTCGTTGAACGTGTCGAACAGCACTTGACATTGTTTGACCTGGGCGTCAGTCAGTTGGCGTGGGTCAAGTACAGGCAGTTTACCCAGGCTCGTCACCCCTAGACGCGCACGACCTTGGTGCTGTCGGGTCCCCTGCCACCAGTACCCCATAAGTCCTAAGGTAGTGTTGGCCCATAGCACCACCACCTTCTCCCACCGTTCATCTTGCAGCCCGTAGTTTGGCCAGGCATGACCACCAATTGCTTTACTCGGAGTCAAACAAGCCGCCAACGGCTGGGAATTAATTCGAAAGTCGCGGTTTAAGTGGAGGCGCGTTGCGGCGTCCCACACAGCTAGAGCCTTTGTCTGACATCCTGGTCGTACCCGGCCCACAGAATCTGGCTTAACTACTAAACGCCGCTCCCGCTTGTGGTCGTGAGACCACAACACTGGGTAGGAGGCCACCCGGCCTGCCGGGAGAGTATGGATGTCGAAGGGCCCTCGTGGGGTGCCATCAGTCTGCTTGCCGTTGATATCCATGTGATACAACCCCGGATAGCCAAGATCCCAAAGTTTGACGATCGGCACATTTATTGGCTCGATCCGAGGAAGTCGGAGGGTTGAGAAACCCAATGCAAGAGCAGTGGAAGCGACATCCGGTTCTGCCACCTGACTACAACCTCCTTCGTCCAGTGGAGCGCGGATGTAACAACCTACCCTGTCAGCTCCCACTTGCACCAGACCTGCAACGTAACTCGAGGAGGACGGTAATGCCCGAGCGATTTCTACAGCTTCCGCGGTGCTCGCAGGTCGTCGAGTGAGGTTCACCCAAAGCGTATCAAGGTCCGAATACTGAGCAGATGTTCTGCGGGTAGCTATCACTAGCGCCTCGGCCATACCGGTATCGGCAGAGAACGCCCTCTCTGTAGATCCCACCGTGGCGATAGTGATCACAGTGACATTGGTGTATTGGGTCGCCAATAGTTCGCGAACCTTTGTCCATGCAGAACCTGAAACCACTGCCACAGGCAAGACCAGGGCCACCGCACCTCCTGGCTTGACCTTGACATGAGCCAGGTCCATGAAATTCGAGGCCAAACCCGCGTTGCCACGACCAACTAGTGCTTCGTTCTTCTTTCGCAATCCGCCTAATGCCTTTGACATGGCTGCTTGTTCCTTCTTCTCTGTCCCGAAACCGGCGAAGGAAGGAACAGGTACCTTACCCCGCGCCAAAGGTCCATGGCCCGTAGGTCGGGTGAAAGGCGGGTTCATGATGATCAGATCAGCAGATCCGTGATCCATCACAAACAGGTTCATGTCCTCTTCCGCCGCAATTTCACCGTGGCCGGAAGACACCCGTCTTCCCGTACCAAAAAGCGTCATGGCGTGCACATCGTCAATCAGATCCAGAGAACCGATCGCCACCGTCCTCCCCTCGGATTGCAAGCCATAGGGCATCGTGTAGATGCTGGTTCGCCCGAAAGTGACCGAGGGATGGGCCGACGACAGAATTGCAGCGGTCAGATGAGTGGCGGCAGGCATGATGTCCGCTCCCACGAGCACATTCTCGATCATCTGAGGATGTAACTCCTGATCGTCGATTCCCGCCCGGCGAACTCTTGCTGTGATCCTGCCGTAGACAGCGGATAGCAACGCACCCGTTCCACAAGCCAAATCGGCCACCTTGAGGCCGGTCACCTGGTCGGGATCACGGAATTGGACATCGAGTCGCTGCACCGCAAGTTCAGCCAACAGGGCTGCGGAGGAGGGCAATGTATAGAAGGTGGCGAGGAACTTGCGGTCGGTAATCAGTCGCCCGAACATCTGTCCAGCGAAATCCCCCGTAGTTGTGACACCTAAGCCGGCGAGCCTTCCCGCCACACCGGAGAGCTGTGTCAGCAGCACATTGGCCACTCCGTCCGGGATGGGAGCCATCACCCGCATTGCGATGTCGAAAATCGGCCAGTAGTTGATCCGGAGAATCTCCCGCCAGGCGTCGAGCACGTCCGTCTTGGCCAAGTCCCCACTGGCCGATCGCAGTTGATCAAGGGTTCGGATGCCATGCGTTCCGGCGATGGCGGTGTGGAATATCAGGGCGTTGGCAACCACCGCCATGGCCATCCGCGTGGTTTGCCAACCCTTCTCCTGATGCAGCACGTCGCCAATGGTGTCCAGCACCGCCGAATGCGTAGCGCCCAGGTCCTGATGCAACCGTCCCGCCGCAGCTTCAACCCCGGCTTCGAGAATGTCCGCTCCCCTGACGATCCGAGATTCCGACAGCGCTGCCCGTTCTATGAAACCCGTCAGGTCGTCTATCCCTCCACTGATCCATCCCTTCCTTGGAAAGCGTCGGAATTCAGGAGAACCATCCGAGGAAAGCCCAGGCAACGCTGAGACCAAGCAATAGGAGAACTGAACCTTGGCGATCTCCTCTTCACCTGCCTGGCTACGCAGGCTCTCAGGGATTCGCACGGCCACCACCTGTTCGACCTTGTCGCCCGTGGACTTGATCCTGACCCCCAGCCGGCCCCGCGCATCATCCTCCACTGTGCCGGCAGGCTCGAACTCGGTCTCTACGATGACCGACGACTCCCCCGGATAGCCCACCACGATATCAGGGCTCTTCGCTGCGGCGCCTGCCAGCACGTCGGTCGACTCTGCCGTCACCAGACCCTCATTCCACCGCGGGTGCCGAGCCATCAACTCCTGGGCCAACAACACATTGAAAGCCACCTCTTTGGTCCGCGCCATGCCGCATTTAGGTTACGGCCGATTTCATCTCCCGCTCTTCATTACCGGTTGGTGGGGTAGTTTTTATCCGGTGAGGCGTCGGCAGCAGATTCTTGCTGCCGCCTCACGTCACAAGGCGCGGTTCCGTCGCCTTGATCGGCTCAGTGGCCCGAGGCGATGACACCGACACCAGCGACTACGACTTCGTAGTCGAGTTCCTGCCTGGCGCTTCGCTCTTCGACCATGCAGCCCTCGAATCGGCCTTAGCCTAGATCCACCGTTGGGTTTGGTGGTTGGGGTGGGGTTAATGCGGTGAAAGTGCCTCCTTACCTGGGATAATAGGGACTTTGAAACAGTTTCCGTTTCTCAGGAGAAGGAGGCACTTTTGGTGAACAGTCTACAGCGGCGTTTGGACCGGGTGCGGGTGAGGTTCGACGATGATTCTTTGGTGGCGGATGCGGGGTTGTTGCTGGTGGGGATGTTGATGTCCCGTCTGGGGATGGAACAGGTGATCGACGATACCGTACGGTTGGGTGGCAGACCCGCGGGGGCCCGTCCGGGTCGTAAGGTGTTGTTGTTGGTGGCGTCGATGCTTATCGGCGGTTCTCATATTGATCATGCTGATCGGCTACGAGCAGGCGCCACGGGTAGGGTGCTTCCGTTTCGGGTGGTGGCCCCTTCCACCCTGGGGTCGTTTCTTCGGTCGTTCACTTGGGGTCATGTCCGTCAGTTGAACAAGGCCTTGGAAACGATCCTGAAACGGGCATGGTCTCATCCGGGGGTCGGTCCCGGCGGGGAGCCGTTGGTGATCGATGTGGACTCGACGGTCTGTGAGGTGCACGGCAAACAAAAAGAGGGTGCCCGGTGGGGATACACCCACCAGTTGGGATATCATCCCCTGGTCGCTACCCGGGCGGACACCGGGGAGATCGTCGGGGCTCGTCTACGCCACGGCGCCAGCCGAAAAGGTCACACCCATTTCATCGCCGAAACGGTCCGTCGGGTGCGACGGGCAGGCGCCACCGGGGAGATCATCATACGAGCCGATGCCGGTTTCTGGTCTTATAAACTGACCAACAAACTGGCAGACCTGGGAGTGGACTGGTCGATCACCGTCCCTCAGAACACCCAGGTCAGAGCCTCGGTGGAGGCCATCGGTGAGGATGACTGGACCGACATCGGCTACACCCCCGACGGTGAAGCCGGTGTGGCAGACACCCTGGTCGTTACAGGCCAGAAACGACCCGTAGTTCGACTCATAGCACGCCGAAGCCGACTGACCGACCCCCACCAACGGCGGTTGTGGCCCGACTGGCGATACCACATCTTCGCTACCAGCCTCAATACCGACCCGGTGGAAGCAGACCTGTTTCATCGGGCTCATGCCACCTGCGAACTGGCGATCCGGGACATCAAAACCCACTCGGGACTGTCACACCTCCCATCAGGCAAGTTCCCGGCCAACGCAGCCTGGCTACTGATCGCCACCCTTTCGCACAACATGTACCGATGGACAGAACACCACAGCAGAACAGCACCTGCCCGAAAACTGGTCTGTGGCAACACCGTCCGCATACGCCTGTTCCGCCTACCGGGAAGAATCGTCAACCACGGCAGAACCCTGATCCTGCGGCTACCAGCCCACTGGCCATGGGCCGGCACCTACCACACCACCCTCGCCAACCTACGAGCACTCCCCCAACTCTGCTAACCCACCCCCACGGCAAAACAC
>VXSV01000054.1 GCA_009837815.1 Acidimicrobiia bacterium
TTCCTGACGTCAGAGGGCGCCTTCCTCCCCGACCTCCCCCGCCTCCGATCCGGACGGGTCACAACGAGGGCCACGTCGGCAGTCTCCGCCAGGGCCCGGAGAGCGGGGACCGCTGCCATAGGGGTTCCCAGGAATACCACCGGCCCCGGGGGTCGAGGGCTCTCGGCTACCCCAAGGCCGCTTCCCTGATCTCCCGCAACGCCTTTCTTCGCTCGCCGCGGTTGAGACGGTCCAGCAACAGCATCCCGTTCAGATGATCCATCTCGTGCTGAAGGACCCTGCCCATCAGTTCATCCCCTTCGAATGCAACCTCCTTGCCGTCCAGGTCCAGCCCTCTCACCAATGCAGTCGAGGGGCGGAGGATCGGCCAGAAGTACTCCGGCACCGAGAGACACCCCTCGTTGTACTCACACTCCCCCGAGGTCTCCACCAACTCCGGATTGATCACTGCACGAGGCCCCAGCTCATCGTCGATGTCGAAAACGAAGATCCGCCGCCCGACCCCGACCTGAGGTGCGGCCAGACCCACGCCCGGGGCGTCGTACATGGTTTCGATCATGTCGTCCACCAACTTCTTGATCCTGGCGTCGATTTCGGTCACCGGGGCCGCCACCGAACGGAGGATGGGGTCACCGAACACGCGGATGGGAAGAATGGCCATAAGTCCCTGATGATCCTACAAGTCCAAGGGATCGGCGTCGATCCGCACTGTGAGTCCCCTCTTCCGCCATCGGGAAGCCACCACCCGCATCTCTTTCTTGGCCTCCCACAGGTCGCCTCCCTCCACCAACCACCGCAGCCCCGATCCGAACTCCGCCGGGCCATGAACCGAGACCCCCCGGTCCGAGAGCCCGTTCATCTCGATCGCCAGCCTGTCGGAGGCGCTCCCCGGTGCGCCGCCCCGCGCCTCGACCGCCATCAGCTGACCCTGCGGCGGAAAACCGGCTTCCACCCGGCGGTCCAATTCTTCCTGGAGAAAGCCGACGCTTTCCCCTTTGCGCAGGGCGGAGAGGACCCGATGTCCCGGAGAGGAGGTTTGCAGCATGAGCCTGTGCCCGCTTCCCCCCGACAGGTGTCCGGCCAGGCGGACCATCACCCTGAGCGCCTCCTCCTCCGCCCGGTAGTGGGGAGCATGCAGCAGCCCGTCGGCGTCCACCACCACCACCAGTTGGAACTTCTGCGCACCCACAAGGGAGGCCTCTGTCCCCACTGCGATCGGCGCGGCCTCTCCGACCATCCCCACCCGGCTATTGCCCAGGCGGCGTCTGAGTTCGCCTCGCACCCGTTCCACTCCGGCGCCCAGCGGCTCGAAGTATTCTCCGCCGCACTTCCGACAGACTCCCAACTCCCTCCCGCACCTCTGACAGGCCGGGCCCTTTTCCGCACGACCGCCGCAACTCCGGCAACGACGCAGCGTGCGACAGGCCCCGCAGCGCATGGCGGGCGCGAACCCGCGTCGGTGGGCGAAGACGAAAGCTCCGCTGCCCGAGGTCACTCCTCGCAGGGCAGCCAGGGTTCGAGGATGGAACAAACCATGGTCCCCACCCTCTCTCCGGTCCACGACCTCGATGTGGGGCCACAGTCTTCGGCGGCGACGGCTAAAAAAGAAGTCGGGTCCCAACGCAAGGACATCAACGCTCGGCATGGGCCCCACCGAAGCAAGGACCGCCCCTTCTCGGATGCTTCGCTCCCTGAGGATCCGCCGGGTGCCCAACGTGGGAGCGCGGCGGCTCTTGTGGGCTCGGCGGCCGTCCTCCACCACCACCACCAAGCCCGGGTCGGCCATCGGCCAAAGCGCCACCCCGGGGGTTCCCACCAGCGCCATCCCGCCCCGGGTGGCCAACTGTGCCCAAACCACGGTTTTGTGACGATCCGAATGCCGGTTGCTGGCGCCCGAAACCCGGCCCGGAAACGTCTCCTGAAGCAGGTGCGTGGTGCGTTCTTCCTCCAAGGCGGTGGGCACCACAACCATCACCGATCGTCCAGCGCCCAGGGCGGGGCCAAGCAGGGGCCCGACCCACTCGGGGTCCGAAGGGTGGATGAGCAGGCACCCGGGCCTTCTCCGCCGTCCTGTCGCCGCGTCAGCTCCCAACCGGGCTGCGGGATGTTCGCCGCCGAAACTGGGAGATAGGGTCGAGTCCTCCCGGCCGGGGAGGGCCGTTCGGGGGGCGTTGGGCGGCGCGGTCTTCGCCAGGATGGTGGACAGCGGGGCCACGTAGTGATGGGCTGCCCACCGGCACACCGCCAGCAGCGGGCCGTCGAAGACCGGCAGGTCGCCACTCAGAGAGGAGACCGGCTTGAGCTTTTGGGGCGAACGGTCGCCGCACTCCACGACGTATCCGTGAACGTGGCTTCCTCCCAGCGGCACCCGCACCTTGAAGCCCAGATCGATCCTCGGGGACAGATGAGCGGGAACCGAATACCAGAATCCCTGGTCCACGTCGAAGGCGGCCACCGCCGGGACTACCCGGACGGCGGAGGTCACAGAGAGAGCGCCTCTGCCCTCAGCCGCTCGGCCAGGTCGGTCTTCTCCCAGGCAAACCCGGCGTCCTCCCGTCCGAAGTGCCCGTAGAGAGTGGTGTCGCTGAACCGCAGGTCCCAGAGGCCGAGGTCTTCGATCATCCTTTCCGGCCGGAAACTCAGCGCTGCGCCCAGCGCCTTCTCCAAGGATTCGAGGGGCGCCGTATTGGTGCCGTAGCAATCCACATGGAGAGAGAGCGGCTCGTGCATCCCTATCACATAGCTGAGTTGAAGAGAGCACTGGCGGGCCAATCCGGCCGCTACCAGGTTCTTGGCGGCATGTCGGGCCGCATAGGAAGCCGACCTGTCCACCTTGGTCGGGTCCTTGCCCGAGAGGGCCCCGCCACCATGGGGACCGTATCCCCCGTAGGTGTCCACCACCAGCTTGCGACCGGTGAGCCCCGTGTCGGCGGCGGGACCGCCGGAAACGAATGATCCCGAATGGTTGATGAGAAAGCGGGTGCCTTCCCCCAGGAGGTCGGCCGGGACGACCGGGAGGATCACCTCCCGCTCGATGTCCTCCCGAAGGGTCTGGTAGTCCACATCCTGCTGGTGGTGGGCCGACACCACCACCTGGGTGACCCGCGCCGGGCTCCGGCCGTGGTACTCGACCGTCACCTGGGTCTTCCCGTCGGGACGCAGGTAGTCAATGATCCCCAGGCGCCGCGCCTCGGCCAGTCGACGGGCCAGTTGGTGCGCCAGGTGGATGGGAAGGGGCATGAGCGGGGAAGTCTCATCGCAGGCGAAACCGAAGATGATCCCTTGGTCCCCCGCACCGATCTCCGCCCCCACAACCATGTCGGAAATCTCCTGTGACTGGGGCTGGATGAGGTTGATGACCTCAACGCCGTCGCAGGGGAACTCAGGATCGCCGGGTCCGTATCCCGCATCGGAGATCGCCTGCCGGGCGGTGTGCTCCACCACTCCGTCGTCAAGACCATGGGACGTCTCACCGGCAAGTATCACGCGAGAGCCGGTAACCAGGACTTCGCAGGCCACCCGGGGTCGGGGGAAACCGGGAAACGTCTCCATCACCGCGTCGAGGATCCGGTCGGCGATCAGATCAGCCACCTTGTCGGGATGTCCTTCCGCAACAGACTCGGAGGTGAAAGACCAGATTCTCGAGCCCAAGATAAACCCCTCTGTCAGTCGTCTTCCAGCATAAGGGCGATCTCATCCCACAGTCGCTCAGCCACCCGCGTCTTGGATTGGAGCGGCCAGGACTCGGTTTCGCCGCCGGGTCTGATCAGGGTGACCTGGTTGTTGTCGGACTCGAAGCCCGACCCGGGGATGGTGACGTCGTTGGCGACCATCAGGTCGACGCCCTTCGCCTTCGCCTTGGCGACCGCCCTCTCCACCCCGCCGGTTTCGGCGGCGAAGCCGACCACCACCCGTGGACGCTGCCTCCGAGCCAGGACCTCGCCCAGCACGTCGCGGGTGGCCTCCAATTCCAACATCCTCAGCCCGTCCCCTCGGGCCAGCTTCCTGGCCTGGGCGGTCTTGGGACGAAAATCGGCCACCGCGGCGGTCATCACCGCCACATCCGCCTCTATGGATCCCACCGCCTCGGCCATTTCGTGGGCCGAAACCACGTCCACCCGTTTCACGCCGGGATGCGATTCCAGGCGAGAGCAGGTGACCAGGGTGATCTCCGCGCCCCTGAGAGCCGCCTCGGCCGCCACCGCATGGCCCATCTTGCCCGAGGAGTGGTTGCTCAGGAACCGGACCGGGTCGATGGCTTCCCGGGTGCCCCCGGCGGTCACCACCACCCGGACTCCCCTAAGCGGGGCCTCGAACATGGTCTCGACCATCGAGAAAACCTGATCGGGCTCCACCATCCTGCCCGCTCCTCTGTCACCTCCCGCCAAGCGACCACTCACCGGTCCCAGCACCGCCACTCCGTCAGATCGGAGAGTGTCCACGTTCCGTCTGGTCGCCGGGTGCTCCCACATGGCGGTGTGCATGGCCGGAACCACGGCGATCGGGCAGGTGGCGGCCAGCACCGTTGCCGAGACGGGATCGGAGGCTTGACCATGAGCCAGCCGGGAGAGCGAGGCGGCGGTGGCGGGAACCACCACCACCAGGTCAGCCCACTCGGCGGCTTCGGTGTGGGGACTTACCGAATCGGGAGAATCGAAGAGGTCGGTGATCACCGGGCGACCGGTAATGGCCGCCATGGTGTTGGCGCCCAGGAACTTGAGGGATGAGACGGTCATCACAGCCCGCACCTCGGCTCTGTGGTCGATCAGCATCCTGGCCAGCGTGGCAACCTTGAAGGCAGCTACTCCCCCGGTCACCGCCAACAGGACACGGCGGCCCCCGATCATCAGAGTTCGGGGGTTTCGGGGGTTTCGGGGGCTTCCGGGTCTTCGCTGTCTTCAGAGTCTTCCGCCGAACCCAACACCACCTTGCCTTCCACGATCTCCTCCATGGCGATTGTCAAGGGTTTCCGGGCGTAGGTGTGAACCTGGGGCGGGATGAACTTTCCGATGCCCTGTCCCAAATGGGCGTAGTAACCCTGGATGTCGCGGGCGCGGCGGGCAGCCACCACAACGGATGAGAAACGGTTTCCAATCCGATCAACTACTTCTTCGATTTTCATTCTCTAAGGCCGCCTCTCCAAGTCAGTCCGGTGCCGAAGGCCGGTAACGAGCCTCAATTATACGGACCAAAGCCCCCACGGTTTCGCTTGTTTCGGAACTGGTCACAATCTGGTCATACAGGTCCCCGCGCACCGGGTCGTCCCGCTCGGCAAGCGCCAGGCGACGATCAACGAATTCGCCCGATGCGCCCCGGGAGCGCAATCTCGCCTCCAGGTCTCCCCGGGAAGGGGGTTCCAGCAGCACTGCGACCGTCTGGGGAAATTGCCGCTTGACCGCCACGGTTCCCTGCCGCTCGATCTCCAGCACAGCCACCCTTCCCCTTTCCAGTACCTCTTCGACAGCCCGCTTCGGAGTCCCGTAGAAGTTCCCATCGTAGGTGACCCACTCCAAGAACCCGTCCCGGCCGACCATTTCCCGGAAAGTCTCCTCGTCTACGAAGTGGTAGTCCACCGCGTCGGTCTCGTCCTGGCGACGCGACCTGGTGGTATAGGAGACGACCACCTCAACCTCTTCCAGTTCGGCCAACCCGGCCAGCGCAGTGGACTTTCCGACCCCCGAAGGGCCGGACACCACCAAAACCAGGCTCGAAAGCTTGGTCAAGACCCCGCGGTGTCTCCTCTCAGGACAGTTCTTCGATCAAGGCTTCCCGCTGGCGGTATCCCAGGCCCCGCAGACGCCGGTTCTCAAGTATGCCTATCCTCGCCATGAGCTGCTGCGTACGCTGCTTGCCGATCCCCGGCAGAGAAGACACCACGGCCGATACTTTCATGCCCCCCACCATCGGATCGTCGGTGCGCTCCAATAGCTCGGCGATGGTCACCCGCCGATCGCTCAAGTCGGCCTTGATCTCTGCCCGGCCCTTGCGAACGGCTGCTGCCTTGGCAAGAGCTTCCTTGCGCTGCTCAGAGGTTAGAGGTGGTGGTTTCATGATTCTCCTTATTGCCGATCGGAAGGCCGATACTCGAGTGTGTCAGAAGTTGACACTTCGTAAACCGAACGCATACTTTACCATCATCGGGGGCCGGCATGAAAAAGTCAATAACCTCATAAAGTCATTCCGCCATAACAGCGGGCTGCTGGGCAATCACCAAGTGGGCGCCCCCGGCAAAGATGTCGGCCGTGTCAGCCATGTCTCTCTGTGAGGATAGACGGTGGGGAGCTTCGGCGATTCTGGAGAGGGCTGCGGTTTTTCCCGAAGTCTGGACCACCACCCCCAACTCCCGGGCGGGGAAGACGATCCCGCCGGCCCCGCATCGGACCGCCAGTTTGGTGACCCGAGAGACCTGCTGACCCGGGGTGTCCCTGAATCCCAGTCCTCTCAACTCGTCCTCCCGGAGCCACCCCGTCAAGGAGGCCGACACCGCCACCTCGGTGTCCGAATAGTTTCCCGCGGTCTCGACCGCCGCCTCTACAGCCATCCGGCCGCCCAAACTCGACACGGCCACCCACCGCGCCCCCAGCTTGCCCATCCGCGCCACCGCCCTGGCCACCATCGGTGGCCGCGCAAGGAAGCTCAGATCGACCAGCACAGGCTTCCCCAGAGCGCAAACAGCCCCCACCAGGATCGGACCGCAGTCCAGGAGCAAATCCATGCCTATCACCCAGCCCCCCACCCCTCCGCTCAGTTCCTGGGCGGTTCTGATCGTGTCCTCTGCGTCCGCTCCATCGAGCCGGACAAGCACCCGCTCGGTTCCCGAACTCATCGACGCCAGTCCTGAAGGCTACGGGGAACGCCGATGGCGTCGAGGTTCGAGCAGAGAATCTCGGCCGCGGCGCCGGCCGCAGCCAGGGTGGTCATATAGGGGATGCCCCGCCGGCGAGCCGCTTGGTAGAGCGCCCGACCGTCGAAACGGGACACATCGGTTCCGTAGGTGTTGACAACCAAAGTCGCCTCCCCCGATTCGACCAGTTCCAAGGCCTGCCGGCGCCCATCCTCCCCCGGCCCCAGGGACTTCACATTCGGGCTCTGCCAGGTCGCTGCGGTTCGGTGGTCGGCTATTTGAGATACGCCACTCCGGGCCCATGCCTCGATGAGCGTCTCTCCTGAGGAGACGTCCTCCGCGGCAAGCAGCATCAGCACCGATCCTTCTTTCACCAACCGGTCGCCCGCCCCCAGGAGCGCTTTGCCATAAGCCGTTTTCCAATCGCCCGCGACTCCCATCACTTCCCCGGTGGCGCGCATCTCCGGACCCAGCACCGGATGCGAACTCGGGAAGCGCTCCCAGGGCAGGACCGCTTCCTTGACACCTACCATCGGCGACTCTTCCCCACCCTCATACAGGCCTTCGGAACGCAACTCCCGGAGGGAGGCGCCCATCATCACCCGCGCCGCCAGTTTGGCAAGCGGCAGCCCGCGCACCTTGGAGATGAACGGGACGGTGCGCGAGGCGCGGGGGTTGGCCTCCAGTAGGTAAACCTCCTCGCCCTGGACGGCGTACTGGACGTTGATAAGACCCCTGACATCCAGAGCCGAGGCCAGGGCGGCGGTCATCTCGTGGATGGTCTTGCGGGCGGGGGGTCCCAGGGTGCGGGGAGGAGTGATGCAGGCCGAGTCCCCGGAGTGAACACCGGCCTCCTCGACATGCTCCATTATCCCCCCCATCAGCAGTTCATGTCCGTCATAGACGGCGTCCACATCGATCTCGATGGCCGACTCCAAAAAGGAATCGATCAGGAGAGGGGCCCCGGCCAGGTCGGCTTCGTCGATGCTCCCGTACACCTCCTCCAGATAACGCTCCAGATCATCGGGGTCTCCGATTACCTCCATCCGTCTTCCGCCCAGCACGAACGACGGCCTGGCCACCACCGGAAAGCCCATTTCCTCGGCAACGCGGCGCGCCTCACTCCGGGACCGGGCAAGGCCGTGGCGGGGCTGGGGAATCCCCAAACGCTTGCACAGGCCCGAGAACCGCTCGCGGTCCTCCGCCAGATCGATGGAGGCAGGAGAGGTGCCGGCGATCGGCGCCCCCGCCTCGGCGAGCCGCTTCGCCAGGTTGAGCGGGGTCTGGCCGCCGAATTGGACTATCACGCCCACCGGTTCCTCAGCGGCTATCACATCCAGAACGTCCTCCACCGTCAGAGGCTCGAAGTAGAGACGATGGGAGGTGTCGTAGTCGGTGGAGACCGTTTCGGGATTGCAGTTGACCATCACCGTCTCGTATCCGGCGTCTCCGAGCGCGAAGGCCGCCTGTACGCAGCAGTAGTCGAACTCGATACCCTGCCCGATCCGGTTGGGACCCGCCCCCAGCACCACCACCCTGGGACGGGTGGAGGGCGGCACCTCGTCCTCATCCTCGAAGGTGCCGTACATGTAGGGGGTTTGCGCGGCGAACTCGGCCGCGCAGGTGTCCACCGTCTTGTAGGTGCGCCGGATCCCCCGGGACAGCCGGGCGCGGCGGACATCCCCCTCGCTTCTACCCCACAGATACGACAGTTGCGCGTCGGAGAATCCGTAACGTTTGGCCTCTTCCCACAACTCATCTTGGGGACCCCGCTCCATCAACTCTTCACGAAGCTCGACGATTTCCAGTATCTGGTGGGTGAACCAGGGGTCGTAGGCGGTGAGGCGGGAGACCTCAGCGGGCGACCATCCTCTTCTCAGCGCTTCGCCGGCGGCTGTCACCCGGTCGGGGGTGGGGGTGGTCAACAGTTCGGAGAGTTCTGTTGCGGTGAGCTTCTCCATCTGCCGCGAACCCGGATCGGCGCCCAATCCCATTCGGCCGGTCTCCAGGCTGCGCAACGCCTTCTGCAGCGCCTCCGGAAAGGTCCGGCCGATGGCCATGGCCTCCCCGACGCTCTGCATGGAAGAGCCGAGACGGCGGGGAGTGGCCGGAAACTTGGCGAAATCGAAGCGGGGAGCCTTCACCACCACGTAGTCGAGGGCCGGCTCGAACGACGCCGGAGTGAGTCCGGTGATGTCGTTGGTGATCTCATCGAGGGTGTAGCCCACCGCCAGCAGCGCAGCTATCTTGGCGATGGGAAAGCCCGTGGCCTTGGAGGCAAGAGCGGAAGAGCGTGAGACTCGGGGATTCATCTCGATCACCAGGCGCCGACCGGTCTCGGGATCCACTGCGAACTGCACGTTGGATCCCCCCGTGGCCACCCCGATGGCCCGCAGCACCTCGATCCCGTCGTCTCGCATCTCCTGGTACTCCCGGTCGGACAGGGTCTGGATCGGCGCCACGGTTATCGAGTCCCCGGTGTGCACCCCCATGGCGTCCAGGTTCTCTATCGAACAGATCACCACCGCGTTGTCAGCGTGGTCCCTCATCACCTCCAACTCGAATTCCTTCCATCCCTCCACCGACTCCTCCACCAGGATTTCGGAGACCGGGGATGCGTCCAAACCCCTGCGGGCCACCTCCTCGAACTGCCGGGCGTCGTGCGCCATACCCGTCCCGCCGCCGCCCAGTATGTAGGAGGGCCGGATCATCAGCGGGTAGCCGAGGTCCCCGGCGATCCGACGGGCGTCGGCCATCGACCGGGCATACCCGGCGCGGGGAGTTTCCATCCCGGCTTCCGCCATCACCTCCCGGAACCTCCCCCGGTCTTCGGCGCGTTCGATAGCCTCCATGCCCGCGCCTATCAGTTCCACGCCGTACCGGTCCAGCGTCCCCCTTTTCACCAGTTCGGCGGTGATGTTCAACGCGGTTTGTCCTCCCAAGGTGGGGAGCAGGGTGTCGGGACGCTCGTGGTCGATGATTCTCTCCACCATCTCGGGGGTGATGGGCTCCACATACGTCTGGTCCGAGAACTCCGGATCGGTCATGATGGTGGCCGGGTTGGAGTTGACCAGCACCACCCGGTACCCCTCCCGGCGCAGCGCCTTGGCGGCCTGGGTTCCGGAGTAGTCGAACTCACAGGCCTGGCCGATCACGATGGGACCCGATCCCACCAGGAGGATGGAACGGATGTCGGTTCGGGCAGGCATCCGCGGCTCAGACCCCGCGGTCCATGAGGCGCAGGAATTCGTCGAAGAGTCCCACCGCATCCCTGGGTCCGGGAGCGGCCTCGGGATGGTATTGCACCGCGAATGCCGGGATGTCCCGGCATTCCATCCCTTCCAGGGTGCCGTCATTGAGGTTCTGGTGGGTGGGGGCGATCGCTCCGAACTCCGATTCCACCACCTCGGGCAGCAGTTTCGGCGTGACCAGTCCTTTGCGGGCAGGCGCCGATCCGGAGGAAAGCGACCACAGGTCGACTGCGAACCCGTGGTTCTGGGAGGTGATCTCAACCTTCCCGTCGGATAACCGTCGCACCGGATGATTCCCGCCGTGGTGACCGAACGGAAGCTTGTAGGTGTCGGCCCCCAAGGCCAGTCCCAGGACCTGCTGTCCCAGGCAGATCCCGAACACGGGCGTCTTGCCCAAGATCCCCCGGATAGTGGTTATGGCCGCCTTGAGAGGCTCGGGGTCCCCGGGACCGTTGGACAGGAACACGCCGTCGGGTCCGGCTTCCAGGATGTCGGAGGCTGAGGCTCCCGACGGCATCACTCTCACCTCCAGGCCCCGGCGGGTCAGGTGCTCCAGGATGTCCCGTTTGATCCCCAAGTCGATGGCGACGACTGTCCCGCGGGTGGCTCCGGAGGGCGACACCGTGTAGGAATCGGCCGTGGACACCGCCGAGGCGAGGTCCTGTCCGACCATCACCGGGGCGGCGGCGGCCATCTCGGTCAACTCCCTCAGAGACGCTCCCCCGCCCATGGCGGCGGGCATCGCCCCCCTATCGCGGATGTGACGGGTCAATCGGCGGGTGTCGATCCCCGCCACGGCAACCAGCCCATGCTCGGCGAAGAACTCCGAGAGGTCACCTTCGGCTCTCCAACTGGAGTAACGCCGGGAATAGGCTCGCATCACCACACCGGCGGCGGCGGGCCCTCCCGACTGGGAGTCGAGGGCAGTAACTCCGTAGTTGCCGATGTGCGGGGAAGTCATCACCACGATCTGTCCGGCATAGGAGGGATCGGTGAACACTTCCTGGTAACCACTCATGGCGGTGTTGAACACCACCTCGCCCACCGTGGTCCCCGAGTCTCCCACCGACCATCCACGGAAGACCTCCCCGTCGGCTGTCACCAAGAGAGCCTGTTCGGCCCGCCGCCGGGAAGCAGAGGAGCCGGAGGGGGTCTGAACGGGCCGGGCCGCCTCATCGGGCCGAATCCGGGCGGCCAGTGTGGCGAGTACCCCGTTGACGAATCGGCCGCTGCGCTCGGTCGAGTACTCCCCGGCCATCCGCACCGCTTCGGAGATGATCACCGCGACCGGGGTGCGGCTGTGGTGACGGAGTTCGTACACCGCCATGCGCAAGACCGTCAGGTCCACCGCAGGCATGCGGTTTGCTCTCCACCCCTGGGCTGCTCGCTCGATGAGAAGGTCGATGTTTTCGACGTCGGCCAAAACCCCTCGCACTATCAGGGACGCCTTGGGGAGCTTTCCCTCCAGGAGTTCTTCGTGCCCGGCGCCCAAGCCGTCCGACATAGCCATTTCGTAGAGGATCCGAAGCGCCTGGTGTCGCGGGTCATCGGAGGAGTCGAATAACTCGGGAGGCGCCTCCGAGGGGGGCCGGCTGTTCACGCCCTGGTGAGATATGCGCCGGTGCGGGTGTCCACCCGGATGCGGTCACCCTGCGACACGAATAGCGGCGTCCTGACACTGATTCCGGTTTCGACGGTCACCTCCTTGGTGGCGCCCGACACCCGGTCGCCCTTGACCGCCGGCTCGGCGAATGTGACCTCCATCTCCACAGACGGCGGCAGTTCCATGCCTATCGGGCGTTCTCGGTGGAAAGCGATGGTCATGGTCATACCTTCCACCAGATACCCCGCTTCGTCGCCTACCTCGCCGGGGGGGAGGGCGAACTGGGAGTAGTCATCAAGATTCATAAAGTGAAAGCCCAGGTCATCCCGGTACAGGTACTGATGATCCCTCCTGGAGATGATCGCCTGCGGCACGTCCTCATCCGCCCGGAAAGTCCGGTCCAGCACCTGGCCGGTCTCGGCGTTCTTCAGCTTCATTCGCACGAAAGCCCTTCCCTTGCCCGGCTTGACATGCTGGTAGGTGACGATGGAGAACACCCCGTCGGGGAGTTCCAGCGCCATGCCGGGACGAACGTCGTTGGTGGAGACCATCAGCAGGCCGAAGTGTAGAGAATCACAACCCCACCGCCGTCAATCCCACCTCAAGGTCGTCGAGGGTTACGTCGACCACCACCGGCTTCCCGAAGTCCTCCAATAGCACCATCTTGGGCAGCGACCCGCCCAGACGTTTCTTGTCCCTTCCCACCAGGTCCATGATCACCGGACGCGGCGCCTCCGGGGAGCGGACCGGCAGTCCCAGGGAGGCAATGACCTCCCGCTGGCGTTCCGCGTGAGCGAACCCCGTCTTCCGCTCCGAGATCGCCCCGGCGGCCACCAAGCCCACCGCCACCGCGTGGCCGTGGGGGATGCCGGTGGCGGTCTCCACCGCGTGGCCCACCGTGTGCCCGTAGTTGAGGATCGCCCGGCGGCCCGTCTCGAAGAAGTCGCCGGCGGTCACCTCCGCCTTCACCCGCACCGCCCGGGTCACCACTTCGGTGAGCGGGGCGCCCAGCCCGTCGGACTCCAGGACTTCCACCAGCCGCGGGTCTGCGATGAGCCCGGCCTTCAGGGCCTCCCCCATGCCCTCCACCAGGAGTGGACGAGGCAGGGATCTCAGGACTTCGACACTGATCGCCACCCTCCGGGGATGGCGGAAGACGCCCACCTGGTTCTTTCCCTCCCGGTTGACCCCGGTCTTGCCCCCGATGGCGGCGTCCACCGCCCCCAGCAGGGTGGTGGGAACATACACAGCCTCCACTCCCCGGAGCCAGGTGGCCGCCACGAATCCCGCCAGGTCGGTGGCCGCTCCGCCCCCCACTCCCACGATCGTGTCGTGGCGGTCCACCCGGTGACGGTCGAGTTCCCGGTAGACGTCCTCCACTACCCAAAGGGTCTTGGCTTCCTCTCGGTCGGGTATCCGAACCGTGTGGACGGCAACCGGATCGGCCTCCGTCTCCGAAGCATCCTCCGAGATGCGCGAGACCGCCGCGGCGCCCACGCGAGCGGCTGCTCCGGGCTGGGTAACCACCACCACCTTGGAACGGGGAGTTCGGGGACGGGGAGGAAGGAGAGGAACAGGCAGGCCCTCGGAGACGAGGATCTCGCACTCCTCTCCGATCAGGATGCTTTCCACAGTTTCCACACTTCCTCGGCCACCACTTTCCGGGTCTTTCCGTCCATGTCCATCCGCAGGTGGGCGGCCTCTTCATAAAGGTGTTTGCGGGACTCCCAGATCTCGGTGTATCGAGCCCCCAGGTCGGCATGGCCCTGCAGGAGGGGGCGGTTGGCCGTCTTGCCCTTGGCGATCAGAGAGGAGAGCGGTGGATCGAGCCATACCACCAGACCGCTGTCCCGCATCAGCCTGCGGCTCTCGGCGTCGAGGATCGCTCCGCCCCCGGTGGCCACCACCAGTCGGCCTTCGGTCCGGCAGATGCGAGCCACCTCTTCGGATTCCATCATCCGAAAGGCCGGCTCTCCCCGTTCGGCGAAAATCCGTGGGATGGTCATGCCGGCCCGTTCCACGATCTCGTCATCGACGTCCAGGAAGGGAAACCCGCTCCGCCGGGACAACATGCGGCCCACCTTGGTCTTCCCGGAACTCATCATCCCGATCAGCCACAGCTTCGGGGTCAGAACTGCTCCACCTTTCTCCAATGGGACCGCCACCCGGCCATCAGGTCCTCCACCGTGTCGCCCCCCACCATCCTCTGCGCTTCTCGGGCCAAAACGAATGCCACCATCTGCTCGGCGACCACTCCCGCCGCCGGAACAGCGCAGACATCGGACCGCTCCCGAAACGCCTTCTGCGGTTGGCGGGTGTCCACGTCCACGGTGTTGAGGGGACGCATCACTGTGGAGATGGGCTTCATGGCTGCCCTGACCCGGAGAATCCCGCCCAGAGTGATACCACCTTCGGTACCCCCCGCCCGATTGGTCTCTCGAAAGTACCCTTCCTCGTCCTCGTAGAAGATCTCATCATGGGCAACAGCGCCCCGCCGGGCGGCGGAACGGAGACCGTCCCCGATCTCCACTCCCTTGATGGCGTGGATGGACATCAGCGCCCCCGCCAGCAACCCGTCGAGCTTGCGGTCCCAGTGAACGTGGCTGCCAATGCCGGGAGGCAACCCGTAGGCAAGGACCTCCACCACCCCGCCCAGGGTGTTCCGGTCGGCTTTGGCCGCCTCGATCTCGTCGACCATGGCCGCTTCCGCCTGGGAGTGGAACACCCGGACCGGCGACTGGTCGATGGTCTTCAGATCGGATGGGACCGGGAGGGGATGGTCGGGGGCCGAGGCTTCCCCGATGGTCACGACGTGGCTGAACACGCTCACGTCAAGCGTCGCCAGCAGCACCTTGCACAGGTACCCGACCACGGTCCGGGCCGCGGTCTCGCGCGCCGACGCCCGCTCCAGGATGTTGCGGGCGTCATGGGTGTTGTATTTGATCATCCCGGCAAGGTCGGCATGCCCCGGGCGGGGGGTGGTCATTCGCCGCCGTGGCTCACGCCCACCGAAGGGACTCATCTCCTCTTCCCACTTGGCCCATTCGGTGTTGCGGATGATCACCGCCACCGGACTCCCCAGGCTGTAGCCGTGGCGCACACCTCCCATGATCTCCAACTCGTCTCGCTCCAGCTTCATCCGGTTCCCCCTGCCATATCCCATCCTCCGGCGGGCCAATTCCCCGGCCAGGTCCTCGGCGCTGAAAGCCAAACCGGCCGGCACACCCTCCACGATGGTCACCAGCCCGGGCCCGTGGGATTCGCCTGCAGTGAGAAAACGCAGCATGTCCCCAGAATGCTAACCCCTGGATCATTCCCTGTTATACCTGTCTCTCCTTGGCATGCCTGTGTGGGCTGGCGGCTTGTTTTCGGTGTTGCGACATGTGCACATCGGCAAGGCCGCGGGTTTCCTGACACGGATCCGGCGGAGTTGCAACGGCGGAAGGGCACGGAAATGTTGGCGGATCATGTGGATAAAAGGCCGACTCAATTCCCGGAGGATGGTCGACGGGCACCGACCTAGCTGGTTCGCTATCTCCTTTGTGGACGCATCAACCTCGATCATCGCCGGGATCA
>VXSV01000014.1 GCA_009837815.1 Acidimicrobiia bacterium
GGGCCTGCTGGCGTCCACCGCTGCGAGCCCGGGGCGCCTGAGGTGTCTTGTCGCCGCTCGGGGTGGCTTCGCCGCCACTGCCTGTGATGGCTGTTATCAGCTGCTCCTTGCCCATCGCGCCGGAGTCGATGCCGATCGCCGAAGCGATTTGGCGCAGGTCATCGACGGATTTGGAGTGGAGTTGTCCGTTTTCGGATTCACTGGTCATAGAGGATTCCTCATCTTCTGGAAGTTTCCGAATTGCCTATTGCTTACTCTGTGGAGGAAGGGGCTGTAACGCGTTACAGAAAACCGCCTTGAAAAAGATTCTCGGGTGTTCGCCGCCGGACCCAAATGGGCGGACGAACCAGACCGCACCCACTATAACAGATCGGGCGTCTCTATGTCAAACCCATAGACGGACGCTTCGGATCGGCCGGGGCCACCGGTCGGCGCTGCTAAGGGGGCATC
Organism: Acidimicrobiia bacterium; assembly: GCA_009837815.1. Lineage (GTDB taxonomy): Bacteria > Actinomycetota > Acidimicrobiia > Spongiisociales > ZC4RG35 > Bin76. Next base: position 451 of record VXSV01000014.1, read on the forward strand.
AGAGTGCCAGAGCAACTTTTCTAAGGCCTCTACGGTCCTCTGTTTTGATGTTTCCGGTGAAAACGGCCGGAGACGGAGCCCGGGCAGGGAATTCTGTCGAGTTCAGCCGTGGTCACGTACCTTGGGAAAGAAAATGGGTCTTGATGCGGCGTTCCGGGTGGCAGTCGACGCGATGGTTGGAACCTTTTGATCCTCGGCGGTGGCACCCAGGTGGCGAGGTTTGCTTTGAAAGAAGTGCGGCTATCGGACTATCCTTGCGGCCAGTTGGTTGATGTCTCTTGTTAGGCCAAAGTCACTGAGAGCGGTACGGATGGTCGTGGATGTCTTAACTTGTCCACCTGCCTGAATCCCTGCCATGGCGTCCTTTGCGATCTGTTCGGCCTGCGCGCAGAGAACCGCTATCTGTGCATGATGCCGGTTGTTTGAGTTGTATCGGGGTATGGGTACTTCCCGCCAGATGTGCTGGTGGAAGTGGCGGTCTGACTTCCGGGCCGCCCGGTAAAGAGGCTGGAGAACCTCGGCGTTGAGAAGCGCCACTAGGTAGGCGGCTTCCTGTTCGTTTTCGGTTCGCCACCAGTAAAAAAAGTTCTCCACGATTAGGGGGTGGGATGTTCGGGCGGCTCTGAGAGTCTGGCCGGAAGCGTTATACACCACCGTCCAATCTCTCTCTCTCTCTCTCTCTCTCTTAGTTGATTGGTGAGGCCCCGTTGGTGGTCCAATCGGCCTAGCAACGTCCGCGGTGTGGTGCTGCCTTGTCCCCGATTGTTTTGGTAGATCCGATCGGTTTGTTCCCACATCGAGTTGGGCGGCGAGTTTCCGATGGTGGTTGATTTGTCCGGCGAGCGTCCGAGGGGTTGATCGACCTCGGCCTCGATTGTCGCTCCATAACTGGTCGAGGGCAGCCCATAGTCCCCGGGGGGGGCGTCTAGGAGGCGCTGTCCCCCCGGGTGGGTTGGGATTATCACACGGGTTGGTGTGGGGGAGACAGCGTAGGGCCACAGGTCGTTGGAGAACACCGCGTTTTTGACCCAGTGTGCCGGGATGTCACCGGTTTGTGGGGGGATGTGTTTCCACGGTGCCTGTTTGGATTTGGCGGTTGTGACCTTCACATGCCCTGATGTGTGGGACGGCTGGACGTCTGTGATTTTGATAAGACAGTGGGGAAAGAGCGTGGCACCGTTGCGGAAGAGGGGGCGACCCTGTTCATTGAGATATTCGGAGGGGGCGACCCGAATCTGTGGCCGGACGGTCTTTTCGAGCTTTTGCTGGGCCGTTGCCCACGGTTCCTCCCGATCTATCCGATCGCGGGTGGTCAGGTCTGTGATCCGACCGGGTTGCCAGCATGCTGTCCCCTCATACCAGACTGCGGTTTTGGCGCCAGTGAACGGTTGATCTTTGACTTGTCCTAATCCGAAGACCTCAACATTGAGAGTGAGGTCCCCGGTCAGGTCGAGCATCTGTTTTCGGAACGCTTTCCAGTTGCCGGCGGTGATGGCGGCCTGGTTTGTGACCCATCCCGCCCCGCTGTGTCGGCGGTTCTTCAAGTAAAGTCGCCCGCACCGCCAAACGAACAGTGCTGCTACATCGAATCCAGTGGCGTTTTGTCCTCCCACCCACAGGTTTTCTGTTTTGGCCAGTTCTTCCAACGCTTCTTTTCGGGCAGGTACTTGAATGTTGGACATCCGCACCCAGGGGGGATTGGCGACGATCCGGTCGATCTTTTTGTCCGACAGCAGAAGCGGCGCGGCTCGGTTGGCCATGTACCATGCCCATACCCCGTTGCCTTCCTCTTTGATGATCTTGGCCAATTGCTGGTGGCCGTCGGTCAGTACGGTCTGTTCCTGAACCGAAAGGACGGTTCGCAGGTGGGTTGGGAGAGGTTCGCCTCGGCGAGCTGTGGATACGAACTGGCGGAACCGTTGAGCTACATCGGGGGCCTTAGCGAATGTTTTGGGTATGGAGAATCTAGCACCGGTGGGGCTGGTGAACTGTACCTCGTCCCCGAATTCGAACAAACCACCCGAATAGGCGCTGGGGGTGAGCAGGGCATCGCCCTGGAACACCTGTACAGCGTCGCTACCTCCCGACGGCACCGCTGGAAGGGCCCGCAGCAGAGTGGCCCGCGATATTTCCACCGCCACGGGATGAATGTCGATCCCGTGGACCAGTCGGGAGGTGAAATCGGCTCTCTGTACATCAGTCCAACCTCTTTCCCGAAGGCGGTCGCTTATTCTGCGAGCCGCCCAAAACAAAAACGTTCCACTGCCGCAAGTAGGGTCAAGCACCCCCATCGAATGAGAATCTGCCGGGTCGGATTCTGTGGGGGCCACTCCGATGGCCTGATCCAACCATTCGACATCCAACACGCGTTCTACGATCATCGCAGCCAACCAATCAGGCGTGTAGTACTCTCCGAACATCTTCCGATGCCCCACGTCGATCACCATTTGATATATGTCCCGCATCACATCCCGCGGTCGGGCCCTCCAGTCGTACAATCCCACCGTGTCCAGCAACTCCTGGCACCACGTTTCGCCCCCGGTTGCTGAAAGCACCCACGACACGAACCCGTCACCCAGCACATCCTGTGAGGTGACCGGGCGGTTATCGCTGACTAGCACGCTAATGACAGAACGGGCCAACGCCACCAGGAAAGTGTGCCGAATGAACAGGTCGGACGAGTCTATCCTGGGCGGGGCCAAACCCGACCCTTCTAACATTTCATACCAAAGGTCATGCTGGGTGCGGCGGTTCCTATACGCCGGTCGTCCTTCCTGCCGGTCGACGCTGGTGGAGATCGAACGGAGACTCTCCAAACGGGACTCGAACACCATGAGGTAAGGATCGGCTGGTAGCGGAACCAAGCCGCTGGTGCCGTCACCCACCATCGGCCAAAGCCATGCGCATAGGGAGTAGCTGTCGTGGGTTGATATCTTGGAGGGAACGGGTTGTGACCACTCGATCGGGGACCCATCTTCGAACATCCACCCGTACCATGTTCGCCCGTCGGTAATCAGTCCCACGATTGGCTCTGACCCACCCAATAAGGTTCCGGCTTCCGCTCGGTGTTTCGCTATGACGTAACGGGTCAACTGTTCAAAAGCAGATTCGCTACCTTGGGACCCGCTACCTTTGTCGTGCGGCGTGCTAGCCCGTCCAGGTCTTTTGGTTTCGATCATCAGCCGGTGAGACTGGACCCAGAGGTCACACGGTCCCTGACCTGTTTCGTGATCCAACTCAACAACAAGCCCGAACGTCTTCAGCAGGCTGGCCACCGGAAACCGAACACTTTGTTCGCCGCCCGTTCCCCCGGCCAGCACTTCGTCGGCGAGGGTGACCTGTTCTGAGGTGATGCGATCTTCGAATAGCAACGGTTGGTGTTCCATGATTTCAGGTTCGGTGTTCATTCAGTCACCAGATCAAATCAACCCGCTGAGATCACCGCCTACTCTCAACAGGCCCGGATGGTGAAGCACGGGAGGCTCCGCCGGTGGTTGCTAGTGGCGGGTCTTCTCCAGTAAGGATAGGAGCCTGTCGAGCCGGGCGGGGATCACGGTAATCCGTTCCGGACGCTCTGAGAGGTCGGCCAGGCGGGAAGGCGGATCGGGGGAAGAGCCCACTGCCTCCGCCACCGCGTCGGGAAACTTGGCGGGATGGGCGGTGGCGATGCTCACCACCTCCTCGCCGGCCGCGCGCAGAGGCTCCGCCATAGCCCAACCCAGGGCGCTGTGGGGGTCGAGCAGTATCCCGTGCCGGTGGTGGACGGCGGCGATCACCTCGACTATCGAGCGGTCGTCCAGCCATCCCGCTTCGAAGTCATCCGACATTCTGGACCCCAGCTCTCTGTCGAGATGCAGTTCGCCGCGGCTGCGGTAGTCGTCCATGATCTTCGACATCCACCCGCCCCGTCGGGAACCCAGTTCGAACAGGTACCTCTCCAGATTGGACGGGATCTGGATGTCCATGGCCGGGGCGAGAGTGGGACGTACCTCCTCGATGGACAGCACACCCTCGGAGATGAGTCGGGTCAGTCCACGGTTGTGGTTGTTGGCCACCACCAGACGTCCGACCGGTCCACCCATCCGGCGGGCCGCCCATCCGGCCAGAACGTTGCCGAAATTGCCGGTGGGAACCGAGAAGCTGACCTGTCGGCCGAGCCGGTGGCCTACCCACAGGTAATAGGCGATCTGGGCGAGGATCCGCGCCCAGTTGATCGAGTTGATGGCGGCCAGGGCCATCCGGCGCCGCACCGCCGCGTCGGCGAAGGCCGCCTTCACCAGGTCCTGGCAGTCGTCGAAAGTGCCCTCGACAGCCACGGCGTGGACATTGGGGGACTCCACGGTCGTCATCTGCCGACGCTGGATGTCGGAGACCCGACCCTGCGGATAAAGAATCACCACGTCGATGGCGGCCCGGTCCCGGCAGGCCTCGATGGCTGCAGAGCCGGTGTCCCCGGAGGTGGCCCCCAGCACGAGAATCCGCTCTCCCCGGATTTCCAGCAGTTGATCGAAGAGCCGCCCCAGCAGTTGGAGGGCGTAGTCCTTGAAGGAGAGGGTCGGTCCCGAAGTCAGATCCAGAAGCCATTGCCTCTCGGCAACCTCGCGGAGTGGCGCGGGCCCCTGCGGCCCGAAGTCGGCGTAGGCTTCGGCGGCCAGTCGGGGGAGGTGCTCGGACAGCAGGCTGTCGCCCATGAAGGGGGCGGCCACGGCGGCCACCATCTCGTGATAGGACGCCCCCGGGGCCGGCCGTGGAGCGTCCGGCCACCGAACGGGAACGTAGAGTCCTCCGTCGGGCGCCGGACCGGCCAGCAGGATCTCGTCGAAGGAGGCGGGCTCTGTGCCCCCCCGGGTCGAGACGTATTTCACAGCCGGCCCGGGCCGGCGGCGATCTTCATCAGGGACCGGCGCCCGCTACTCGAATGGTGGCGGCCACCTGCCTCACAACCTCCAGGGCCTCCAGGTCCCTGACGGCCGCCCGGTGGTTGGTCTCCCGGGCGTGGTGGGTGACCAGAAGGAGCGTGGCGTAGTCTCCCCGTCCGTCCTGCCACACCGACATGATCGAAACCTGGTGGGCTCCGAACACAGCCGCGATCCGGGCCAGGACTCCCGGGCGGTCCTTCACCTCCAGGCGCAGGTACCACTGGGTCTCCACCTCCGAGAAGTCCCGCACGTCCCCGTTGCCGAACCGAACCCGAGGGGCCACCTTGGTGCCGGCCAGGAATTCACGGGAGGCGAGGATCACATCTCCCAGCACCGCGGTTGCGGTGGGCTCCCCTCCCGCTCCCGGCCCGAGGAACAGGAGTTCGCCGATGGAGGGTCCCTCCAGGAAGACGCCGTTGTTGGCCCCGCGGATCAAGGCCAGGGGGTGGTCCAACGGCACGAGGGCGGGGTGAACTCGCACTGCCGGCCCATGGGGTGAACTCTCCGCCACGGCCAGCAATTTGATGGTGTATCCAAGCCGGCGGGCAAACCCGAGGTCCTGTGAGGCAAGGTCGGCGATTCCCTCGGTGTGGACGCGGTCGATGCTCACCCATCGGCCGAACGCCAGGCCTGCCAGGATGGCGGCCTTGGCCGCCGCGTCGCTCCCGCTCACGTCGGCGGTCGGATCGGCTTCGGCGTATCCGAGTCGCTGGGCGTCGGCCAGGGCGGCGTGATAGGGGATGCCCTCTGAGTCCATGGCGGTCAGAATGAAATTGGTGGTGCCGTTGACGATTCCCATCACCCGCTCGATTCGCTCTCCAGCCAAAGACTCCGAAAGGGGTCGGATCAAGGGGATTCCTCCTCCAACCGCCGCCTCGAACAGGAGGGACACCCCTTTCGCCGCCGCCCGGGCGAACAACTCGGGCCCGTGGAGCGAAAGCAGTTCCTTGTTGGCGGTTATCACCGGTTTGCCGAGATCCAGGGCGGAGAGAACCATTTCCCGGGCGGGATCGACCCCTCCCATCAACTCCACGACCAGGTCGACTTCAGGGTGGGAGACCACCAGATCGGCCCGGTCGACGATGAAGCTGGAGGGAAAGAGGCGGGGCTTGTCCAATTCCCGCACCGCGACGGCCCGCAGGCGCAGATCGATCCCGGACTTGGCGAGGATGGCTTGGCGGTCCTCGAGGAGGCGTCGGGCCAACTCTCCGCCAACGGTGCCTCCTCCCAGGATGCCTACGCCTATTTCCATAGCGGGAATGGTAGATGCAGTCAGGTAGCCTTCGGCAAACGTAATCGCCCCCGAAGACCTAGTGGTCATGGCCGGACCTCTGCCTTTTCATCTTCTTCCCGTCACCTCCCAGGTGGTTGATGGACGCCTGACGGTAGGTGGATGCGACCTGGTTGGGTTGGCGGAACGGTACGGGACTCCCTTGTTCGTCTATGACGAAGCGCATCTGCGCCGCCGGTGCCGGGAGGCGATGGAGGCCTTCGGTGGGGGAGTCTCTTATGCGGCCAAGGCTTTTTTGTGCCTGGCCATGGCCAAGTTGGTTGAGTCGGAGGGCCTGGGCATGGATGTGGCCACCGGGGGGGAGTTGGCGATGGCCCTGCGGGCGGGTTTTCCGCCCGCCAGGCTGGTTTTCCATGGCAACAACAAGTCTTTAGAGGAACTGACCATGGCGATCGAGTCGGGCGTGGGCAGGGTGGTGGTGGATTCCTTCGACGAGATGGATCGGATCGACCGGCTTCACTCCCGGATGGGTTGTGCGCCCGTGGATGTCCTGATCCGGATCACTCCGGGGGTGGACGCTCAAACTCATGAGTTCGTGGCTACCGGCCACGACGACACCAAGTTTGGTTTCACGGTGTCGTCGGGAGCGGCCGACCGGGCGGTTCGCAGGGCCAAGGAGTCCCCTTCCATGAACGCCCGGGGGGTGCACGCCCACATCGGCAGCCAGGTCTTCCGGCTGGAGTCGTTCCGGGAGGCCGCCCGGATCGTATCGAGAATGGCGGCTCCCTTCGATCTGGAGGAGCTGTCCCTGGGAGGCGGGTTGGGGGTCCCCTATGTGGAGGGGGAGTCGGCGCCGACCATCGGCCAATGGGCGGAGGCTCTGGTGGAGGCCTGCCGGGCCGAGGGGGTCACCGGACCGATCATGGCCGAGCCGGGGAGGGCGATCGCGGCTGCGGCGGCCCTCACTCTCTACCGGGTAGGGACCATCAAGGAGATTCCGGGGGTGCGCACCTACCTGGCGGTGGACGGAGGGATGAGCGACAACCCCCGCCCGGTGCTGTACGGGAGCGGCTATGAGGTGTTCCTGCCCCGTGCGGTGTGCGCCCCGAGGGAGCGGGAGGTGACAGTGGTGGGCAAGCACTGCGAAAGCGGCGATCGACTGGTTGCCTCGGGCTGGCTTCCCGACCCGGTGGAGGTAGGCGATGTCGTCGCCACCCCGGTCACCGGCGCCTACGGCCATTCGATGGGCTCGGGCTATCAGAAGGTCCCCAGGCCCCCGGTGGTCTTCGTCTCCGACGGGAACTCCCGTCTGGTGGTGCGACGGGAGCAGTACGACGACATGTTCCGCCTGGAGATGGGGTAAAGGGAGACAACGCCCCCGCCGGCGGGCGAGCGGGCTGGTTTGGGGCAGCGCTTCGGATCTTGGACAGAGGTTCAGTTTTGGCTTTCTGACCTGCGGCTCTACTCCTCAAAGGGAACCACTACCCCAGGGGCGTCGTTGGCGTCCCTGCACTATCCTCAATGGTGAACGTGGGAAACAAGTCTGAATGCGGCGGCATGGCATGAAGAGCGCACCTGTGGATTCTCACAGCCCGATGATCCTGACGATGATCGACTGGCGGGGGTGTTCTGCTGTTGAGTATGTTCCCGGACGGAAAAGCGGTTCCCCCACGTTTATCGGCCGTCGCGTCCCAGTGCAAGGATTGACCGATTGGCTCCGAACGGGAAGGACCCTTGAAACATTTTCCGAAACGTTCCAGATAAGCATGGATGCTGTCACGGATGCTTACCTCTACATGACCGACAACCCACCTGTGGAAACAGTGGACCTTGCCGACTGTCCTGCTGTGCAACTCAACCCTGCCGATATGCCTTCGTTCAAAGGCACACATTTCCCCGTTGTGGCTCTGTTCGATTTCCTGAAAGCCGGGAGAACACCACGGGAGTTCAGCGAAACGTACGGTTTGGACCCCGAACAGGTCGAAACGGTGCTGAGACACGCCACCGCTCAAAATGTTGGGATCCTGTGAGATAGGACCCCGTGAAGATACTGATTGACGAAGACCTGGACCCGCGGCTGCGACACCTGTTCGAACATGATGATGTGTTCTCTGTCCAGTACATGGGGTGGAAACATATGGACAACGGCAAGTTGTTAGACACCGCCCAAACCGAAGGGTTCGATCTTGTCATCACCGGGGACAAACAAATGGAATTTCAGCAAGACTGGAAGAGGCGAACCATCGAGTTTTATATAGTGGACCGGGCACGGCCCATGACCGCCGAATACGAAAGGCAAATCCGCGAAGACGTCGATCGGTACCGTCCGTAAATCTGGGCGGGTACGACAACTCTACGGTCGGGCAACGTCCTCTACAGCCGGCCAGAGGTTCAGTTTTGGCTTTCTGACCTGCGGCTTTACTCCCCTTCAGCGCGACAGCTCCGCCGGCGCAGGCCGGCCATCGAAACGATCAACACCCCGAGCTACAACTAGCTGACCGCACGCTCCGCAGTGGAGGGGTCGTGGTCTTTGGCGGCCAGTTTGGTGGCCTCCACACTGGCTTTGAGTGCGGCCAGCAGGTCGACGACCTCCCCGGGCTCTGAGGTAGAGTCCACCGAGACGACTTCCTTTCCCTCCACTTTGAGGCGGGCCGCCTCCTCGATGTTCTCTCTGGTCTTGTCCTTGTAGTCTCCGCCGACGAAGGGTCCGCTCATCGTCTCTATGAGAAGCCGGGCCATCTCCACCTCTTCGGGGCGGATCTCTGCGTCCTCGTGGTCTTCGGGGGCTGGCATTTCGCGGATTTCGTCAGGCCAGAACATGGTTTCCAGCAGGAGACTCTCCTCGTGGAAGCGAAGGGTCGAGAGATGCTCCTTGCCTCGCATGGAGAAGCGGGCGACTCCCACCCTTCCCGCCGCGCGGAGCGCCTCCAGGAGGATCCGGTAGGCGCGCATGCCGGTCTTTTCGGGCTTCAGGTAGTAGGAGGACTTGTAATAGACGGGATCGATCTCCGCGCCTTCCACGAACCTGATCACCTCGATCAGGGGGAGGCCCTTCTTGCCCATCCCCGCCGCGGACAGCTCCGATTCGGTGAACACCACATAGGCGCCGCGGTCCACCTCGTAGCCGCGTACGATCTCGCCCCAGGCGACTTCCTGGCCGTCGGCTTCGGCCACCCTCTTGTAGCGGATGGGGCTCCGGTCGCTCTGGCGCAACTGCTTGAACTTGGGCCGCCGGTCCTCGGTGGCCGAGTAGAGGACCACCGGGATGCTCACCAAGCCGAAGGAGATGGCGCCTTTCCAAACGGGACGCATCAGACCCCCGATTGTACAAGTCTTTGGCGTTGCGGCCCCCCGAGGCGCCGACAGCCAGGCGGGTTCTCTTGTTCGTGTTGGACCAGCCGAGCCGACACTGCTTCGGATCAGAGCGGGTCGCGTTTGGAATCAACCAGGGAGGGAGGCAGGGACTTCACGGTTCGGGCGGTCTCCACCGAGATGTACACCAGCCGCCGCAGGTGCCTGATCAGGTTGAAGGGTTCGTCTGCCCAGGCGCGCCAGCCGTTGGGGTCGTCTTCGATCTGAGAGGGCTTGTCGAGTTTCCAGCGGAGGCTGTCTATGGCCCATTCCAAGGGAGAGCGCCCCGATACGGTGTATTCGTGCGCCTCGGGGGGTATGCCCACCAGGCGGCACCGGTCGTTGACCATAAAGACGCTGCGGTCCTCTGACTTGTCGGTCTCGTCTTTGCCCCAGCGCATTTTCTTGTGGGGGGCGATTCGGTAAGCATCGGGATCGGATGCGCCTTCGTCCGGCTTGTCGTCCACCAGGCAGGTCAGCTCCCATTCGGGGACCGTCTCATAGTTGATGTGGAGGTCCATCAGCTTGCGCCCTGCCCGGCGGAAGGCCTCGAAGTCGGGTGCGAAAGGGACTCGGGGGAGGTTGCGCTGCAGATCGAAGCGATATCGCTCCCGCCAATCGGGGGCGTGCATCACCCCATACAGGTACTCCCAGATGTCGTCTTTGGTGATGGTCTCGTCCCGGTAGTGGGCGCGGAACTCCTCCAAGCACCAATCGGTGATGTTGTCACCGTCGCCCTGTTCGGGAGCAAGGTCCACCAGGGTGGGTTGGGAAAGGTCGGCCATGTCAGGAAGGTCCGGGGGGGTGCTGTAAACTGTCACAGTCTACCCCGTTACCTGGAGAAGCGATGCCCCACCTTGCCGAGGCGCTCGATCGCCTGCGAGCCGACCACACCGGCAACTATCAACGCGGGCGGTCATTCGAAAGGTTGATTCGAAACGCTTTCTTGGTCAACCCGCAGTATCGGGACCGGTTCGAAAACCTGTGGATGTGGTCGGAATGGCCCGATGCCCCCGGGGGAGACACAGGCATCGACTTGGTGGGAGAGTTGAAAGAGGGGGGACTGTGCGCGGTGCAGTGCAAGTTCTATCGCAGTGGATCGGTTAGCACCACCTCCGTAGACAAGTTTCTGTCCAACACGGTGGGGGAAGGGTGGAAAGAGAGGATCTTTGTCGCCACCGGCAACTATTCGGCCAATGCTCGCAAGAAGCTCCATGAAGCCTCCACCCAGATCATCACCAAAGATGTTCTGGACGGCTGGCCGGTGGGCGACTGGCGAGAGCTGATCGAGCGTCCCAGTCAGACCCTGCGGTGGGGCCAGGAACGCCATATCCCCCGGCCTCACCAAGAAGAAGCGTTGGACGCCATTCACAACGGTTTGTTCGGGTCCAGCACCTCCGGTCGGGGTAGGGTGCTGATGCCCTGTGGGTCCGGCAAGTCGGAGGTGGGGTTGTGGGCGGCCGAGCGCAACGTGGGCTTGGGGGGAAGGGTGCTCTATCTGGTGCCCTCCATTGCTTTGATGAGCCAGGCGATGCGCACTTGGGCATATCAGCAGGATCCGGAAATCCCTCATCGCTATGTGGCGGTTTGCTCGGACACCCGTTCCGGGCGGGACACCGAAGACGCCGACTTGGCGGAACTGGCCATACCACCCACCACCAGCGTCGAAAAGGTGGCGTCCAAGCTCAAGCGGGAAGCGCCCGAGGCGATGACAGTGGTTTTTTCCACCTATCAGTCTCTGCCGGTGGTGTGTGATGCCCAGGACCTGGGTGTGCCCGAGTTCGATCTGGTGATCTGCGACGAGGCGCATCGCACCACCGGCCTGGAAAAGGCGTCCTCGGATAGAGAAAGCCCCTTCCAACTGGTTCACAATCCGGCTCGTCTCGATGCCCGGCGCCGCCTGTTCATGACCGCCACCCAGCGCATTTATGCGACAGGATGGAAGAAGAAGGATCGGGAAGTCTTCTCCATGGACGACGAGTTCCTGTACGGCCCGCTCCTCTACCAGCAAAGCTTCTACGACGCTGTCCAAGCCGACCTGCTGTCGGACTATGAAGTGGTTGTTATCGCCTACCGTGAGCAGCACGCCATACACAGCTTCGAGGAGTATCAGAAACAGTACGAGGAGAACACCGGCAAGGTTCCTCGCTCACGAATTCTCAACGCCGAAGACTGGGTGCAGCTGGTGGGGTGTTGGGATGCTCTGGCTGATCCCACCACTTTGGGCGTTGAACGGGAGAGAGCCGCCGGCATGCTGAATCCCGACGAGCACTGTCGCCGGGCGATTGTGTTCACCAACAAGATCGTCAACTCCAAGAAAGTCGCCGAGCACTGGCGGGCGGTATGCGACAGCTACCGGGAGGAGCGTTCCGACGATTATCGGGATCGCCCGGTCTTGGCCCTCGATGTGGAACACATCGACGGCAAGCAAAACGCCTACATGAGGTCGGAGCGGGTGGGATGGCTGAAGGGCGCCGATCAGCCCCCGGACACCACCCGGGTGCTCAGCAACGCCCGCTGCCTGTCGGAAGGAGTGGACGTCCCCGCCCTTGACGCCGTGTTGTTCCTGGCCCCGCGCCAGTCGGAAATCGACATTGTGCAGGCTGTCGGACGAGTGATGCGCCGCGCCCCCGGAAAAAAACGCGGCTATATCGTGTTGCCGGTACTGGTTCCCGACGGGGAAACCCTCCATTCGGAGGAGTTCCTGCGAAGCTCACCCTTTCAGCAGGTATGGAGAGTCTGCCGGGCGCTGCGGGCCCACGACGAACGTTTCGATGCCCTGGTCAACGCACCGGGACTGGCCCGTGAAGCACCTCTCCGCATCATCGACAAGACCGGAGGCGACCCCCCCGAGGAAACCGATCAGCCGACCCTTCCCGAGATTGATCTGCTGCCCAAGATCGCTTCGGTTTTGGTTGAACAAGTGGGAGATCGGCTTTACTGGGCATCCTGGGGCAAACGGGCGGCCAAGGTTTACCGCCGGGTACTGAACGAGATCGAACGCAAAACCACTTCCGGGCAGGGTCATGCAGCTTTGGTTGCTTTCACCGAACGGATGAGAGAAACGGTGATACCTGCTTTTTCGGTGGGGGACGCCCAGGAAATGGTTGCCCAGCATGCGGTCACCATTCCCGTTTTCGACGCCTTCTTCGCCGATCACCCGTTCGCCGATGAGAATCCGGTTTCTCGCCACCTCAATGCGGTGATAGCCGAGTTGGAAGATTGCGGTCTCGACTTTCAGGTGTTGATCGAGCCGCTGCATCGTTCCTACGAGCGAATCGCCCGAGTGTTCGAGGACGTGTCCGACGACGCCGACCCGACCGCCGCCAAACTCCAAGTGCTTCAGGACGTGTACGAGGGCTTCTTCAAATCGGCGATACCCCAGGTGGTGGCCCGGTTGGGGATCGTCTACACCCCGATACCGCTGGTGGATTTCATGCTGAAAAGCGCCCAGGCCGCCTGCCGAAGGCATTTTGGCTACTCCTTGGGCGATCCGGCGGTTGAGATACTCGACCCCTTTACCGGAACCGGCACCTTTATTTCGAGACTGTTCACGCTAAACGACGCCGAAGGGCAACCCCTTCTCTCCGATGGTGATGTGATCCGCAAATACGCGCAGGAGTTGCATGCCAATGACCTGGTTCTTCTGGCCTACTACATCGCCACCCTCAAGATCGAACAGGCCGCAGCCTCGCGGGGCGTGTTCGACGACGGATACCGGCCATTCAACGGCATTGTGTTGAGGGACACGCTGGCCGGAAGAGTCACCGACAGGCTTGACCTGGATCATAACCCTCGAAGAGCCGCCGCCCAGGACAAAAGATCCATTCGCGTGATCGTGGCCAACCCTCCTTGGCGGTCGGGGCAGAAAGACGCCGGGGATGACAATCCCAGCATGGACCGCCCCGACCTGGAGCAGCGGGTCAGAGACACCTACGGGCGGCGCCACAAAGAGATAACCGGCCGGTCACCGGGAGGAAACGCGGCCGGAAACCAATATGTGCAGGCCCTGCGGTGGGCGTCCGATCGACTGCACGGGGGGGGGGTGTTGGCGTTTGTTCACCCCAACTCCCTGGCCACCGGCACATCGCTGGCGGGCATGCGGGCCGCCCTGCGCGACGAGTTCACCGACATCTATGTGATCAACCTGCGGGGCGACGCCTACAAGAGCGGAGAGGAGTTCCGGCGGGAAGGTGACAAGCTGTTCGGAGGGGGATCACGCAACGGGGTGCAGATCACCGTGCTGGTCCGCAACCCCCAGGAGGACCTGGCCGAACCCGCCGCGCTCCACTACGCCGCCGTACCGGAGTGCTCCTCTCTCGAAGAGAAGTTCTCATGGCTGGCTGAGCTGGGAGATGTGGCCAGCGACCAATTCGAGGTGGTGCCGGTAAACGATCGGCACGACTGGGTCAACCTCACCGACGGCACCTTTGAGAAGCTGCTACCGGTTTGTTCCACCAAGGGATTGCGTGAAGCCGCCGTGATTTCCCATGCCAGAGGCGTAGGGACGAGTTGTGACGTGTATGTGTACTCCTTTTCCCGAGAAGAGCTCATTGCCAGGATCAAAGGGCTGATTGAAGAGTACGAGGACGCCCGCTTCTCCGTAGCAGAGGGCGAAACGACCATCGAGGAAGCCACCCAAAACACAAACCTGGGCGCCATCAAATGGACAGCCACCCTCAAACAGTCACTGAAGGCCGACAAGGAAATCGTGTTCGACGAGTCCCGCATCCGGGAGGTTCTCTACCGCCCGTTCACCAAACTGTGGCTGTACGAGGACGATCGCATCCTGTCTTCAGTGAAGACCGTTTCCAAGATGTTCCCTCGGGCGGAGGAAGGGGTGGCGGTCAGTGGTGGCGCCACCCGCGGTTCCAATGACACCATGGTCGCCACCGGCGCCTTGGCCGATCTCAACTTGCTGTCCGGGGGGGGGGATCGAGGATCGTCTCCCGTCGATCCTGATCTCGGGGACCTCCAACATGACCTTCCAAGCCCTGGCGTCGGCGACCCTGCCCGACCTGGCGGCGATCAAGGGATCACAGCAGACCCGGGCGATGCCGCGGCACAGAACCTAGACCGGGGGGGGGACAGCGTTCGTCGTCAGCTCGACCAACAGCCGAGCAGTCTTCGGAGTCCTGGCCACACACCGACTACCCGACCTCTGCGCCACGGGAACCAACCAACCCAGCCGGACGGTACCCCGGAGGAGGCGATAGCGATGGCAGGCCCGTCGAACATGGCGATCGTCGGGGTGCTGGCGACAAGCATGATCCCCGACCTCC